>NZ_JBGEVE010000005.1:0-187658 GCF_048514265.1 Actinomyces sp. SKVG-SVH-4(1) | reverse complement strand
GCCGGCGCCGCATCACTATTAGCAGGGCAACCGTCGCCGTCGCCGTCGTGGTGGTGGTCCTGGGCGGTGACCAGCAGCCGGGCCAGCAGCCCCTCCACCACACCGGCCAGCTCACCGCCCGCGGCCAGGGACCCCAGCAGGCCCGCCACATCCTCAGGGCAGGTCACGGCCTCCGCCGACACGTCCTGTGCAGGCGCGCTCAGCGTCCCGGCCGCACCACCGGCCGGGACACGAGGAAGCACACCGCCTTCGAACATATGTACAGTATAGCCCGAACCCCCACCACCCGCACGCCGAAACGGGCCCCAGAAACACCGGCACAGCAACGAAAACCCCGGGGCGTCGACCTTCTTGGCTTCAGGCATAAGGAGGTGGAGTGGGGCCGGCTCTTGCTTCACGTCCCGAACTCACCCACCTGAACCGGCCAACCGGTTTGGGTGGGCTGGTCCGGGACGTCCGGTCCGGGTGGGCTAGTTCAGGGACACAGGTTCGGGAGGGCCGGGTGCGCGGATACAGGTTCGGAAGGGTCGGGTGCGGGTGAGCAGGTGCGGGCAGGCCAGTTCAAGGATGCAGGTTCGAGGCGCTCGGCTCGGGCGATCCGGTTCAGGACGTTCGGTCCGAGTGGGCCGGCTCAGGCCGACCCGACCCCACCTACCCGAACCCGCTCACCCAACCCCACCCCCTCCCCGACGTGACGCGGCTCAAAGCCGCGTTGTTGCCCACACCCTGGGGGAGCCCCTGCCTTCCTCCATAGACTGTGGCGCGGTACCCCGCCGTCGTCGCCCCGGACCGGAGCAACCGGTTCTCCCGGCAGCGGGAACGCGGGTGCCACGTCCACGTCCCCTGAAACAGGAACGAAGAACAGTGAACGCACGTCCTCTCAATGTCGCCGTCATCGGAGCAGGCCCCGCAGGCATCTACGCCTCGGACATCCTCTCGAAGTCGGGCATGGAGGTCTGTATCGACCTGTTCGAGCGGCTTCCTGCGCCCTACGGGCTGGTGCGCTACGGCGTCGCCCCCGACCACCCGCGCATCAAGCAGATCATCGTGGCCCTCTACAAGATCCTCCAGCGCGGGGACATTCGGCTCATCGGCAACGTCGAGGTCGGCCGTGACATCTCGGTGGCCGAGCTCCAGGAGCACTATGACGCCATCATCTTCTCCACTGGAGCCGACACTGACGCCCCCCTCGACATTCCCGGCGTCGATGCCCCTGAGTGCTACGGCGGCGCCGACTTCGTCTCGTGGTACGACGGTCACCCCGACCACCCGCGTACCTGGGACCTGAGTGCCAAGGAGGTCGCCGTCATCGGCGTCGGCAACGTCGCGCTGGACATCGCCCGCGTCCTGGCCAAGCACGCCGACGACCTCATGACTACTGAGATCCCCGCGAACGTGGCCGCCACGCTCCAGCAGTCCCCGGTCACCGACGTGCACGTCTTCGGTCGCCGCGGTCCGGCTCAGGTGAAGTTCACCCCGCTGGAGCTGCGCGAGCTCGGCAAGCAGGCCGACGTCGACGTCCTCGTCGACGAGGAGGACTTCGAGTACGACGAGGGCTCGCAGGCGGCCCTGGCCTCCTCCAACCAGCAGCGCCAGGTCGTCAAGGCCCTTGAGGGCTACGCGATGCAGGAGCCGGAGGACCTTACCGCCTCCCACCGCATCCACATCCACCTCTTCTCGGCGCCCCACGAGGTCCTCACCGACGACGACGGCCACGTCGTCGGCCTGCGCACCGAGCGCACCCGCCTGACCGGCGACGGCAACGTCACCGGCACCGGCGAGTACCGCGACTGGCCCGTCCAGGCCGTCTACCGCGCCGTCGGATACGCCTCCAGCGCCATCGAGGGCCTCCCCTTCGACGCCGAGCGGCACGTCGTCCCCAACGAGGGCGGCCGCGTCCTCGGCGAGGACGGCAAGCCCCTGACCGGCCTGTACGCCACCGGCTGGATCCGCCGCGGCCCCGTGGGCCTCATCGGCTCCACCAAGTCCGACGCGCAGGAGACCATCACCAACCTCGTGGCCGACGCCAATGCCGGCCTGCTGCACGCCGAGACCAGCGACGAGGCCCAGGTCGGTCACGACGCCATCATCGCCCTGCTGGAGTCCCGCGGCATCCCCTTCACCAACTGGGAGGGCTGGGAGCTGCTGGACGCCTACGAGCGCGAGCTCGGTGAGGGCTACGGTGAGGTCGTCGTCACCGGAGGGGCCTCCAAGCCGCGCGAGCGCGTCAAGGTCGTCTCCCGTGATGCTATGACCGCGATCTCCCGCTCCACCGAGGTTCCCGAGGACCTCATCGGCCAGCCCGAGACGGGTCGCGTCCCCGAGCGCGTCGCCCACCGCCTGGCCGACTGAGCCGAGCACTGTCTGCGGCTCAAGCCCAGCCGACATCGCATCACCCGTCCGGCACCGGTCCCCGCGGCCGATGCCGGACGGGCGTCGTCACCGACACTGAGAGGAAGAAGTCCGATGAGAACCCGCCGCATCCGCTTCGCCGGCGGAACCAACCGCTGGGCGCGTGACCTCTACCTGCGTGCCTTCCCCGAGGATGAGCGCATTCCCTGGGCGCTCATCCACGTGCTCAGCCTGCGCCGCGGCGTCGACCTCGTCGCCTGGTGGGACCAGCCCGCCGGACCGACCCGTGCGGCCCGCCCGGATCCTGTCGCCCTGACCTGGACCGTGCGTCGCCCCGGCTCCCGCCTGCTCTTCCTCTTCTACCTCGCCGTCGACGACGCCGCACGCGGCCGCGGGGTGGGCACCCGTCTCCTGGCCGAGCTCGAGCGCCGTCACCCCGGCTGCACCATCGTCCTGGACATCGAGCCCGTCATCGCCGAGGCCGACAACGCCGAGCAGCGACGCCGTCGGTTCTCCTTCTACGAGCGCTCCGGCTTCCGCGACACCGGGTACGCGGTCCAGGACTCGACGGGGGAGTACTGGACCCTCGCGCGTGAGGCGCCGGGAACTACCTTCGATCCCGACGACTTCCGCGATGCCCTGAGCTGCCTGGACTGCGGCCTCATCACCGCGCGAGTGGTCCAGCGCCAGCAGACATAGGTCAGACACAGGTTCATCCCATAGTCTCCAGCCATGACAAGGACTCACCACTACAACGGTCTCAAGACCGCCGTCCTCCTGGGCGGCATGTGGAGCCTGCTTCTCCTGCTCGGCTACGTGCTGGCCCGGGGGACCGGCTCCGCCATCTGGCTGGTCATCGCACCGGTCATCGGCCTGGTGCAGACCGCCTATGGCTTCTGGAACTCCGACAAGATCGCCGTGCGCTCCATGGGCGCCATCGAGGTCACCGAGGCCCAGCAGCCCCAGATGTACGCCATCGTGCGTGAGCTCTCCGCCGCTGCCGGCCAGCCCATGCCGCGCCTCTACGTGGCCCCCACGATGAGCCCCAACGCCTTCGCCACCGGCCGCAGCCCCTCGCACGCCGCCGTGTGCTGCACGCAGGGCATTCTCCAGCTCCTCAACGAGCGTGAGCTGCGCGGCGTCCTGGGCCACGAGCTCTCCCACGTCTACAACCGCGACATCCTCACCTCCTCGGTGGCCGCGGGCATCGCCGGCGTCATCTCCTCCATGGTCACCATGGCCATGTGGTTCGGCGGCGGCAACCGGCGCGACCGGGACGGCGGCAACATCATCGCCGTCCTGCTGCTCTCCCTCCTGGCGCCCCTGGCCGCCGCCATCACCCAGTTCGCCATCTCTAGGACCCGCGAGTACGACGCCGACCACGATGGCGCCGAGCTCACCCAGGACCCGCTCGCCCTGGCCAGCGCGCTCAGCAAGCTCGAGTCCGGAATCTCGCGCGTGCCCATGGGGCAGGACCCGCGCCTCGAACCGGTCTCCTCCATGATGATCGCCAACCCCTTCGGGAGCCTGCGCAACCTCTTCTCCACCCACCCGCCCATGGACAAGCGCATCGCCCGCCTCGAGCAGATGGCCGGGTACTGACGGGATGCCCCTGACCGTCGTCGGCGGACTACCGGCAGTCGGCAAGACCGCCGTGTGCCGGGAGGTCCTGCGCCTGCGGGCCGAGGTGCAGCAGCAGAGCCGGCCGCCGACCTGGCTGCGCATTGACACTATTGAGCAGGCTCTGCGGGACAGCGGTGAGATGCTCCCCGGCATGCCCGCAGGCGCCGGATACTACGCGGCCGCCGCTGTGGCCCGGGACGTCCTGGACTCGGGCGGGGACGTCCTGGTCGAGTGCGTCAACCCGCTGCCCCTCACCCGCCGCCTGTGGGAGGAGACAGCCTCAGACCTGGGCGCCCGGTTTCTCGCCGTCGAGCTCATCTGCTCCGATGAGGCCGAGCATCGGCGCCGCGCCCAGCAGCGGGTGAGCGACATCAAGGGACTTGATCTGCCGGGGTGGCAGGAGATCGCCCGTCGCGATTACGTCCCTTGGCCCGAGGCCGACCTCCGCCTCGACACCGCCCGGCTCACCGTCACCGAGGCCGCCCGGGCCATCGTCGACCTCGGCCTCGCGGATGGAACCCGATGACGGTGGACAGGGGAGTGGACACTCCACCTCCCACTGGAACCGACGACGACATCGCCCGACGCATTAGGGCCGCCGTCGATGCCGGCGAGTTGCGCGGCGTGACGACCGGACCGGTCGAGCGGCTGGGGACCGGTGAGAGCTACACGGCCTGGCGAATCGGCTCCGGGGAGCGGGCCCGGGTCCTGCGCCTTCCACGACGCCCGCCCCATGACCTGCCCCGCTCCATGCAGGCCGAGTTCGAGGTTCTCAGACGCGTCCCACCCGAGCTGGGAACCAGCGCCGTCGCCCTGGAGTCCGGCAGCGACAACCCGCTCGGCACCCCCTACATGGTGACCACTCACGTCCCCGGTCGGGCCCTGCGCACCGCCGACTGGAACCCGCGGTTCGCCACCGCCTTCGCCCACCAGATCGCCCGCCTGCACGAGGCCCTCGCCACCGCTACCGCCCCCGCGCCGTCGGCCGCCTTCGTACCGAGTGCTGGAGAGCAGGGGGAGGAGCTGGCGACCTGGTGGGGAGAGCACCATCCGCAGACCCTCACCGACCCCCGCGTCCGCGCGCTCCTGCCCGCCTGGCGCCGTGAGCTCGACCGCCTCGCCCCGGCCTTCGAGGCAGTCCCCACCCACCCGCTCATCCACGGCGACGCCGTCGCCACCAATGTCATCCTCGGCCCCGACGGCCTGCCGCGGCTCATCGACTTCGAGTGGTCCGGGCCCGGCGACACCGCCAAGGACCTGGCCCTCATCGGGGGCCGGGTGACCGGTGGGCCCTGGTACCTGCCCATGACACCCGACGACGTCACCGCCTTCGTCACTGAATATTCGCGGTACTTGCCGTCCTCGCGGCTTGTGCAGGACACGGGTGCCGCCGACCCGCAACGGCTGCTGGAGCGCCGCGACGCCTACGAGCTCCTCGACCGCCTGGGCAACCTCCTGTACTGCCTCAGCCGCCCCGGCGAGGCCCGCTACGGCAGATGGGCCGACGATCTCGCCCGCAGCCTGACCTCCCGACTCGCGGACTGAGCCGCCCGCCCTCACGGCGGTGTCGGGCTAGCCCCACCACGGCCCCGCCAGGTGGCAGGATTGGGCGCGATTCCGGCCCTGAGGAGGATATGAGGCATGAACAGATCAGCATGGGCCGCGCGCTACCGCCAGCTCGGCAGGGACGCCGCCTTCCTCCTCCTCAGCGGGCCACTGAGCCTGCTCGCCTTCTGCGTCATCGTGCCGCTGACCGCCCTCGGTGTGGTCACCACCATCATCTGGGTCGGGCTGCTGGTGCTCATCATCGACCTGAGCATCGCCGGGGGCTTCGCCAACATCGCCCGCCTCTCCATGGCGCGCGTGGACGGACGCGAGCCGGTGCCCGGCGGATACCTCGAGCCCGAGCCGGGAGCCTCTCTGCATCGTCGGCTCTTCCGGCGCCTGCGCGACCCCCAGCGCTGGATGGATCTGCTGTGGGCCGTCATCTACTTCCCGGTCTCCCTCATCACCTGGATCATCAGTGTTGTGTGGCTGGCCCTGGCCGTGGCAGGTCTCCTCGCCCCCATTGCCGACATCATTCTTGACCTGGTCCTCGATCCGGCCGTGGGGCAGCGCCAGGGGCTGGCTCATCTTCTGGGCCTGCAGCCGGAGCTGTTCTGGGACATCGGATTCAACCTCACCTGCGGCATTGTCTTCTCCCTGGCCGCCCCCGCCGTCCTGCGGGGCCTGGCCGCCATGCAGATCGGGCTCAGCCGCGCCATGCTCTCCTGGCGCAGCGAGGTCAGCCGCCTCCAGACCTCCCGGGCCGCCGTTCAGCGTGCCGAGGCCGACACCCGCCGCCGCCTGGAGCGAGACATCCACGACGGTCCCCAGCAGCGCCTCGTGCGCCTGCGCATGGACCTGGCCCGTGCCCACCGACAGGCCGAGAAGGACCCGGCGGCCGCGTCGGCCATCATCCAGGGTGCCATGGAGCAGACCCAGCAGACCCTCGATGAGCTGCGCCAGCTCTCCCGCGGCATCGCCCCACCGGTCCTCATCGACCGTGGCCTGGCGGCCGCCATCACCGAGGCCGCCACCCGCTCCTCCGTCCCCGTCACCGTGAGCACCGAGCTGCCCGACCTGCCCGACCACGTCTCCCAGGCCGCCTACTTCGTGGTCAGCGAGGCCCTGGCCAACCTCAACAAGCACTCCGGGGCCACAGCCGCCGGCGTCGATGCCCGCGTCGCCGACGGCGCCCTGCTCGTGAGGATCAGCGACAACGGCATCGGAGGGGCCTCGACCGCCAAGGGACACGGCCTGGCCGGCCTGGTCGAGCGCCTCAATGGCGTCGACGGTAGGCTCACTATCACGTCCCCGACCGGCGGACCGACCACACTGGAGGCGAGAATCCCGTGCGCGTTCTGATCGCTGATGACTCCGTCCTCCTGCGCGAGGGACTGGCACTCATCCTGGCCGACGGCGGCCACGAGGTCGTCGGGGGAGTGGGGGACGGTGAGGCCCTCGTGAGCGAGGCCCTGCGGCTGCGGCCCGACGTCGTCGTCGCCGACATCCGCATGCCACCCTCCCACACCGACGAGGGCCTGCGGGCCACCACCCGCATCCGTGCCCAGTGGCCGGGGGCACCCATCCTGCTGCTGAGCCAGTACGTCGTCGCCGGCTACCTGCCCGAGCTCCTGGCCGACGGCGGCGGCGCCCTGGGCTACCTCCTCAAGGACCGGGTCGGCGACATCGACGCCTTCCTCGGCGCGGTCGAGCGGGTGGCGCGCGGCGAGCTCGTCCTGGACCCCGACGTCGTCTCCCAGGTCCTCCAGCGAGGCCGGCGAGACGACCCGCTCACCGAGCTCACGCCCCGCGAGCGGGAGGTCCTGGCCCTCATGGCCGAGGGCCACACCAACGCCGGCATCGCCAAGATCATGGTGGTCACCGAGGGGGCCGTGGAGAAGCACACCCAGCGGATCTTCGCCAAGCTCGGCCTGCTGCCCGACGCCGCCGTCCACCGCCGCGTCAAGGCCGTCCTGACGCTGCTGTCGGCCTAGTCGCCGGGGACGAGCGCCGCTCAGCGGTAGTTGACGAACTGGAGGGCGGCGTCGACGTCGAGGTTCTTCAGCAGGGCGATCACCGTCTGGAGGTCGTCGCGGGATTTGGAGGTCACGCGCACCTCGTCGCCCTGGATCGTGGCCTTGACGCTCTTGGGGCCCTCGTCACGGATCGCCTTGGTGATCTTCTTGGCCACCTCCTGGGTGAGTCCCTCGCGCAGCGGGCAGGCCAGGCGGTAGATCTTGCCCGAGGGTCGAGGCTCCTTGTCCCCCAGGTCCAGGGCTTTGAGGGAGACGCCGCGGCGGAAGAGCTTGGACTCCAGGACGTCCAGGATTGCCAGGACCCGCTCGGCCGTGTTGGCCTCCAGGGTGATGGTGTCGCCCGACAGGCTCACGGAGGCGTCAACGCCGCGGAAGTCGTAGCGCTGGGAGATCTCCTTGGCGCACTGGTTGACGGCGTTGTCCACCTCCTGGCGGTCGAGGCGGGAGACGACGTCGAAGGAGGAGTCGTTGGCCATGGCGGCAGTCCTTTCCGGGGTGGGGACTTCAGTTGCCCCGAGTCTAGGTGGGTTGTTCTGTGAGGAGGGTCCTACGGGGGCGATTGGCGTTTCGCGCCGCTGCCTTGCTATTCTTCCACGGCGCCAAGCGATGACCGAGAGGTCGGAGCGCGGAGCCAAGGCGGGTTGCCCGAGCGGCCAATGGGAGCTGACTGTAAATCAGCCGCGTAATGCTACGGGGGTTCGAATCCCTCACCCGCCACGGCGATCACTCGTGATCGCACCTCGCCATCCGGTGAGGGCCGCAGTGAGCGAAGCCACGGCGGAACGAATTGCCAGAGCGATTCGAATCTGCCTAGGATTCGGCTCGTTGCCCCGATAGCTCAGTCGGCAGAGCGTCTCCATGGTAAGGAGAAGGTCAAGGGTTCGATTCCCTTTCGGGGCTCTCACAGCGGGGGCCACTGGCCCCCATTGTGTTCCTATGGCGAGGTAGCTCAGCTGGTTAGAGCGCACGACTCATAATCGTGAGGTCGAGGGTTCGAGTCCCTCCCCCGCTACGCAAGCTTTCGAGTACAGCGTTCCGTCGCATGCTCGAGGATCGACACGAGGAGACAAACGTGGCCAGCAAGTCCGCCGACGTTCGCCCCAAGATCACTCTGGCCTGCTCGGAGTGCAAGGAGCGCAACTACATCACCAAGAAGAACCGTCGGAACACCCCCGACCGTCTCAGCATCGCCAAGTTCTGTGCTCGCTGCGGCAAGCACACTGAGCACCGCGAGACCCGCTGAGCATCGCGCAGCGAACCCGGTCGCGGCCGGGTAGCGAGCCCCGTCGACATGAGATCGGCGGGGCTTCGTCGTCTCCTCGGGCCGGGTGCCTAGTATCGTGAGGGTGAACGGTCTCAGTTCCTGTGACGACGCCGTCGAGCGGCTCGCAGCAGTCCTGAGTGGGGTGCTCGCAACCGGCTCCTCCGGACTGTCCGACCGCGAGGCTCACCGCCAGGCCCGGCGGGGAGCGACGGCGATCCTCCCCGCTGTGCAGGCCCTGCGCCGGATCCAAAGCCGGCTGCGGGACTGCCGGGGAGAGGCCGCCTGGGAGGGCCTGGTGCACCGCCGTTGCCGGATGAGTGCGAGCCCCACGGGTGGCGGGGTCGCCCCGGGGCCGGCCGCGGCCGACGGAATCTCGATCCGGCAGGTCGAGCGCGCCGGGTGGGAGCTCATCCAGGCGACGGTCGAGGTGCCGGTGGAGGGGCGGTACTGGCGGGTGACCCATGAACTCGCCCGCCGGACGTCGCCGCCCGGGCCGGGCGCCGTCGAAAACGGGACACTCGCGGCCCCGGGGGCCGGATTTGATACGTCGACGGGCTGCGTGTTCTACCGGCTCACTGACTCCGATGTGGTCTCCTGGGCACAGGCCAGCGGAGACCGGAACCCCATCCATCTCCTGCCCGGAAGGGCGGCTGAGGCGGGTCTGTCGGTCGGCTCCGGCGAGGTCGTCGCTCACGGCTTGCTCCTCGGAGCGATCAGTCTCGCCCTGGTCCAGCCTTCGCCTTCACGGCAGGTCGGCCTCGTATTCATTGGTTCTGCTGATGTTCCGGCCTCCGAGTGCGGCGCGGAGGAGTCGTGGGCGATGCTCGCCGTCGATCCTGTCAGCGGAGACATCACTCAGGGCCGGCGTCCCGTCCTGCGCCGCCAGTGATTCCATCCATCCCGTCAACGCCACCCGGAGATGGTGCGGAAGCCAGCCATCGTCCTATCAATACATGAAGGAATAGTGATCGCTTACTGGAGGGAATTCTGACGTAGATTCATTACTGCCTTGAAGGAAGTGACACGAAGACGTGAAAATGAATTATAGACCCCCACCCGATCATCGGTAGATGGGGATGATAGCGTAACAAAGGTGGGTATTTGGGATGTCAAACTGATGTATGTCAGGTGACATGAAGTCAGTGCCTGAATTGTTTTCCTGCACAGAAGTGGGTCCCCGAGATCCGCTTAATATCAACGAAAAGTGGAGGGGTTGCCTGTGTTTCCAAGGTTGCCTGATGTTGTGGGTCACTGTGGTGGAGTGCTGAGTCTCCGACCGAGTGTGATAAAAAAGAAGTGGAGCCGCGCTTGTATGAAAGCCAAAGGCGATCAACAAGTTCGTGCTCGAAGGTTCGCGACCTGCCACAGGTCGGTGCTGAGAGGAGTCGATAAAGGTGATTACCGCAGAGCGGACGATGGTGGAGCCGACGGCCTGCGCCGAGGATGTCGAGATGACGTGGACTCAGAGCGATCAGGAAGCCGTTGAGGCCACCTACGGCCAAGAGCTGGCCGGGGCTGCGGGATCTCCCGAGGATGGCCTGAAGCCGACCGGTGGCTGCGGCCAGAGCGACTCCTTGGAGCAGAAGGGCTTCCGTCGGCTCGACGAGATCGAGATGGATGCCTGGCGCTCCTTCCTGGCGGCCTCCACCTCCGTCACCGCCCGCCTCAACCGTGAGCTCGAGGCCGGGTGCGGCATCTCCATGCACGAGTACGAGATCCTGGTGCGCCTGTCCGAGGCTCCTGAGCAGACTCTGCGCATGTCCACTCTCGCCGAGCACGTCTCGCACTCCCGCTCACGGCTGACCCACACGGTCCGACGCCTGGAGAACGTGGGCTACGTCGAGCGCAGCTCCTGTGACTCCGACCGTCGCGGCGTCAACTGCACGCTGACGCCGCAGGGCCTCAGCTTCCTGCGAGAGGCGGCTCCGGTGCACCTCGACGGCGTACGCCGCCATGTCGTCGACCGTCTCAGTCGTGAGCAGCAGGTCGCCTTGGCCGAGCTCATGAGGGTCATCGCCCAGGCCCCGGACTCCTCCTGTGGGCTCTCGGCGGCCTCGGCCTCCTGAGGCTCCTGCGCGATCAGTGGGCGTCGTCAGCCGGTCTCGTCACCGGTGGCGGCGCCCACAAGTCTGTCCAGACCACGTCCAGGTCCGCCAGAAGGCGGCGCAGCAACGGCAGGGAGATGCCGACGACTCCGTGAGGGTCGCCGTCAATCCCCTCGATGAAGGCGCCGCCCAGGCCGTCAATGGTGAAGGCTCCGGCGCACCACAGCGGTTCCCCGCTGGCGACGTAAGCCTCGATCTCAGCCTGGGACGGGGAGCCGAAGCGGATGGTGGCCGAGCTGACCCCCTCGGCGATGGCGCCGTCGGCGGTGCGCACCAGGAAGTGCCCCGTGTGCAGGGTGCCGGTGCTCCCGCTCATCATCCGCCAGCGCTCATGGGCATCGGCGGCGTCGATGGGCTTTCCGACGACCTGGCCGGAGATCTCCAGCATGGAGTCGCAGCCCACGACCACCTCGGCCTCCTGCGGGTCGGTGGACGCCATGACGTCGAGGGCCTTGGCCCGAGCCAGGGCCTGGACCTGCTCGGCGGCGGTCGGGGCCGCTAGCCCGGCCTCGCGGCGCCGTCGGATCAGCTCGTCGAGCACGGCCTCCTCGTCGACGTCGGAGACCCGCACCAACGGCTCGACCCCTGCGGCTCGCAGGGTGGCCATTCGGCCGGATGACTTCGAAGCCAGGAGAATCACGTCGCCAGACTATACGGGCCGGTAGTCTCGGATCATGACCTCAGGCGGAAGCCCCTTCTCGCGTCTCGACACCGTTCCCGTCACCGGATCCACCCAGGACGACCTGCGCGCAGCCCTCACGGGACCTGAGCGGGCGTCCTGGCCGCACCTGTCGGCACTGCGAGCACTCGCTCAGACCGCCGGAAGAGGGAGGTCCGGGCGCGCCTGGGTCACCCCCGCCGACGGAGGGGCCCTCCTGGTCTCCGTGGTGCTCAGGCCCCTCGTCCCCGCCCAGTGCCTGGGCTGGCTGCCGCTGCTGGGCGGCCTGGCCGTCCGGGACGCTCTGACCCCCCTCGTCGAGGACCTGCCCTGGCGTGTGGGGACCAAATGGCCCAACGACGTCGTCGCCCTGCCCGATGACCCGGCGGCCGTGCCCGCAGTGCCCGGCTGGGCCGGTACACGCAAGATCGCCGGCGTCCTCAGTGAGCTCGTCATGCCGGAAGCCGCCGCAGGGGGTGTCGCCCGCTTCCTCGCTCCAGATGCGGTTCCAGCCGACCGCGATGACGCGCCCATGGTCATCCTCGGAGTCGGCGTCAACATCGGGCAGGCGGCTGAGGAGCTGCCGGTGCCCTGGGCCGGCTCCCTGCGCACGTTGGGCGCGGTCGGTACGGGGAGCGGACCCGATCCGGAAGACGCCGTGGAGATCGTTCTGACGGCGATCGGCCACCAGCTGGCCCGGCTCGTCGGGCAGTGGGAGGAGGCCGGCGGGAATGTCGACGCCGCGGGCGGCGCGCTCGGGCGCCGGCTGCGCGAGGCGCTGACCACCCTGGGGAAGCAGGTCAGTGTCCAGGCTCCTGACGGTGAGATCGGTGGGCTGGCTATCGACGTCACCCCCGCCCTCGTACTGCGCACCCAGGCCGGTGACACCGAGGTTCGCGCCGGCGATGTGACCCTCGTGCGAATGGAGGGCTGAGGGGGTCGTGAGAATCATGAACTCGTTGCTGGTGAACGCGGTCTGTCGCCCAATGGGCATGAGCGTGTGATCTGCGCTACTGTGGCAGGGTGACATTAGACAGCCAAGCGAGCGAGGGGCTCGCACCGGACTCCCGCGGGGGTGTCTCCCAGCAGATGGCTCACCAGGGCGCGCATCGTGTCGAGGGCGAGGCCGCTGCTGAGGTGGACCCCGCGGAGAGAACCACCCTGGTGGGACACGAGAGCCTGCTGCTGGGGGCGCCCCCCTGCCTCACCCTGACCGAGCTGGCTCAGCGAGCTGGAACCAGCATGGAGGTGGCGCAGAAGTTCTGGCGCGCCATGGGCTTCGCCGATGTCCAACCCGATGAGGTCCGCTTCACTGACCAGGATGTTGCCGCACTTCAAGACACCGTGGCGCTGCTGGATGAGACCAGTGACTCCTCCCTGGCCTCGGCCAGCGCGCTCGAGCTCCTCAGGGCCCAGTCCTACACCATGGACCGCCTGGTTCTGTGGCAGTTGGAGACTTTCGTCACGGACCTCAGTGAGCGTCTCGGGCTGGATGACACCGCCGCACGGCTGGTGGCCCTCGACCGCATCGACGGCCTCGTGGAGCTCCTGTCGCGCCAGCTGACCTACGTGTGGCGCCGTCACATGGCCTCTATCCTGGGGCGCACCGATGCGGAGGTGTCGACCCGGGGCAGGGAGGACGCCGGCCCCGATCTCTACCCGCTCATCCGCTCCCTGGGCTTCGTCGACATCGTCTCCTTCACCCAGCGCGCTCAGGGCATGAGTAAGGCCGCCCTGACCCACATGCTCGAGGACTTCGAGAACACGGCCCGGGACGTCATCACCTCGCGGGGCGCGCGGGTGGTCAAGACGATCGGGGATGCCGTCATGTACATCTCCGACGACCTGCTGATCGCCGCCGACGTCGTCACCGCCTTAGTCGAAGAGCTCCAGAAGGGGCCGGATGCGATCCGGGTGCGGGCCAGCCTCGTTGAGGGGCGGGTCATCTCCCGCTCCGGGGACGTCTTCGGTCCCACCGTCAACCTGGCCTCCCGGCTCGTGGATGCGGCCGAGCCCGGCGGCATCCGCCTGGACGAGTCCACCGCCATGGCCATTCTCCGCTCGCCCGAAGCGGGGCGGTACCGGGTGGGGCAGTGCCATGAGGTCGTGGCCAAGGGGCTGGGGCAGATCGTGCCCTGGTCGCTGGAGCGGACCTCGCCGACCCGCCCCTGAGTCGAACCCCTCGTTCCGTTACCATCTCGTGATTTTCTGTCCCTTCGGCTCGTGAAGGGGCTGCTCGATCCTGGGGTTTTCCGCGGTATCCCCGCCGAAACGTGGTCTGGCTGTCAGAGGTTCGGGGAGCCAATGCCTCGGAGGTGGTCACGTCTTGATATCTTCTCCACCTCTGGGACGATGGCGGAGGGGTGCGTCGTCACCTAACATCGCGGATGTGACAACTGTTCTGCTCGTCGAAGACGATCCTGCCATCTCCGAGCCCCTCGCCCGCGCCTTCGGACGCGAGGGCTATGAGGTCCTGACCCACGGCACCGGTAAAGGCGCCCTCGAGGAGGTCTCGGCCGCCGACATCATCGTCCTGGACCTGGGACTGCCGGACATCGACGGCCTGGACGTGGCCCGTCAGGTGCGGGCCCAGGGTCTGACGATCCCGATCCTCATGCTCACCGCCCGCAGCGAGGACTCCGACCTCGTCGTCGGTCTGGACGCTGGGGCTGATGACTACGTCACCAAGCCCTTCCGCCTGGCCGAGCTGCTGGCTCGCGTGCGGGCACAGGTCCGCCGCGCCTCGGGGGAGGCCACCGAGGACGAGCTGAGCGTCGGAGAGATCCGGGTCGACGTCGCCGCTCACCGGGCCTTCGTCGGCTCGCGCGAGCTGCAGCTGACGACCCGGGAGTTCGAGCTGCTCCGGGTCCTGGTGCGCGCCGGCGGCAAGGTCGCCTCCGGTGAGGACATCCTCAAGGAGGTCTGGGGTGAGGACCCCACCGGGAGTCCCCAGACCCTCCAGATGCACGTGACCTGGCTGCGTCGCAAGCTCGGTGACGATGAGGAACGGCCTGCGCTTCTGCTGGCCCAGGAGGACGGTTACCTCCTGACCGCCGGCTGAGTCGCTGACCGGGAGGGCTTCCCGAGAGGAGTGCTGGGTTCCCAAGGCGCCTCGATGAACTGATCGGGGCTGAAGGAGGGCTTGCCATGCGTCGTTACGCCATGACGATGACGATGTCGGCGGTGTCGGTGGCCGTCCTCCTGTTGGGACTGCCGCTGGGGGGCGCCTGGATCGCCAGCGCGTTGCGCTCCGCCGGAAGCGGCGACCGGGTCATCATCATTGGCACGGTCATCCTCACGGTTCTGGTGCTCACCGGTACCGCGCTCACGGCGGCCTCCGTGGTGGCCTCCCGGGTGTCCAGGCGCATCTCGGCCCCGCTCATCTACCTGGCCGCCGAGGCCGAGCAGCTCGGCAGCGGCCAGGTCCGCCCGAGGCTGCGCTCCTCGGGGATCGAGGAGATCGACCTGGTCCAGGCCGAGCTGGTGCGTTCGGCCGAGCGCGTGGCCGGACGCATCGCCGCTGAGCGGCAGTTCGCCTCCGATGCCTCCCACCAGCTGCGCACACCGCTGACCAGCCTGTCGCTGCGCCTGGAGGAGATCGAGCTGCTCGCCGGTGAGGAGGAGGTGCGTGCCGAGGCCCACGCCTGCCTGGAGCAGGTCGAGAGGCTCACCGGCGTCGTCGAGGACCTGCTCAAGGTCTCGCGCCGCTCCGGGGGCGGGACCACGGAGGCGCTTCACCTCAAGGACATCTTCGCTCAGCAGCGCGAGGAGTGGGAGCCGGCCTTCGAGCAGGCCGGGCGCACCATCACCTTCTCCGACGAGATCAGCCACCCGGTCCTGGCCACGCCCGGGTCCCTGGCCCAAGTGCTGGCCACCGTCATCGAGAACTCCCTGCGCTACGGGGCCGGGACGACCTCGGTGAGTGTGCGCGGGGCCAACGGCGGTCACGCGGTCTTCATCGACATCGCCGACGAGGGCGAGGGCGTGGCTGAGGACATCGCACCGCACGTCTTCGAGCGGCACGTCTCCGGCTACGGCTCCACCGGCGTCGGGCTGGCCCTGGCCAAGGACCTCATCGAGGCCGACGGCGGCCGCATCGAGCTGTCCCAGCGCAGCCCGGCCGTCTTCTCCATCCTGCTCAACGCCGTCCCCAAGTCCCTGGACCCCAACAACGTCCTGCCGCAGGGCGCGCTGGTCTCGGTGGGCCGGCGTCGTCGCTTCTGAGCCGCCGCTGAACCTTCGCGCGACGGCGAGGTGAGGGCTGAGAGGCGGGGCGTCAGGAGTTCTGGCGGCGGGACTTGATGACCTTTGAGATGGCGGAGGCGAGCATCGGCGCCACCGAGATGAAGACGATGACGAGGATCATCGTGTCGATGTTCTCCCGGATCCACTCGAAGGATCCCAGGAAGTAGCCCAGCCAGGTGATGCCGAAGGCCCAGAAGGTGGCGCCCAGGATGTTGAAGGTGATGAAGTGGCGGTAGCGCATCTTGCCGACGCCGGCGATGACGGGCGTGAAGGTGCGCACGATCGGCACGAACTGGGCCAGGGTGACGGCCTTGCCGCCGTGGCGCTCGAAGAACTCTGAGGTGCGCTCCACGTACTCCTGCTTGAACAGACGGGAGTCGGGCTTGTTGAAGATCGCGGGCCCCGCCTTGCGGCCGATGAGGTAGCCGGTCTGGTTGCCGGCGACGGCGGCGAGCCATACGAGGGGGGCCGCCACCCAGATGTGTACGCCGACGGCGCCGGTGCCCACGAACATCCCCAGCGTGAAGAGCAAGGAGTCGCCCGGCAGGAAGAAGCCGATGAGCAGGCCGGTCTCGGCGAAGATGACGAGCATGACGCCGAGGATGGCCCAGGGGCCGAACCACTTGACGATGGTCGTGATGAGGTTGGCGGCGTCGAGCCACTCGGGGCCGAGCATCGGTGCGCGGACGGAGGGGAGGGCTGTGGGCAGGTTCAGCGCCGGTGCGAAGGCGTTCAGGGCAGTCACCGTGCAAGGCTAAACGCTGCCCCGGCGGCCATGCCGTGAGAGCGATCCCCTCCAGGCTGTGGCATCGGGCACCCCGAAGGGTGCGGCCAACCGGGTCGGTCCTCTCGGGCGTCAGGGACGAACCGAGATGGGAACGGCCGGGGACTCAGTGCCGCTGTCGGGCCGTCCCTGGGGGCCGGTGCTATCGGTGTCGTCGTCGCCGGGGGAGCGGTCCTTGTGCCCAGTGAAGACGATGTAGTGGTAGAAGACGAAGCGGAATGCTGTCCCCAGGCCGAAACCGACGACGTAGGCAGCGACATTGTCCGCCAGCGGGGAGGTCAGCCCCAGGACGTGATGGGTGAACAGCAGGCAGAACTGTGTGATGGCGATACCGCCCAGGTTGGCCAGGACGAACAGCGTGGCCTCGCGGGCGACGTTCTTCTGGGTCCGGCCCCGGTAGGTCCAGTAGCGGTTCGCGATCCACGAGAAGACGGTCGCCGTCGAGGAGGCCAGCAGCTGGGCGGAGTTGGGGTGACCGGAGAGGACACCGGTGGGGCCGTGCTGGAGCAGGTTGAACAGGCCGACGTCGATCACGTAGGCCGCAGCGCCCACCATGCCGAACTGCATGAACTCCTTGACGAGGGCGATGAGCCTCTGGGTCAAGGAGTTGCCGGAGGAGCGCGTCATGGCGGGCATCCTATGCCGATCACAGTCAGGTCACGCAAACCGGGGCCGCTCACGGCACCCAGTGAACACTGACGCTGCCCAGGTCCCACACCCACGAGACCCACAGCAGCTGGCCGGCGATGCCCGCCGCCAGCAGGGCCAGCCGCCGGCGGGTGGTGCCGGCCGCCACGGCCAGCGCCCAGCCCGCTGGGGCCAGGGGCAGCAGGAGGCGCAGCACCGACGTCGTCGGATCGAAGAAGACCAGGAGGTAGAGCAGGTAGCCCAGGCACCAGAACCAGACCGCGGGCCCCAGGGCCCGCAGGCTCGGGGCGCTCAGCAGCAGGCCCACCGCGAGCAGCACGACGGCCAGCAGGGCTGGTCCCAGGTGCGGGCCCACCCAGTCGCCCAGGCGGGTCGCCCACTGCACGACGGGCGCCAGGTCCGCGCCGCGCCAGGAGGTCTCAGTGGCCGTGTAAGCGTCCTGGCGCCCCGTGACCAGCCAGGCGATGAGCGGCCAGCTCAGGGCCGCCGAGCAGGTGAGCAGGGCCAGCACCAGCAGTCGCAGGCGTGCGCCCGGCGCCTGCCGGACGTGGCCGGGCGCCAGACGCGCGAACCAGGTGGGCGGGACCCAGCCGCGGGCGCAGGCCACCTCCCAGGCCCACCACAGCCCCAGCGCCGCCCCCAGGGGGACTCCGACGGGGCGGGCGAAGCAGGCGGCCAGCGCCAGGGGAATCGCCGTCAGTGACCGCCCGCGGCTCGCCAGCCACAGCGTCAGACCCACCAGCACCAGTCCCAGGGACTCGGCGTAGGGGACCTGGAGGACCGCGGCGCACGGCGAGGACCAGACCAGGGCCACCGCCCACAGGGAGGCCCGCCTGCCCGTCACCGGTGAGAGCCAGCGGTCCATGACGACCGCCGCCGCCGCCGAGGCCAGGACCGATACGAGGGCGGCGCGCACGTAGAAGGACCAGCCGGTCCAGCCCAGCAGGGAGGCCGCTGCGCTCAGCAGCGGCATGAAGGCCCAGGTGTTCTGGGCCACCCGCCCGTCGCCGCTCACGGGCAGCCGCTCCGGGTAGCCCTCCTCGACGATCCGGTTGTACCAGCCCGAGTCCCAGAAACGCAGGTGCTCCTCCCAGGACGGCGCGGCCCCGGCCCACGGGGTCGCGGGCGTGTCCTGGGCGCCCAGCCGCAGGATGAGGAGGGACACGGCGCTCGCCGCGGCCCAGACCGCCAGGACCTGGAGCCAGTGGTGCGGCCTCGAGGCGGCGCCGTGCGTCGAAGACGAGGGCGGGGCATGCCGGGCGCTGGAGGACGCGGAGGACTCTGAGACGGGTGGGGTCACGGCCCCCACCCTACGGTCTGGACCCGTGCGCGGTGAGGATGAGCGACATGCGGGTAGCCTTGGGGGCGTGAGCGCACCCATCGTCGCCGTGATCGGAGGCGGGCAGCTGGCCCGCATGATGCAGGAGGAGGCCAGTGCTCTGGGGATTCACCTCAGGGCGCTGGTGGAGGCCGCGGACGGGTCCACCGGACAGGTGACCCCGGACGCCCCCGTCGGAGCCGCCGACGACGAGGCGGCCGTACGCGCCGTCGTCACCGGGGACGGTGGTGACGGGCCCGCAGGTGGGCCGGCCTCGGTCCTCACCTTCGAGCACGAGCACCAGGACTCGGCCCTCCTGGAGAGGCTCCAGGCCGAGGGGGTCAGTGTCCAGCCCACCCCGCAGGCCCTGACCCTGGCCCGCGACAAGCTCGCCATGCGGAGGATGATGAGTGGGGCCGGGCTCCCGCAGCCCGCCTGGGCGGAGGTCGGCGGGCCGCAGCAGGAGAGCGCCGAGCAGATGGTCGACGCCATTGAGGCCTTCGCCGCCGAGCACGGCTGGCCCGTGGTCCTCAAGACGCCGCGTGGAGGCTATGACGGCCACGGGGTGCTGCTGGTGCGCAGCGCCGAGTCCCTGCGCCAGGGCGAGGCGGCTGAGTGGATCGCCTCGGTGGCGCGCGCCCGAGCGGGCCAGGGCGACGGCCGCGGGGCCGGCGGGGGAGGCAGCCTCGGAGGTGCGGCGGTGACCAGTCTGCTGGTGGAGCAGGCGATCCCCTTCACCCGTGAGCTCGCGGTCCTGCTGGCCCGCACCCCCAGCGGGCAAGTGGCGGTGTGGCCGGTGGCCCAGACGGTCCAGGAGGACGGCATGTGCGCTGAGGTCCTGGCGCCGGCGCCCGGTCTTGACTCGATCGCTGTCGAGGAGGCCGAGCTCATCGGCCGCACGGTCGCCGAGCGCGCCGGGGTGACCGGGGTGCTCGCCGTCGAGCTCTTCGCCGTGGAGACCTTCGGGGAGCCCACGCGCCTGTACGTCAACGAGCTGGCGATGCGTCCCCACAACTCCGGGCACTGGACCCAGGACGGGTCCGTCACCAGCCAGTTCGCCCAGCACCTGCGGGCGGTTCTCGACCTGCCGCTGGGCGCCACGGAGGCCACGGCGCCCACCACCGTCATGGTCAACCTGATCGGCGGCCGGCGCGAGCCGGGGTCCGATGCCCTGGCCCGGGCCATGGCCGCCCATCCCGAGGCCCGCATCCACCTCTACGGCAAGCAGTGGCGAGCGGGTCGCAAGCTCGGGCACGTCACCATGACGGTCGGTCCGGACCAGGAGATCGCCGACGTCGTCGAGCAGGCGCGCGGGGCCGTCGCCATCCTGCGTGGGGACGCCTGAGCCGGATGCATTCAGACCACAGCACGCAGGACACGACAGGGAGGACATTTCATGAGTGAGCCCAGCGCAGCGATGACGGGCACGCAGGACGTGGCGCGGCCGGAGGTCGGCATCGTCATGGGGTCGGACTCGGACTGGCCGGTTATGGGGGCCGCCGCCGAGGTCCTCGACGAGTTCAAGGTGGCCTACGAGGCCGACGTCGTCTCCGCCCACCGCATGCCCACCGAGATGATCGACTACGGGCGCGCCGCTGCTGAGCGGGGGCTGCGCGTCATCATCGCAGGCGCCGGGGGAGCGGCCCACCTGCCCGGGATGCTGGCGGCCGTCACCGAGCTGCCGGTGATCGGGGTGCCGGTGCCGCTGAAGTACCTCGACGGCATGGACTCCCTGCTGTCCATCGTGCAGATGCCCGCGGGGGTCCCGGTGGCCACGGTCTCCATCGGCGGGGCCCGCAATGCGGGGTTGCTGGCGGTGCGTATCCTCGCCTCCGGCCAGGGGCCGGAGGCCGACCGCCTGGGCGCCGCCATGCGGGCCTTCCAGGCAGACCTCAGCGAGGTCGCCCACGCCAAGGGCGCCGCCCTGCGCGAGCGGCTGCAGGATTGACGATCAACCGTTCGCGCGACGTGCGCGAAGGTCGCTGGCTGTATCAGGAGCCGGCCTTGAAGGCCTCTTGCCAGAACTCATCGGCGTCCCAGTCGGCTTTCATTCCCAGGGCATTCAGTGGGACGCGTTGATATTCGCCTAAAAGAGAGTGCATTCTCAGAGCCCACGTTGAGTGTGGGCTGATGGTGAACAAGATCGACTGAAGAGAGACGAGAACAGGGTAGAACCTCTTTCGTTCTAAGGCTCTTGGGTTGCCGGTATCAAAGGTGCTGCGATCGGTGAGCCAACGGACGGTCGGGCTTCTTGGAATGACTGGATATACGCCGAGGAACCTGTTCCAGAGACGTCCGTGGTGGGCGCAGATGTTGCGTACCCTCACGTAGGTCTTGAGCCAGGATTGCAGCACCTGGTCAGGGAGGTTGAGCTCTCTCGCAATTTTCTTGCGATACCTGAGGGTCAGGTCGGTGTAAAGGTGATGAAGCTCGCCAGCGGTGAGCAGCTCGATGACCAGCCAAGACGGTGGTGTCACTGGAGACGAGTAGGTGGCGAGGTAGTGCGAGAGGGCATCAGGGTAGTGGAGGTGATCCACCTGCTCGCCGCGATCTGAGGGGGTGCGCTGCCGTTCGCGTTCTGTGAGGTGCTCGACGCGTTCAACCGTTGCGGAGTGACCTTTGCGGGTTTGGTAGTTGGAGGCGATTTGGTACCAGAAGGCTCCGCCTTCGCCGTGTGTTGACATCGTGTTGGACACTGCGGCGCGGACTGCGACCTCGACGCGTTCAAGGGCGTCCATTGTCAGGAGGCGCAGCTGGCGATCGAACACGTAGATATAGAGGATGTCGTCGAAGGTGGTGCCCGACTTGAAGGAGTGGGTGGTTCGGTCGGCTTGGAAGGGGATTGTGTAGGGCGAGAGTCGATAGTATCCGATGTGTCGGAGGTATCTGGCAGCGCGATTCCGGTCCGTGATGATGAGTCCGCGTTCAATGTAACGCTCAATGAGCTCGTTCTCGTCGAGTGCTGGTTTATCGTAACGTTGACCTGGAGGATTCATCCTCCAATGGTAAGGTGGTGGCGTGTAAAAACCCCCCGATTTGGGCGTGCTCTGGCGAGCGAGAGGCCTGGGGGGTGTTGTGGTGTCAGTGTACACCGGCGTACCAAGTGTGCGGGGTGTTGGGTGAGGAACGCACTGACGCGTGGATCTCGCGTTCGTTTCTGTTCGTTTCTGAGCGAGCGTGGGTAGACTGGGGGCATGAGCATTCTCGTTGCTGGAGGCGCCGGCTACATCGGCGCGCACGTGGTCCGACTTCTCCTCGAGCGCGGGGAGGAGGTCGTCGTCGTCGATGACCTGTCCTACGGGACGCCGGAGCGAGTCAAGGGGGCTTCCCTCGTCGAGCTCGACGTCGCCAGCGGCCAGGCCCCCCAGACCCTCGCCGAGGTCATGGACTCGCACGGCGTCACCGCCGTCATCCACTTCGCCGCCCGCAAGCAGGTGGGCGAGTCCGTCGAGCGCCCCGCCTGGTACTACCAGCAGAACGTCGGCGGCCTGGCCAACATGCTGCTGGCCATGGAGACCGCCGGCGTCAAGCAGATGATCTTCTCCTCCTCGGCCGCCGTCTACGGCATGCCCCCGGTGGAGGTCGTTCCCGAGGACATCGACTGCCGCCCCATCAACCCCTACGGAGAGACCAAGCTCATCGGGGAGTGGATGATGGCCGACGCCGAGAAGGCCTGGGGGCTGCGCTGGGCCGGCCTGCGCTACTTCAATGTCGCCGGAGCCGGCTGGGACGACCTGGGCGACATGGCCACCCTCAACCTCATCCCCATGGTCCTCGACCGGCTCGCCAAGGGCGAGACCCCCAAGATCTTCGGAACCGACTACCCCACCCCCGACGGCACCTGCGTGCGCGACTACATCCACGTCAAGGACCTGGCGGTCGCCCACATCGCCGCCCTGGACTACCTGGCCGGCGGCCAGGAGATGGCCGAGCACGTCTTCAACGTCGGCACCGGCCAGGGCGCCTCGGTGCGCGAGGTCGTCTCCAAGGTCATTGCCTCCACGGGCCTGGACCTGGAGCCCGAGGAGCTCGCCCGCCGCGCCGGCGACCCGCCCCAGCTCATCGGCAACGCCACCCGCATCGGTGAGGTCCTGGGATGGAGGGCCGAGCACGACCTGGACGACATCGTCGCCTCCTCCTACACCTCCTGGCAGGCCGACCCCAACCGGCCCCACTTCGGCTGAGTGGTCCCAGCACCACGGCGTGCGGGCCGGTTCCCCCTCTCCCGGGGAACCGGCCCGCACGTGTTCGTCTTCGGTGACTGAGCGTCAGGACTGGTTGAAGTCCGCCGCCGTCAGCCTCCCGTCGCGCAGCTTGGAGAAGAAGTCCGGTGCGGTCGTGTCCCGCAGCAGCACCGTTTCGCCGATGTCGGCGTCCTCGGGGGAGTAGGCGGGATCCTCAATGGGCGGGGCTCCGGTCAGACCGCCACCGGAGGCGGAGCGGAAGGCCAGCACCATCTTGGCGATGCTCATGGTGCCGGCGCTGCGATCCACCGTGAGCGCGTTCGTACCGGCGTCAACCAGCGCGTCCTGCCGGGAGAAGGAGAAGGCGGTGGACGGCGCTGCCGCCTTGGAGACCACTGCGGAGATGACGGCGCGCTGGCGCTGACCGCGACCCACGTCACCGGTAGGGTCCGACTTGCGCATCCGGGAGTAGGCCAGCGCCTTCGTCCCGTCCACCGTCTGACACGTGCCCTGAGAGGTGTCCCAGACCAGGCCGGAGTCCTCATCGGCGACGTCGTAGTCCAGGCAGACGTTGACCCCGCCGACGGCGTCGACCATCTGGGACACCCCGGTCATGCCGACCTCCACATAGTGGTCCACGGTCAGCCCGGAGAGCTTCTCCACGGTCTGGACCAGCAGCTTGGGGCCGCCGAAGGAGTAGGCGGCGTTGATCTTGTTCTCCCCGTACTCGGGGATGTCCACGAAGGTGTCGCGAGGCAGGGAGGTCAGGCTCGTCTGTCCGTTCTCCGCCTTGTGCAGCAGCATGACGGAGTCGGCGCGCGCCCCCTCGGTCTCGTCCTGGACAGCACCTCCGCGCGCGTCCGAGCCCACGATGAGCCAGGTCTCGCCCGGAGTGTTGGCCGCCCCGGACAATGCGTCGACGCGATGGAGCTGGGAGGAGACGTCGTTCCACAGCCAGGCGACCCGCGCTGCGATGAGAGCCAGGACGACAACGATGACGACGACCGTCCAGCCCACGATCCGGCGCCACCTGGGACGGGTGCGCTGCGGCCGCTGCGGACGCTGGGGCGTGAGTGAGGGTCCACCTGCAGCGGGCTCCTGCGGCGACTGCCGGCCCGCGGAGCCCACGGGGTAGGTTCCGCGCCGCACGGGTAAGGCCTGCGTGCGCTCCGGCCCGGCTGTGCCGCTGCCTCCGTCGGTGTCCGGTTTCAGGGGGATCGCACTCGACCCGGTCCGGGCGTGGCTGCCCCGTTGAGACGGGGCGGAGGGGCGACGGGGCTGGACCGACGGCGGCTGCTGCCCCTCTCGCGCGGAGGCGGGCTGAGCCGAGGCCGGCTGGTCGCCGTCCTGACGGCCCAGGACCGAGTGCCGCTGGGGGCGGCGGGCAGCGGTTGATGACGGGCGGCGCGGGGCGCCACCGGCAACGTCAGTGGGCTGGGCGACTGCCTCGCCGCCGGACGCCTCCCCGCGCTCGCGGCTGCGCTGGTTGACAGCATCGATGGGACGCTGCCTGCGTTGAGGCCTGCCTCCGCTGGAGCCGGGGGTGATCGAGGGCGGTAGTGAGTCGTCTGTCGGAGTCACACCACTGATTCTGCCTCAGGCGGGGCAGGCAGAGGTGGTCGGCTTCGCGGCGGGTTGCTGCTGGGGGGTGCTCGCCTTGGGCGCCTGGGTGGACGGAGCCGGCGTCGGGGTGGGCTGGGAGGGCTCGGAGGACTCCGAGGACTCGTCAGTGTTCTCCGAGGCGGAGCCGTCCGCGGTGGCGCTCGAGTCCGACGAGGCGGGTGCCGAGGTGTCGGAGGGGATGGGCTTGTCATCCTCGAGGGCCTTCCAGACCTTCTTGGCGCCCTCGGCGGGGACCACCTGGTTCGGGTTGTCTGCGGGCTGGTTCGGCATGGTGACGAAGTTGATCTTGTCGACGCCCACGCCCTGGATGGAGTAGGCCAGGCCCGACAGGTTGCCGATCTGACCGATGCGCTCGGACGTGGTGAGGGTTTCCAGGGTGGAGGTCAGGAAGCCGGACTGCGTCAGGAGGCTGGAGGACAGCGCCTTGGAGGCCATGGCTCGCATGAGGTTCTGCTGACGGGTGATACGGGAGAGATCCGAGCCGTCGCTCACCCCGTGCCGGACGCGGGCGTACTGCAGGGCGTTCTCGCCGTTCAGCTTCTGGCAGCCTTCATCGAGCTTGAAACCGGTGTACTCGGAGTCGTCAATGGCCTCATCGACCTGCACGTGGACGCCGCCGAGGGAGTCGACCACCTTGGACAGGCCTGAGAAGTCGACGACGACGAAGTCGTCGATACGCACGTGCGTCAGCTTCTCCACGGTCTTGAGGGTGCAGGCGGCTCCGGAGGCAACGGCCTTCTTGTCGTCGCTGCTGCTGCCGGCTCCGTTGGCGAAGGCGGAGTTGAACGGTGCGTCCTCGCTGGAGTCGGTCTTCCCGCCGTCGAGGGTCGTGCACTCGGGGATGTCGACCAGGGTGTCGCGGGGGATGGACACGGCATCGACGCGCTTGCGGTCGGCGGAGATGTGCATGACCAGCGCCGTGTCGGAGCGGGCCACGGAGACCTCGTCGTCGCCCTGCGAGCCGTCGACGTTGTTGTTCCCCGCGCGCGAGTCGGTGCCCAGGATCAGGAGGTTGACGGCTCGGCCCTCGTAGCTGTCCGGCGGCTTGGTGCCGGGCCGATCCTCCTCGGTCAGAAGGCTGTCGATGTTGAACCAGGCGATCCGCGACTGGATGTTGTGCCACGCGAAGCCCGCGGCGGAGACGACGAAGATCGTCACCGCGAGCAGGCTGAGTCCCACTCGCCGGGCCAGGCGGCGTCCGAGTTCCTTGGAGGAGTGTCGCGCATTCGGCTTACTGAACTGAGGCACGGAAGCGATCATAGGGAACGAGACTGCTAAACCATATGGGTCTGCCTACACCTGTTACATGAGATTTACCCAATGCCGGGTGAAGCCCCTCACATGGGTAACAGGGCTAGGCTCTGTCCGTGACCAGTGTTGCCAAACCCACGCCGACCAGTGCCTCGGCCGCTCCCGTCAGTGCTTCGGATCAGGTAGGGGAGCGTTCGGGGGCCCGGGCCCCTGCACCCGACGGGCAGAGCGTGCGAGTGGTGACGGTCGCCTTCAACCCGGGTGAGGAGCTGGAGCGCTTCCTGGCCTCCTTGGCCGCGGCGACGGAGCGCAGGCTCGTCGTCGTCATCGCGGACAACGGCACCGAGCACGACGTCGTCACTGCTGCCGCCGAGCGACACGGGGCGCGCGTCGTCGGGGACGGCACCAACCTCGGTTACGGGGCGGGTGCCAACCTGGCGGCCGCGGATTTGGAGGAGGACTGGATCGTGGTGGCCAATCCCGATCTCGTCTGGAGACCCGGGAGCCTCGACGTCCTCATTGATGCGGGCCTGGCCAACCCGGCGGCCGGCTGCCTGGGGCCCCTTCTGCTCAACCCCGACGGCACCGTCTACCCCTCCGGGCGCGCCCTGCCCTCCCTGGTCAAGGGGGCCGGGCACGCCGTCCTGGGCCGGATGTGGCCGGCCAACCCCTTCTCCGCCGCCTATCACACCGCCGATCAGGGCGGCTCGGGCGGGTCGCGGACGGTGGGCTGGCTCTCGGGAGCCTGCCTACTGCTGCCCGCCGCCGCCTGGAGGCGCCTGGAGGGCTTCGACGACGACTACTTCATGTTCTTCGAGGACGTGGACTTGGGGGAGCGGGTCGGACGGGCCGGCTGGCTCAACGTGCAAGTGTCGGACTCCGTCGTCGTCCACGAGCAGGGGGCCAGCTGGAAGGCCCGCCCCGAGAAGATGATCCGGGCGCACCACGCCTCCGCCCGCCACTACCTCAACGGCGTCTACAGCGCCCCGTGGCAGGCGCCGGTGCGCTGGCTGCTGACCGGCGGGCTGCGCCTGCGTGAGGAGCTCGAGGTCCGCGCCTCCCGGAACTGAGGGGGAGTGCCCGCTGCTCTCCGGGCGTTTCGGGGTCAGTCGTCAGTCTCAGCGGTGAGCCGCGCGCCGGCAGGGGGCTCGGGGGCGTTGTCCAGGGCGATGCGGCGAGCCAGGTGAGTGATCTGCCGCTCCCTGGCGCTGTTGCGTCTGAAGGAGGAGAGGATCTGCGCCAGGAAGGCGATGACCAGGGCGTAGAGCAGGAAGTCAGTTCCTCGCCCGACTCCCATCCGGTGCGCGATCGAGCTCATCACCCAGGGGAAGGTGATGTTGAAGACGGCGAAGGCTACGAAGGCCAGGGTGACCAGCCTGCGGGCGGCCATGTGGCGGGCCCCGCCGGGGGTGCGCAGCATCATCCAGCCGACGGCGATCACGGCCAGGATCAGGGCGGCCTGGATGTAGAACTGGTGGTTCGTGATCGGCGTGACCCGGGTGGCGAACTGATGAATCATGGGCTGTGCCTTCCGTGCGGGCTCAGGAGAAGAGCAGGTCGACCAGGATGTTGACCGAGTTCCACAGGGACTGGCCCTTGGCGCGGGAGTAGTCGGTGTAGACGATGTGCACCGGGAACTCGCGCCAGGGCATGCCGGTGGCGCCGATCTGGCGAATGATCTCGCTGGCGTGCGCCATCCGGTTCTGCCTGAGGTCGAGCTGCGCCAGGACGTCGCGGCGGAGCACCCGCAGGCCGTTGTGGGCGTCGGTCAGGCGCATGCCGGAGGTGTGCGAGCTGACGGCCGCCGCCGTGCGCAGGACCATCCGCTTGAGCCACCCCACCGGGGAGGGACCCTCGAGGAAGCGCGAGCCGAGGACGACGGCGAGATTCTCGGCTCGCGCCGCGGCCACCATGGCGGCGGCGTCCGTGGTGGAGTGCTGGCCGTCGGCGTCGAAGGTGACGACGTAGTCGGCATTGGTCTTCTCCAGCACGTAGGAGAAGCCCGTCTGCAGCGCTGCGCCCTGGCCGAGGTTGATCGGGTGGCGCACGACCACGGCCCCCGCGGCGGCCGCCTCCCGGGCAGAGGCGTCCTTGGAGCCGTCGTCGACGACAACGACATGGGGGAAGACTGTGCGGGCCTGGGAGATGACCTCGCGCACGACGGTCGCCTCGTTGTACAGGGGAATGACGAGCCAGGTGTCGGTGACCGGGAGCGCCGGGGTGGGCTCCCCGGTCTGCGATGCGGTGGAGGTAGTCACCACCGCATTCTTGCACGCGAACAGAGGGCGCCAGCCCTCTTGCGGGAGGCGGGGGCGGTTGGCCTTGGTGGGGTAGGTCTCCTTCGGGGCGTGCCCGGGCGGCGTCTGGCGGGGGTGGGTCCCCTAGGATGGGGCCGGTCGTGCAGTGCCCGCCGCCTCCGGCGACCGGAGTGGCACGGCTTCCGGCAGCCACCAGGCTGCCCGGACTCATTCGATCGTCAGGGCGGTGCGAGCCGTCCGCACAGGAGTCGCCGTGGCCACCAGCATCGCCCCGTCCGCCGATGTCCCTCCGGGTTCCAGCCGGGAGGGGAGTGACGGCGCTCATGGTGCCGGTGGCGCCGGCAGCGCGCCCGGCCGTGCGGATGCGGCGGCCGCGTCCCCGAGGGGTGCTGGGGCGGTGGGCCGGCGCAGTCTGCTCCTGCTCACCGACGCCTTCCCCTATGAGGTGGGGGAGGAGTTCCTCGAGCAGGAGATCGAGACCCTGTGCGCCGCATACGACGAGGTCGTCATCGTCCCGATGCGCCTGAGCCAGGGGGCCCGTCAGACCCGCGACCTGCCGGCCAATGCCCGCTGCGCCCTGCTGCCCGCCTCGCGGCTGGCCGACTGGCGCCTCCAGGCCCTCCTGCGCGCCCCGCAGATTCTGCTGGGCCGCGAGCGCATGGTGGAGACCCCGGTGTGGAAGAGCTTCGGCCGCTTCGGCATGGATGTGCGCTTCGCGGCGATCGCCCTGAGCGCGTACGGACGAATGCGTCGGCTCTTGCCGAGCCTGGGGCTGGAGGGGACGGGGCACCTGACCATCTACTCGTACTGGTTCTTCACCGGGGCGGCACTGGGCGGCATGCTGCGGCGTCGGGAGCTGAGAAGGCGCCCGGTGACGGTGGTCTCGCGAGCGCATGCCTACGACGTTGACGAGGCCGACGCCCCCCGCGGCTACATCCCCTCACGCGCCTTCGTCATGCGGGCCGTGGACCGGGTCTATCCGATCTCGGACTACGCGGCCTCCTTCCTGCACCGGCGCTTTCCCGAGGCCCGGAACATCGAGGTGCGCCGGCTGGGGGTGCCGCCCGCTCCGCGCCACGAGCGTCACCGGACTGAGCCCTTCCAACTGGTCTCCTGCTCGCACATGGCCCCCTACAAGCGGGTCCACCTCATCGTGGAGGCCGTCGCCGAGCTGGAGCGACGCGGTCGGAGAGTCTCCTGGACCCACATCGGCGAGAACGACGCCGACCGTCTGGCCGCCATGCGCGCCCGGGCCGAGGAGCTGATCGACTCGAGCCCGGTGACCTTCACCGGGCACCTGACCAACCGCGAGGTGCGCGAGCTCTATGCCGCCACCGACTTCGCCTGCTTCCTCAACTGCTCCGACGGTGAGGGCGTCCCGGTGGCCGTCATGGAGG
Source organism: Actinomyces sp. SKVG-SVH-4(1) (assembly GCF_048514265.1). Taxonomy (NCBI): domain Bacteria; kingdom Bacillati; phylum Actinomycetota; class Actinomycetes; order Actinomycetales; family Actinomycetaceae; genus Actinomyces; species Actinomyces sp. SKVG-SVH-4(1). The sequence goes on along the minus strand of NZ_JBGEVE010000005.1, from coordinate 158,367 downwards.
CCCAGGCGGCGGGCATGCCGGTCGTGGCCACCGCCGCCGGTGGGACCGGCGAGATCGTCCACGACGGCGAGAACGGCCGGCTCGTCCCGGTGGAGGTCACCGCCTCACAGGTGGCCGACGCCGTCGAGTCCGTGATGGACCTCAGTGACGCCCAGTACGCAGCCATGAGTGCGCAGGCCCACGCCACCTGGGCGAGGATGTCGGACGCGCAGCGTCAGTACCGAGAGTTCGTTGACGGCCTGGTGGCCCTGGAGGGCTGAGGTCATCTCCCGGGACCGTCTTCCTCCGCCTCTTCTCAGCGGCGTCGCAGAGGAGAGGCGCCGGAGATGTCGTCTCGCGGGGGTCAGTCCCCTAGGATGGGGCCGGTCGTGCAGCGCCGCCGCCTCCGGCGACCGGAGCGGCACGGCTTCCGGCAGCCACCAGGCTGCCCGGACTCATTCGATCGTCAGGGCGGTGCGAGCCGCCCGCACAGGAGTCGCCGTGGCCACCCGCATCGCCCCGTCCGCCGATGTCTCCGAGGAAGCCGTGCTCGGAGAGGGCACCAGCATCTGGCACCTCGCACAGGTCCGTGAGCACGCCGTCCTCGGACGGGACTGCATCGTGGGGCGCGGCGCCTACATCGGTGAGGGCGTCGTCATGGGGGACAACTGCAAGGTGCAGAACTACGCCCTCGTCTACGAGCCGGCCCGCCTGGCCAACGGGGTCTTCATCGGCCCGGCGGTCACGCTGACCAACGACCACTTCCCCCGGGCCGTCAACCCCGACGGCTCGCTCAAGTCGGCCGCCGACTGGGAACCCGTGGGAGTCACCATCGAGCAGGGCGCGTCGATCGGCGCCCGCGCCGTGTGCGTGGCTCCGGTGCGCATCGGGGCCTGGGCCACGGTGGCCGCCGGCGCCGTGGTCACCAAGGACGTTCCCGCCCACGCCCTGGTCGCCGGGGTCCCCGCCCGCCGCATCGGCTGGGTCGGACGCGCCGGCGAGCCCCTCACCCCCGCTGACCCCGGCCCCGACGGCGCCCCACGCTGGCGCTGCCCCGTCACCGGGACCCTGTACGAGCAGTTCGACGCCGAGCCCGCTGCCGGGTCCGGCTCGCAGTCCAGCTCCGAATCCACCACCATCCGAGAGGTCACCCACTGATGTCACGCGAGTTCATCCCAGCAGCCAAGCCGATCATCGGGCAGGAGGAGCGCGACGCCGTCGACGCCGTCCTCACCTCGGGCATGGTCGTCCAGGGGCCCCAGGTCAAGGCCTTCGAGGAGGAGTTCTCCGCCCAGGTCGTCGACGGTGTCCACTGCGTGGCCGTCAACTCCGGCACCTCGGCCCAGCACGTGGCCACCCTGGCCAGCGAGCTCCAGGAGCGCGCCGGCGGGGCCCCGGAGGTCATCGTCCCCTCCTTCACCTTCGCCGCCACCGGCAACTCGGTGGCCATCAGTGGTGCCGTGCCGGTCTTCGCCGACATCGACCCTGTGACCTTCAACCTCGACCCCGCCAGCGTCGAGGCCTCCATCACCGAGCGCACGGCGGCCATCGAGGTGGTCCACCTCTACGGTCTGCCCGCCAACATGCCGGAGATCCTCGCCATCGCCGAGCGTCACGGCCTGGCCGTCTTCGAGGACTGCGCCCAGGCGCATGGCGCCGCCATCGAGGGCAAGCCCGTGGGCACCTTCGGGGCCTGGGGCTCCTTCTCCTTCTACCCCACCAAGAACATGACCAGCCTCGAGGGCGGCATGATTACCACGGCCGACGCCGAGCTGGCCCGCCGCTGCCGCCTCATCCGCAACCAGGGCATGGAGCAGCAGTACGCCAACGAGCTGGTGGGCCTCAACAACCGCATGACGGACGTGGCCGCCGCCGTCGGCCGCGTCCAGCTGACCAAGCTGGCCGGCTGGACCGCTGCCCGCCAGGCCAACGCCGCGCGCCTCAACGAGCTGCTGGCGGGCGTCGAGGGCGTCGTCACCCCCTTCGTTCCCGAGGGCTACACGCACGTCTACCACCAGTACACGATCCGCCTCGAGGGTGCCACGGGCGCCGAGCGCGATGCCGTCCAGGCCGCCCTGCGCGAGGAGTGGCAGGTCGGCAGCGGCGTCTACTACCCGATCCCCAACCACCGCCTGGCCTCCCTGTCCCACTACGCCGAGGGTCTCGAGCTGCCCGGAACCGAGAAGGCCGCCCGCGAGTGCCTCTCCCTGCCGGTCCACCCCTCCCTGAGCGAGGCGGACCTGGAGCGCATCGGCCAGGCCGTGGCCGCCACCGTCAAGGCAGGTGCCTGACATGGGTGAGAACGTCGCTCTCGACGGGCAGGCCACCACTGCGCTGCCCGAGGTCCACCACCTCACCGACAAGGGCACGGCGGACAACCCGCTGCGCGTGGGCCTCATCGGCCTGGGCTCCATGGGGCGCCACCACGCCCGGGTCATCCGCGCCACTGAGGGCATGGAGCTCGTGGCCGTGGCCGACCCCGGCGGCGACCGCTTCGGCGTGGCCGGCGAGCTGCCGGTCCTGCCCGATGTCCACGCCCTCATCGACGCCGGACTCGACGCCGCCATGGTGGCCGTCCCCACCGTCTACCACGAGGACGTCGCCCTGGCCCTGGCCGAGGCCGGCGTGCACACCATGGTGGAGAAGCCCATCGCCCACGACGCCGCCGCGGGCCGCCGCGTGGCCGCCGCCTTCGCCGAGCGGGGCCTGGTGGGCGCCGTCGGCTACGTGGAGCGCTGCAACCCGGCCCTGCGGGCCCTGCGCGAGCGCCTCGACGCCGGTGAGCTCGGCGAGGTCTACCAGGTCCTCACCCGCCGCCAGGGCCCCTTCCCGGCCCGCATCAGCGACGTCGGCGTCGTCAAGGACCTGGCCACCCACGACATCGACCTGACCGCCTGGGTCGCCGGCGCCCGCTACACCTCCGTGGCCGCGCAGGTCACGCACCGCTCCGGCCGCCAGAACGAGGACATGATGGTGGCCACCGGCCTGCTGGAGGGCGGCATCATCGTCAGCCACCAGGTCAACTGGCTCACCCCCTTCAAGGAGCGCGTCACGATCGTCACCGGCGAGAAGGGCGCCTTCGTGGCGGACACCCTCACCGGGGACCTCACCTTCCACGCCAACGGCACCGTGGCCTCCACCTGGGACCAGGTCGCCGCCTTCCGAGGCGTCAGCGAGGGCGACGTCATCCGCTACGCGATCCCCAAGCGCGAGCCGCTGGCCCTGGAGCAGGAGAACTTCCGCGACGCCGTGCGAGGCGTGGCCCAGCGCCACGTCACCATGGCCGAGGGCGTGGCCACGCTCGACGTCGTCGAGGCGGTCCTGACCTCGGCGAGCGAGAACCGGACGGTCGCGCTCTGAACCGCTCAGCCGCACCGAGCGGCCCCGTGGCGGGAGTGCTCGCCCGGGTCCGCTCGGTCATGGAGTCCTCCCCGTTCCTGCGCCACGTCCTGACCCTGGTCAGCGGCACGGCCACCGCCCAGGCCATCGTCTTCGGCATGACGATGATCCTCACCCGCATCTTCTCCGACGCGGACCTCGGCCAGCTGGCGCGCTACACCTCGGTCGTCTCGATCATCACGGCCGTGGCGGCCCTCCGCTACGACATGACGATCATGCTCCCCAAGAAGGACGCCTGGGCCCTGGCCTGCGCCCGCCTGGGAATGGTGTGCATCGTGGTGGTCTCGGTCGTCTCCAGCGTCGTGGCCTTCCTCCTCAAGCCGCTGGTCACCCGGTACTGGGGGGCGGATATCGCCGTCTGGATGCCGCTGCTGGGCGTGACCACGCTGCTGCTGTCCACGGTCCAGCTCCTCCAGTACTGGTACAACCGCCAGTCGGACTACCGGACGATCTCGATCAACCGGGTCGAGCAGCAGGTCGGGCAGTCCCTCGGCCAGCTCGTCCTGGGGGCGGCGGGGATGGTCAGCGTCGGAGGCCTGCTGATCGGTCAGACGATCGGGCAGGCCTGGGCCTTCATCAACCTGGGGCGCAAGGCCAAGCCCTTGCACCGGCCGCTGCCGCCGGAGGCGCCCACCCTGTGGCAGGTGGCCCGCCGCTATAGGCGCATGCCCCTGCTCAACGGCCTCAACGCCTTCGTCGACGCCGTGCGGCTCAACGGCATCAACCTGCTCGTGGGCTCCTACTCGGTGGCCAGCCTGGGGCAGTTCAACCTGGCCTGGCGCTGCCTGGAGGTTCCGCTGGCTCTCATCAACGCCGCCGTGGGGCAGGTCTTCTTCCACAAGCTCGCCACCCTGCGTCCCGGACAGATGCGCCCCCTGGTCCGCCAGGTCATCAAGCGGGTCCTTATCATCGGGACCGCGCCGTTCGTCCTGCTCTACATCGTGTCGCCCTGGCTCTTCCCCCTGCTCTTCGGCAGCAGCTGGACCGAGGCGGGCAGCTTCGCCAGGGCCCTGACCCCCTGGCTGTTCATCCTCCTGGTCACCTCCCCGCTGTCGACTCTCTTCGTCGTCACCGAGAACCAGGACTGGCTACTCATGTTCTCGGTGGTCTACGCCGCCGTCCCCCTGGCCTGGCTCTGGTTCAGCCCGTACTCGCTGCTGACGACCACCTACGTCCTGGGCGTCCTCATGTGCCTCATCCTGGTGGTGCAGATCCTCATGGCCGATGCCGCCGCCCGCCGCTTCGACGCCAGGCCCCCCGCCAGTGAGGCCGACGAGGGCCACTACGAAGCCGCTGACGACTCCGGGGACGCAGCCGGCACGCCCGAGGATCAGTAGGATTTCGAGTACTGGGCGATGGCGGCCTCGTAGGCGCGGCCGTAGGAGTGCGCCACCTGACTGGGGGAGAAGGCCCGCGGCAGCCTGTCCTGGATGTCGCGCGCCGTGAGGTCCGTGCACCGTCCCATGACGTCGACGACGGCCCTGGCCCACGCGGCGGGGTCGTCCTGAGAGACGATCTCGCTCACAGAGGGATCCAGGAAGCTGGTGTGCGCCCCCCGGTCACTGGTGACCACTGGCCGGCCGGCGGCAACGGCCTCGGCGGCACCCAGGAAGAAGGTCTCGGCGAGCGTGGGTACGAGGAAGAGGTCGTTGTCGGCCAGGACCTGCTGCACCTGATCGCCCGGCAGCTGACCGGTCAGCTCCAGGTCGACGCCCAGGGCGGCCGCGAGATCCGTGCAGCGATCGGCCAGGGGCCCGCCACCCACCCAGGTCAACCGGGCCGGAACCCCCTGCTTCGCCAGCGCGGCGACCGCCTCAACCGCCAGGTCCGGGCGCTTGCGCTCGATGAGCCCCCCGATACCGACGATCCGCAGCGTGTCACGCCCCAGCTCAACGCTGCGGCGCGGCGCCGGTTCCTCAGGCATGGTGACCTCATTGGGGACCGTCAGGATCTCACCCTCGGGGCGGTAGGCCCGCAGGTCGGCGGCGAGCTGGTCGGAGACGGTGGTGACGACGTCGGGCCGGCGCTCCAGGCGCAGGACCACCTGAGCCCCCGCCCGCGCCAGGGAGCCGAGCTCGGCGCCGCGCTGGGCGATCCCCGACCAGTGCTCCGTGTGGAGCCACGGCTGACGGGGCCGACTCAGGGAGTAGGGCAGGAGGGTGGAGACCGCGTGAGTGTGGACGACGTCACTGTCCCGAGTCAGCGCTGTCAGCTCCCGCCTGGCCGCGAGCACCTCGTGGGGCCGCGACAGCGACATGGGCAGGCGCACGACGGGCAGCCCCATCACCCGGTCGCGGCGCACCCCGTCGTCGACGGAGGCCGAGGCGAGGTGGACGACACGAATATCGTGGCCGGCCGCCGCCATGGAGGCGGCGTGGCGTGCCACGAAGACCCCCAGACCCGGTGAGCGGTGCGTGGGGAACCAGGTGGTGACGATGGTGACGCGCATGATGCTGCCCAGGGAGCCAGTGCGGGCGATCAGCCGGGCAGGTGCTCGGTGAGGGCCTGGACCACTCGGGCCGCGGCGTTGCCGTCCCCGTAGGGGTGGGCATCGGCGTCGGCGGGCTCGGTCGGCCGGGCACGGGAGGCGGCGTCGACCAGGGCCTGACCGGGCTCGACCAGGACGTTCCAGCCCAGATCGACGGTCTCGACCCACTCGGTCTGGGGACGCACCGTGGTGCACGGCGCCCGCAGGAGGAAGGCCTCCTTCTGCAGGCCGCCGGAGTCGGTGACCACGCCGCGGGCGTGCAGGGTCGAGGCGACGAGCTCGGGGTAGGCCAGGGGCGGGTGCATCCGCAGGTTGCCCGAGTCCTCCAGGGTGATGCCGTGCTCGGCGCACTTGGCCACCAGGCGCGGGTGGGCCAGGAGCACCACCGGGTGATCGACCGCCGCCAGCGACTCCAGGATGGAGCGCAGGCGCTCGGGGTCGTCGGTGTTCTCCGCCCGGTGGATGGTCGCCAGCGAGTAGCCGCCCTCGGGCAGGTCCAGCTCGGTCATGACGGGGGAGGGGGTATCGATGACGGAGTCGCGCACCGAGAACAGGATGTCGGTCATCACGTCGCCCACGACGACGGTGCGCTCTGCCAGGCCCTCGTCCGCCAGGTGGGCGGCCCCCACCTCGGTCGGTGCCAGCAGCAGGTCGGCGGCGTGATCGGTCAGGATCCGGTTGATCTCCTCGGGCATGGCCCGATTGAAGGAGCGCAGGCCCGCCTCCAGGTGGGCGATGGGCACGTGGAGCTTGACGGCGGACAGCGCCCCGGCCAGTGTGGAGTTCGTGTCCCCGTAGACCAGGACCCAGTCGGGGCGATGGGTCTCGATGGTCTCGTCCATGGCCGCGAGCATCGTGCCGGTCTGCACCCCGTGCGACCCCGAGCCGACTCCGAGGTGGACGTCCGGTGCCGAGATCCCCAGGTCGCTGAAGAAGACATCGGAGAGCATCGGGTCATAGTGCTGCCCGGTGTGAACAATCACATGGTCGATGCCGGCCTCACGGAAAGCGGCGTCGATCGGGGCTAGCTTGACGAACTGGGGCCGGGCGCCCACCACTGACATGACACGCATGGTTGAGACTCTACCGTGACTGCGCGGGCTCCAGTGCCATCGAGCGCCAGGGAGTCAAGGACGCGGAGGCCTTTTCGAACGGTCGTGAACATCGTTGGGGCGGCGCTGAAAGGGCGGTACTTCCACGGAGGCCGCCCCCGGCTGCTGAGCTCCACCGCGAGGTGCCGGACCGCCGACGTCGTGTCATAACTGTGATCGGCCGATGGTACTATCATTCGCGCTCGAGTCTGTCTGCCTGGTGCGGCCGCGCCTGGTTCCTGAGATACCCCCTAAAGGAGGCGAGGCACCGTATGGCTGCGATCGTCTACCACTCCCCTTTCCCCCTGGATCGGGAGGCGTCGTCGGCTTCCGGTATCCGGCCTGTGCGCATGCTCGATGCCTTCCGGGAGCTCGGTTACACCGTGCTGGACGTGACCGGCTCGGCCCGGGAGAGATCGCGTCGCCTGCGCGCCCTGAAGGACCGCCTCCAGGGCGGGGAGCGCATCGAGTTCCTCTACTCCGAGTGCGCGACCATTCCCACCATGCTGACTGAGCCGCGCCACCTCCCGCCCCACCCCTTCGTCGACCCGGCGCTCATGGGGCTGATGCACCGGCATGGTGTACCCACGTCCCTGTTCTACCGGGACATCTACTGGGCCTTCCCCGACTATCGCGAGAGGGTCGGGGCCGCGCTGGCCACGGCCATGGGATGCGTCTACCGCTATGACCTGGCCTGGTACTCGCGCTACATCGACCGCCTCTACCTGCCCTCGATGCGCATGGGCGCCCACGTCCCCGGGTTCCCCGAGGAGCGCATGGCCCCGCTGCCCCCGGGCTGCGAGATCGTTGACGAGGCGCCCTCCTCCCGCCCCGACGGCGAGCTCCACCTGCTCTACATCGGCGGGCTGGGTGGCCACTACCGGCTCCAGGAGTGCCTGCGCGCCGTCGTCGACGTGCCCGGCACCAGCCTGACCATCTGCACCCGCCCCGACCAGTGGGAGGCGGCCGGCGACCAGTACGCCGACCTGGTGGAGGCCGCCGGCGGCCGGATCGAGGTCGTGCACCGTTCCGGGGAGGAGCTCACCGCCCTCTACGAGCGCGCCGACCTGTGCGTCCTGTTCGTCGAGCCGGACCCGTATCGGGAGTTCGCCTCCCCGGTCAAGCTCTACGAGTACCTCGGACGCGGCAAACCGGTCATCGCCTCCCAGGGGACCCTGGCCGCCGAGGTCGTGGGCGCCGCCGGCGCCGGCTGGACCCTTCCGTATGACGCTACAGTGCTCTCCGGACTGCTGCGCAGGCTCCTCCAGCACCCCCAGGAGGTCGCCGAGGCCGCCGGCCGGGCCCGGCAGGCCCGCCAGGAGCACACCTGGCTCAGTCGGGCGCGCACGGTCGCCCAGGACATGCAGGCGGTTCGGGCCGGCGCACTGGCCCAGGCCCGCACGCTGCGAGCAGGAGGGAACCGATGAGCGCACGGGGCTTCGTCAAGGCGTCGCTGGGCGCTCTGGTCCTCGGCGGTGCCGCGGCCGCGCTGGCGACGGCGGTGACGTCGCGTCGGTGCGCCCGTTCCGGTCGAGCCGACGGCGTCCTGCTGGCCACCCGCATCCACCTGCCCGAGGCCGCTGCCGCCTCCTTCCGGCTCGACAGCGTGGAGAAGGCGCTCGCGGCCGACGGGACGGCGGTGCGGGTCCTCACCAGCCGGGCCCCGGCCGACGCGCCGCAGGGCGAGCCCGATCCTGAGGGGGTCCAGGTCTCGCGCTGGCCGGTCCTGCGGGACTCCTCGGGCTACCTGCGCGGCTACGTGCCCTACCTGTCCTTCGATCTGCCCCTGGCTCTCAGGCTGCTGGTGGCCCGTCGGCCGGAGGCGATCCTCGTGGAGCCGCCCCCGACGACCGGCGCGGTCGTGCGGGTCGTGGCGGCCCTGCGCGCGATTCCCTACGTGTGGTACGCCGCGGACGTCTGGTCGGCGGCAGCGGCCTCCACCGGTGCGGCCGACATCGTCGTGCGGGCCGTCGAGAGGCTCGAGGCCTTCGCCGTCGGCGGGGCGGCTCGGGTCATCGCCGTCAATGACGGAGTCGCCCAGTCCGTCGCCGAGCTCGTGAACGCGGCACCGGACGACGAGTCCTGGGCGCAGCGGATACGGGTCGTGCCCAACGGGATCGACACCGCTGTCTTCGACGCCCACGGGCCGACCCCCTCCGAGCCGGACCGTGCGCGGATCGGGCTGAGCGGGCCGTACTTCGTCTACGCCGGAACGGCCTCGGAGTGGCAGGGCGCCGACGTCTTCGTCCACGCCCTGGCCCAGGTGCGACGCACCCACCCGAAGGCCCAGCTGCTCTTCCTGGGCCGGGGAACGGCCTGGCAGGAGATCACCCAGGCCGCCTCCCAGCTGCCCGCGGGCCCCGACGGCGCCCCGGCCGTCATCATGCACCCGGCCGTGCCCGCGGCCGAGGCCGCCGTGTGGCAGCGGGGCGCCGCAGCGGCCCTGGTGTCCATCAAGCCCGGGCAGGGCTACGACTTCGCCTACCCCACCAAGGTCCTCTCCGCCCTGGGATGCGGCACACCGGTGCTCTTCGCCGGTCGCGGGCCGGTGTCCGCGGACGTGCGCGACTTCGACCTGGGATGGGCGGCCGAGCACGACGCGGCAGCGGTCGCCGAGGCCATGAGCACGGCGCTGGACACCTACGACGCCGAGATCACCTCGGGTACGCGGCCCGCCACGGCGCAGCGCTTCCACGACTGGGTCGAGGACCATCGCTCGCTGCGTGCCACGGGGCAGTCCGCCGCCCGTGTCGTGCAGGAGGCCGCCGGCAGGGCCGGTGACAGCAGCGAGGAGAGTGCTGGGGGCCATGAGGTACGTCGAGTGAGTGAGGCGCAACGTTGGTGACCAACAGCCTGGTCGACTGGTTCAACACCCTGCCAACCGCGGTCCTGCTTCTGTCTGCGCTCTTCGGGGTCGGGTGGCTCGTGCTGCGCGCCGCCGGAATGAGAGGGATCCGTCCCGTCGCGCTGGCCCCGACCATCAGCGCCCTCATCCTGACGGCCGACGGGCTCTTCCAGGCCGCCGTCGGCAAGCCCTGGGGCTGGATCCCCGTCATGGTGACGACCGCGCTCCTGGCCTTTGCCGCCACCACGGCGAAGCGTCTCATCGACCGCTGGGACCCGGGGATCCTCCTCATGCCCGAGGACCAGCGGGAGGGCATGACCATGCGCACCGACGGCGGACGCGCCGAACGCAGGCTCTTCCTGACGGTCCTGGTGTTCTGGGCCGTCACCGCGCTGCCCGTCATTCTCACGATCCCGCCCAACGCGGTCTCTCAGAGCGGTGACGCCCTCTACCACTACATGCAGGTCGCCATCATCGAGCGCGAGGACTACGCCTCGATGTTCAACCCGAACGCCGGCATGTTCGGGCTCACGAGCCACGCGGGCTTCTACCCGATCGTGTGGCACCAGGTCGCCAGCCTGGGAGCGTGGAGCTGGCGTGAGACGCTCATCGCCAACAACGTCCTGCTGCTGGCCGTGGCGCTGGTGTGGTACCTCGGCCTGGTCTACCTGGCTCGTACCGCCCTGCCCAAGGTCCGACACGCCCCCTACCTGGCGCTGGCCGCCTCGCTCCTGGCTCCGGTCTTCCCCTGGCGGCTCACCTACGGTGCGGCGCTGTGGCCCTACTGCATGGCAGTGGCCACCTGCCCGGCCGTGATCGCCATGTCGATCGAGTGCTGGCGCCGTGCCCGCACCCTCATGGTGGTGGCCGCCCGGGAGCAGAACACGTCGGTTTGGGGCGCACGGGCGCGTGCCGCCATGGCGTTGAGCGCGATCATCCCCTTCTTCGTCGGGTCCTGCCTCATCCACACCTCAGCGGCGGCGATGCTCCTGTGGCCGCTGTTCGGCATCCTCCTGTGCCAGGCGGTGTACTCGGGGATCAAGAGCTGGCGCTCCGAGCGACGCGCCCAGGCCGCGGCCTGGTGGATCGGCGCCCTCCTGGCGGTGGTCGCGTTCGTCGCCTTCGTCGTGCTGCCCGGTCCCCAGCAGCAGCACTTCGGCAGGTACACCGAGTTGGACTGGAGCAACCTGACCACCAAGCTCCTCATCCCCATCACCCTGGACTACTTCGGCGGCTGGGCCATTGAGTGGATCGAGATGCCGTTGGCGACCCTGTGCCTTCTGGGCTCGGCGATCTGCCTGTGGCGGCGACGCAACTGGGAACTCGTCGTGGCCTGGATCTTCAGCATGTCCCTCATCCTGGCCGCCATTGCCCCCATCCCGGTGCTCTCGGCGTTCACCGGCCTGTTCTACCGGGTTCCCCACCGCATCAAGGCGATGACCGCCGTCCTGGCGGTGCTCCTCGTCGTCGTCGCCCTGGACGCGTTGCGCACGTGGCTCAGCCCGCTGGGAGCGCGGGCCGGCTCCGCGCTGCGCGGAGCCCTCGGACGTATCGGCCTGGCCTCCGTGAGCACGGCGGTGCTCAGGGCAGGGGCCGCCGTCGCCGCCCTGGCCGTGTGCCTGCCCATCATGCTGATCGGGAGCCGGGCCGTGGCCACCGATGTACGCGAGGGATATCTTCCCGTGCACGGCGACACCCGCTTCATCGCGGACACGGCCGAGCTCGACATGATCCGCCGGCTGCCCGACGAGCTGCCGGACAACGCCGTCGTCATCGGCGACCCGGTGGCCGGGACCGGCTACATCCCCATCCTCACTGGTATGCGCAGCGTGTGGGTCTTCCCCGGTCAGGCCGCCGACGACCAGGACGGGATCTACCTGCGTGAGAACTTCAACCGGATTCACACCGACCCTCACGTGTGCGAGCTCCTCCAGCGGCACGGGATCCACTACTTCTACGCCGACAAGGACATCGTCTTCAACGGCAACCGGCTCAGCAAGTTCCGACCCGGCCTCTACAAGGTCGACACCTCCAGCGGATTCACCCTCGTCGACTCCGGTGGCTCGGCCTCGCTGTGGCGCATCGACGTCTGCAGCTGACGGCCTGCTGACGCTCTGACAGCGCCCGCATCGGGGACTATGAGCTCTCAGAGCTCTCAGCTCATGGGGACGACGGGCTCGGCGCCCCAGGTCCCGTCCAGGAACAGCTGCGTCCACAGGCCCGTCGAGGTGGCCCCCCTGGACATGCGCAGGATCTGCTCGGTGTAGGGCATGGGGGCGTTGAAGGCCTCGAAGGCCATGGGGTGGCGCAGCATGGTGCGCATGGAGACCGCCCGGGACAGCGCCGTGCGGGTGCCGGTGACGGTCAGTGCCGCCATGAGCGCGCGCCGCGGCCCCGCCGGGATCCGCGCGGCCGGCGCCTCGAAGAGCTGGGAGGCAGTGCCCGTCGCCTCGCCGTAGACCTCCGCCGTGAACTGCGCGTACCAGTCGCGAGTGGCGGTCAGCTCCTCCGATCCCCGCAGCCAGGCGCGCCACATCTCGGTGTCGAGCATCGGCAGCGCCCAGCCGTATCCGAAGGCCTCGTAGGCCTTGAAGGACTCGTTGATGTACTTGGCCTGACGTTCCTGGAGGTTGACCCACTCCAGGAGCTCCTGGACGCAGCGCCCGCCTCCAGGAAGGTCCTCGCCCGGGTTGGTCGGGAAGGAGACCTCCTGGGCTCCCTTCACCACGGCTCGGCGCAGCAGGGGCAGGTGGCGCCACGCATCGCGGTCCCCCTGAAGCAGCGAGTGGTGGCGGGCCGCGGCGGTGAGTACCTCGTTGCGTGAGGGGCTGCCCTCGAGCAGGTGCTCGTCATGCATGTTGCCGACGATCGTGTGGCCGGGCAGGAACACCGCATCGGTGTCGATCAGGGCCTGGCGGCGCATCTGGAGCAGGGCGTACCAGTCCTGGACGTGCGGCAGCGAGGTCAGGCCCCAGGTGCGCCTCTGGAAGTCGACGCCGTCGGGCCCGGCCCAGCTGCGAGCCACCTCGGCGGGGTCCAGGTCGACCGTGAACCAGTCCAACTCGAGCGCCTCGGCCACGCCCCGGGAGATGGCGACCTCAGAGCTGCCCGGCACCCCGTAGGTGAAGGTCACCACGTCGCGGGCCCCGTGGCGCTTGAGCCAGACGGCCAGCAGCCTGGAGTCCAGCCCACCGGAGAGGGGAACGAGGATCTGGCGGCCGTCGATGTCCTGAAGGACGCGCTCGACCGCGGTGTCGAGCGCGCCACGGAAGACGGCCGCGAACTCCTCTGGGGAGGTGATCGGGTCAGCGGCGTACCGGTAGGTCTCCCACGAGCGGCTGCTCCAGGTGCCGTCGGGGCGCAGCTCCACCACCGATCCGGCCGGAGTGGCGTAGACCTCGTGGGCCAGTGTCCGCGTCCCCGGTGTGAAGCCAGAGTGCAGGAAGACCTCGGCGGCCTCCTCATCGCGCACCCAGGCCGGGGCGTGTCGGCGCAGCTCCTCAGGGTCGTCGCTGATGACCCAGGTGTCGCCCGCGCGGGTGAACAACAGGTGGTGGGAACGGGTGTGGTCCGTGGTCAGGCGCACGAGGCCGTCGTCGGCCTCGATGAGTGTCCAGGCCCCCGTGCGCCGCTCGGGCCGCTCGCGCCGCAGGGACTCCAGGTCACCGGACCCGAGCGGTAGCGGTCGCCACAGGTGGTACTGGGGCGCCGAGGACGCTGGGGACGCTATGGGCGCTGGGGGCTCAGCGTCCGCGGGACCGTGCGTCCACGTCGGAGACGTCAGGTGAAGGCGGTATCCGGAAGGGGACGTGTCCGTGCGGTCCGTGTGGTCCAAGTCGTGCATGTGGACATGGTAAGCGCCGTATCATACGGAGGGCTGCTACCCGAGCCGCCACCTGAGCATCAACCTGAGCCTCAGCCTGATCCGTCGGAAGGACCAACCCGTATGCGCATCGCCGTCGTCGCCCTGGGCAAGATCGGACTGCCTCTGGCCGTCCAGTACGCAGACAAGGGTCACGAGGTCATCGGAGTCGACGTCAACCCCGCCGTCGTCGAGGCCGTCAACGCCGGAACCGAGCCCTTCCCCGGCGAGGCCCACCTGGCCGAGAAGCTCGCAGCCCTGAGCCCCGCCACCGGCAACGGCGCCCTGCGCGCCACCACCGACTACGCCGAGGCCATCCCCGAGGCCGACGCCATCGTCCTGGTCGTGCCGCTCTTCGTCAACGACGCCACCTGGGAGCCGGACTTCGCCTGGATGGACGACGCCACTCGCTCCCTGGCCGCCCACCTGACCCCCAACACCCTCATCTCCTACGAGACCACCCTGCCCGTCGGCACGCTGCGGGGCCGCTTCAAGCCCATGATCGAGGAGATCAGCGGCCTGAAGGAGGGGACCGACTTCCACCTCGTCTTCAGCCCCGAGCGGGTCCTCACCGGCCGCGTCTTCGCCGACCTGCGCCGCTACCCCAAGCTCGTGGGCGGTCTGGACGAGGCCGGCACCCAGGCCGGCATCGCCTTCTACGAGTCCGTCCTCGACTTCGACGAGCGCGACGACCTGCCCCGCCCCAACGGCGTGTGGGACATGGGCACCGCCGAGGCCGCCGAGATGGCCAAGCTCGCCGAGACCACCTACCGCGACGTCAACATCGGCCTGGCCAACCAGTTCGCCGTCTACGCCGACAAGGCCGGCTTCGACATCGAGCGCGTCATCGAGGCCTGCAACTCCCAGCCCTACTCCCACATCCACCGCCCCGGCATCGCGGTGGGCGGGCACTGCATCCCGGTCTACCCGCGCCTGTACCTGTCCACCGACCCCGACGCCTCCGTGGTGCGCACCGCCCGCACCTTCAACGCCACGATGCCCGCCTACGTGGTGGGTCGGGCCACCGAGGTGCTCGGCTCGCTCAAGGGCCTGCGCGTCGTCGTGCTGGGGGCCTCCTACCGCGGCAAGGTCAAGGAGACCGCCTTCTCCGGGGTCTTCCCCACCGTGGAGGCCCTGCGCGAGGCCGGCGCCGAGGTCCTCGTCCACGACCCCATGTACACCGACGAGGAGCTGGCCGGTTTCGGCTGGACCCCCTACCACCTGGGGGAGCAGGTCGACGTCGCCATCGTCCAGGCCGACCACCCCGAGTACGGCGAGCTCTCCGCCGCCGACCTGCCCGGGCTGCGCCTCCTGCTGGACGGACGCCGCGCCACCGACGCCGCCAAGTGGACCGGTGTGCCGCGCCTGACCATCGGCGGAGGCGAGTGACCCCGCAGGCGCTCTGAGGTCGGCAGGAGGAATGACTGCGAGCGTGGCGGCGGGGCTGTCCGGAGACTCCGGCTGGATTCTGACGGCCGCCACGCTCGTCGTGGCCGGGCTGCTCCTGGTGCCCGGCTGGATCGTGGGACGCTCGGCGCGCCTTGCCGCACTGCCGTCGCTGGCGGTGGCTCCCGCGCTCGGCTCGGCGATTATCGCGGCGACGGAGATCCTCGCCCACACCCTCGCGTTGCCCTGGCTCCCCTGGGGGTGGGCGGTGATCGCCGGCCTGACGGCGGTCTTGGCGTTGATGGCACGTCTGATCGTCGGTGCTCCGCCGGAGCGTGCGCGACGAGCGGCGTCGCAGGGCCGGGACGAGTGGGTGATCCTGGCTGCAGGCCTGACCGTGGCCGTTGCTGTGCCGGCCGGGGTGATTCTGACCGTCCTGCCGGGGCCCGGCTACCCGGCGCAGGTCTTCGACGCCACCTTCCACCTCAACGCGGTGGCGGCCATCCGTGAGGGCGGTAACGCCTCTATGCTGGGGGGCCTGTCCGCCCTCTACTCCGGTCGCGCCGTCTACTACCCCACGGTCTGGCACGGGGTGGTGGCGCTGGCACCGGGCAGCCCGGCCCCGGTCAGTACCGCGGGGGTGCTGGCCCTCACCGCGGTGGTCTGGCCGCTGAGCCTGTTGGGGTTGCTCGCCCGGGCCGCAGGTCTTGACGCCGCCCGGGCCTCGGAGACGGACCGAGCCCGCCGCAGGCAACAGACCTGCGCGGTCGCCGTTGTGCTCGCGCTCAGCGCCGCAGTGGTGGGCTTCCCACTGCTGCCCATGACGGCCTTGGCAGTGTGGCCCTACGCCCTGAGTGTTGTGGGGCTTCCCGGCGTCCTCGTGCTCTACGACCTGCTGCGTCAGGAAACCTCCTCGTGGCGCCTGCGTCTGGTACTGGTCCTCCTCGCCCTGGCCGCCGCCGGCGGCGTGGTGGCGGCGCACGGCACCGGCCTGTTCAACCTCGCCGTCTTGAGCCCACCCTTCTTGGTCAACCTCCTCGTCTCCCGATGGCGTCGCAGCGCCACCAGGCGGGGCGGCCGCGCCCTCCTGGTGGTCGGAGCGGTCGCGTCCGTGCTGGTCCTGGCAATGGGGGCCTGGGTCATGCGCGCCTCCCTGGCCTCTGTCCTGGGCTATCAGCGCCCGGCCGGGGGAGTGGGCGGCATCGTGGCGACCCTGGGGCAGGCGCTCATCGACCTGCCGATGTACGGGGCGGTCCCGGGGGCCTCCGTGCCCGTCGGGATCGTGTTCGGCGGACTCACCCTGGCGGCGGCATGGTCGGCACGTGCACACCGGGATCAGCGCCCCTGGCTCGTCATGTGGCTCCTGTCGCTGCTGCTTGTGGTCCTCGTGGGGGGACCCCAGTGGGCCGGCCGTCAGCTCGGGGCGCCCTGGTACCTCCAGAAGGCCCGGATCCTTCCGCTTGTCATCCTGCCGGCGCTCGTTCTCATGGTGCAGGCCGGGGCCGGGCGGCCTGGGCGACGACTGTGGGGGCTGCTGCGTCGACTGGCCTCACGGGTCGGCGGGGCCCGGCCGCAGCGTGCGGCGGTGGCCATGCTGGCAGCGCTTGTACTTCTGCCGGTGGTGGCAAGGGTCCCCCTGGAACGCAACCTCGTCGCCTCCGTCTACGACCCGCAGCGCATCAAGTACGGGACCTTGCTGACCGAGGACGCCCTGGCGCTCATTGAGCGCTCGAGGAGCGTCCTGCCTCAGGACGCGGTCGTCCTCGGAGCGCCATCGCGAGGGGCCGCCCACCTGTGGTCCTTGGGCGGGGTCCACGTCGTCTACCCGACGCGTGACCAGACAGCACCTGGAACCCTGGGTGCGACCCTGCCCTCTGCCTGGCCCACCCTGGGCCAGAAGGGCTCGCGGACCTGCGCGCTCCTCAACCAGCTGGGCGTGCGCTACTTCTACAGCAGCTCGGACGCCACGGCCGCGGGCTCCGTGGCAGGCGCGGCCCCCCTGCGCTGGGACGCCCCGCTGACCCGGATCCCCAGCGAGGGGCTCGAGCTCATCGACTCCCAGGGCAGCACCTCACTGTGGCGCATCACCGCCTGCGACTGAGGGGGCTTACTTCACGATCCTGAGTCAGGAGACTGAGGCCAGCTTTCGCACGACGTACTGATTCAAGCTGGTGGACTGCTCTGCTGCTTCCATGGCCAGACGTCGGTGCAGGTCCTCGCCGAGGCGCAGCTGGAACTTACCCGAGTAGTGACGGGTCGATTGTGTTGTCTCATGACTTCTGAGAGTTTCGGATGTCATGACATCTCAAGACACCGGTTGGGTGGGTCTGCCAGATGGGAGAGAGATGGGAGAGCTGCTGTTTCGACCTGTCGGAGGGGCTGACCCGGTCGCTCTGGTGGTTGCTGGCGTCGTCTGGCGCGCACTGCACGAGGGTGGGGTGCTACTGGAGGAGGGTTGGGTGCACTTTGGGTAGGTGGGGCCTTCGTGCAGTACGCACAACCCTTCGCCAGTGGATCCCGACCCTCGTGGAGCAAGCCGACTCGGGCCATCTCGAGCCAGTTCTGGGTGGGGCCGGAGTCAAACCATGACTGCCGGGACCCTGCGCAGACGGCGGGCAGGGAGCGGTGGAGGAGAACCTGTGAGGGAGGCACCGGGCTCTGCCGTACGAACCCCGGACTCTCGCTCCTGCGCGGCCCGGTGTCCACAGCGCTGACATTGACGAGCCTGGCGTCGAAGCGCCCAGCGGGGATCGTTGGAATCCTGCGGTTCTTCTTCGGTGTGCTGCGCCGGTGCGCCTTTAATGTCAGCACCATGGACACCCACACCCCGTCATGCCTCGCCCCTAAGCCACCCTCGCCTCCAGGGCCACCAGCCTGCCCCGGGTTTCCGCCCGAGCGGGTGTCTCAGAAGTCATGACACTCACATGTCTCAGAAGTGAGGAGACAGCACATAGTGACGGGTCGATAGAGGCTCTGGCACTGCTTCCCCTGACGCGAGGAGGTCGGCGACCACCTCGCTGACCACGTCACGCAGAAGCTGTACCTTGCAGTGTCGATGGCTGTACTCATGTCTCCGTCTCTCCCTTCTTCTCGATGGCGGCGAGAACCTGTCTCACTTGATACGGCTTTGCCCGCCCATGGTCATTCTGGATGCTGACACGAGGATCGCCGGGCGCAGACGCGTGTGGGGCCCCCGCGGGGACCCCACACGTCATGACTTGTCGTTGGCGGCTCGATGGCGGCGCCGCCCGGTCACTGCCCCTGGGCGGCGTACTTGGCCTCGACCTCGGCCTTGAGCGGGCGCCACCAGGCCTCGTTGTCCCGGTACCAGTCGATGGTGGCCTGCAGGCCGGAGCGGAAGTCGGTGAACCTCGGCGCCCAGCCGAGCTCCTGGACCAGCTTGGAGTTGTCGATGGCGTAGCGCATGTCGTGACCGGGGCGGTCGGCGACGTGCTCGTAGTCGTCGGGAGCGTGGCCCATGAGCTCCAGGATCAGCTCGACGACCTCCTTGTTGTTCTTCTCGCCGTCGGCGCCGATGAGGTAGGTCTCGCCAATGCGGCCTTTCTCGATGATGTCCCACACGGCGTCGTTGTGGTCCAGGACGTGGATCCAGTCGCGCACGTTCTCGCCGGCGCCGTAGAGCTTGGGGCGCACGCCGTCGATGAGGTTGGTGATCTGACGCGGGATGAACTTCTCGATGTGCTGGTAGGGCCCGTAGTTGTTCGAGCAGTTGGAGATGGTGGCCTCCACGCCGAAGGAGCGCACCCAGGCGCGCACGAGCAGGTCGCTTCCGGCCTTGGATGAGGAGTAGGGGGAGGAGGGGTTGTAGGGCGTCGTCGGCTCGAACTTCGCCGGGTCGTCCAGCTCCAGGTCCCCGTAGACCTCGTCGGTGGAGATGTGGTGGAAGCGCACCTTGTGGCGGCGCACCGCCTCCAGGAGGGTGAAGGTGCCCACGAGGTTGGTCTGGATGAAGGGGGAGGGGTCGCGCAGCGAGTTGTCGTTGTGAGACTCGGCAGCGAAGTGGACGACGACGTCGGCCTGGGCGACGAGCGGGTCGACGACGTCGGCGTCGGCGATGTCCCCGACGACGAGCGTGACGCGGTCGCCCAGGTCCGCCAGTGAGCCCTTGTTCCCGGCGTAGGTGAGCTTGTCCAGGACGGTGACGGTGGCATCGGGGTGGCGCACCAGGGTCTGGTGGACGAAGTTGGCGCCGATGAAGCCGGCGCCTCCGGTGATGAGGACGTGCATAGAACTCGCTCCGATACGTGGGAACTGCGGGCGCTGAGCGCCCATCATGGCCGACGCCATCATGCCACAGGAGTGCGCTCGAGCTCACGGGCGGCTGCAGAGCGCGACTTCCGGGCCGGCGCAGTCGGACCGAGGGTCCTGGGGTGGTGAGACCGGATTGCAATAGACGTGCCGTGAACCGGTAAAACCGCGGAGCCTCAAGAAAAGGTGTGGGGTGGGCTGGTGGTCTCCGGGATTCTGGGTGCCGATGCAGCCGGCGCCGTCAAGGACCCTCCGTGACATTCAGTAAACTATCAGCAATCTCTTGGAAATTGCTCAGAAATTAGATTTCGTGCCTCTCGAGGGAGCGCGTCGTCGGTTGTGATGGTGAGGCCTGATGGACGCCCGTCGGTATCACCTCAAAGGAACCCCATGAACGTCCCTCGCGCTCTTGGCCGCATCGCCCCCCGCGGCGGCCATCGCCTCAGTGGCCATGCCGGTGGTCTCAGCGCCCGCGCACACGCGTGCCGCTCCGCCGGGCTCATCGCCCTGTCCTCACTGCTCCTGTCCAGCCTGGTGCCCGTGGCCGGTGCCGCTCCGGGTGCCGGCGACTCCGGTGGTCAGGGCGAGGTCCCCGCTCCGGTGCAGATCCTCGACCTGACCACCGTTAGCGGCCAGGCCACCGAGGTGGCGCAGTCGGGGCTCGACGACGTCCAGGCCTCGCCGGGGCAGGGCTCCGGCTCGGGGTCGCGCGATGGGGCGGACGCCCAGACGCCAAGGCCGTCGACCGAGGAGGCCAGTGGCTCCGATAACGCCGCCTCGGTGAGTCCGGCGCCGGTGCTCGGCGCAACCGCCACCGTGCCCGCCCTCGCTCAGACGATGGGAGCAGCCGGCGGCCCGGCCCCGTCGATCCTGCCGGCGGCCACGGATCCGCAGGCGGACGCCGCCTTGCTCACCGACCCCCTCGAGGTTGACCGCTTCTTCGTCGCCGGCTTCACCTGGACCGGTGGTGCCGACCTGCCCGACGGCGTGCGCATCTACCTGCGCGTGCGGGAGAACGGGAGCTGGTCGCCCTGGTACCTGAGTGAGGCGGCCGACTCCGGCCGCGACGACCGCGCCACCCCCGGCACGGGGGAGTTCGTCACCGGCGGGGCCGACGCGATCCAGGCCTCCGTCGTCGGCGGCTCGCTTCCCGCTGGGCTCAAGCTGGCCCTGGTCCCCTCCCGCCCGCAGGGCGAGGAGGTCCTCGATGCCGACGACCTCAAGACCACTGAGGCTGCACCGACCCCCGTCATCGAGGATGCCTCCGCCATGGAGAACCAGGGCACTCAGGTGGATCCGGCCGCCATGACGCTGTCCGCGAGCCCCGCGCCGGTCGCCCAGCCCGCCGCAGCATCGGTTGCTTCGCCAGCCACTGCACCAGCCACTGTGCCTGTCGTTGCACCGGCTGCGACGACCGCTAACGGCCTGCCGGTTGCGGTGACCACCCGGGCCGAGTGGGGGGCCAATGCCTCCTACATGAGCTGGGATCCCGAGTACGCGAGAGCCGGCCACGTCGTCGTCCACCACACCGCAGGCACCAACAGCTACTCAGCAGGCCAGTCCGCCTCCATCGTGCGGGGCATCTACTACTACCACGCGGTCGTCCTGGACTGGGGCGACATCGGCTACAACTTCCTCGTCGACAAGTTCGGCACCGTCTTCGAGGGGCGCTCCGGCTCCGTGGCGGCACCGGCCGGCAGGATGAGCATCGGGGCGCACGCCCGCGGCGTCAACACCGGCACCATGGGCATCTCCATGATGGGGGACTACAGCACGGTGTCCCCCTCGGATGCCCAACTGAGCTCCGTGGGCAAGATGGCCGGATGGTTCCTCAAACGAGCCGGCATCTCCGATGTCACCGGCTGGGCGGGCCTGCACGTGTGGACGACCGAGCGCTACCAGGCCGGCTCCACCATCTCCATGCCCCGCATCCTCGGGCACCGCGACGTCGGCTACACCACCTGCCCCGGCAACGTCGGCTACTCCAAGCTCGGCACCATCCGCGCCATCGCCAAGGCGCAGGGCTCCTCCCCGCAGGGGGGAAGCAGTGGTGCGTCGTCGACCGTGCCCCAGGACCATCCGGGAGCCGTCGCCCTGCGCAGCGCCCTGGGTGCCAACGGCTGGATCGGAGCGGCCACCTCCGGCGTCCAGGCCTCCACCAAGGGTGGGGTGTTCCAGAGCTTCGAGCACGGGGTGGGCTACTGGAGCCCGGCGACTGGTGCGCAGTTCGTGGGTGAGCCGGTGCTCAGTGCCTGGGGCGCTTACGGCTATCAGACCGGGTCCATGGGCTACCCGCGCAGTGGTGGCGTGGTAGGAGTCGGCGGCAGCCGTCACCAGATCTTCGAAGGCGGCATCGCATACTGGCGCCCCGGGGGCCGGGTCAGCTTCATCCACGGCTCGATCCTCAACGCCTGGGCCGCCGCCGGCTGGGAGCGCTCCTGGCTGGGGCTGCCCACCTCCAACGAGACCGCCTCCACCAAGGGTGGAGTGTTCCAGCGCTTCGAGCGCGGGGTGGCTTACTGGAGCCCGGCGACTGGTGCGCAGTTCGTGGGTGAGCCGGTGCTCAGTGCCTGGGGCGCTTACGGCTATCAGACCGGGTCCATGGGCTACCCGCGCAGCGGTGGCGTGGTAGGGGTCGGTGGCAGCCGTCACCAGATCTTCGAAGGCGGCATCGCCTACTGGCGCCCCGGGGGTCGGGTCAGCTTCATCCACGGCTCGATCCTCAACGCCTGGGCCGCCGCCGGCTGGGAGCGCTCCAAGGTGGGGCTGCCCACCGGGCGCGCAGTGCGCCAGGCCGACGGCACCATGACCCAGACCTTTGAGAAGGGCAGCATCTCCGTGGCGCCCAACGGGAAGGTGGCCATCCGCTGACATCTCGCACCGGGGGAGCGGCGAGGCGGCCAGAAGTGCATGAGACAGCTCATGAGACACTGGCCGCCTCACCGCTTCCTCACCAGCCGCCTTCATCGACCACCTGCCGGGAAGGACCTCCACATGAACCGAGGACTCGTCTACTTCCACTTCGATCCTCATCATCAGGTCCGCGACTACGTCGTTGCCGCGCTCAGCTCCCTGCGGCCCCACGCCAACCACATCCTGCTGGTCTCCAACTCACCCATCGGCGAAGCCGACCGCGCCCGCCTGGGGACCTGCTGTGATGAGATCCTCCAGCGCCCCAATGAGGGGCTCGACGCCGGCGCCTACCGAGCCGGCCTGGAGCACCTGGGCTGGGAACGGCTTGCCGACTTCGACGAGCTCATCCTGACCAACCACACCTCCTACGCGCCGCTGCGGCCCTGGGGGGAGGTCCTCACCCGCGCCGCGAACTGGGGCGATATCTCCTTCTGGGGCATGACCGAGCACGCCACCATGCGCCCCCACCCCTTCCTCGCCCAGCGCGAGCTGCCCCGCCACCTCCAGTCCCACTGGATCGCGGTGCGCCGCAGGCTCCTGACGGACCCGGCCTTCCGGGAGTACTGGGAGCAGATGCCGCCGGTCACCTCCTACCGCGACTCCATCCAGTGGCACGAGTCGCGCTTCACCGGCTACTTCGCCGAGCTCGGCCACACCTGGCAGGTTGCCTTCCCCGTGGACCGCTACCGCTCGGAGAACCCGGCCATCGAGGAGGCCCCGGCGCTGCTGGCCGACGGCTGCCCCCTGCTCAAGCGACGCGCCCTCTTCCACGACCCGCTCCACCAGGACCGCCAGGCCGTCGTCGGTGGGGAGCTGCTGGAGGCCGCCGTGGCCGCCGGCTACAGCGAGGACCTCATCCTGTCCGACGTCGTCCACACCGCGGCCGCCCGAGACCTCATCGTCAATGCCGGCCTCACCGAGGTCGTGACCGGGTGCGTCCCCGGGGACGCGGGGACCGACGTCGAGGTGAGCTCGCCTGCGCGGCGGCCCTCGGGCTGCGTCGTCGTCCACGTCCCGGCGGGGAGGGAGGCGCTCGAGCGAGCCGAGGCCGATGGCCTGGCCCGACGCCTGGCGAGCGTGCCGGCGCACTGGCGGGTCGTAGTCACCTCGCCTGAACCGCTGGATGCCGCCGACCTGGAGCGGGTCACCGGACGCCGTCCCACTCGGGAGGACACACAGGAGGACTCAGCGCACAGGGAAGGGGATGTGTCCTTCCGCTTGGTGCGCGACCTCGACCCGCGGGGCACGATCGCCTTCCTCACCCAGTGCGACGACCTCTGGGATCCCGGGCGCGCCGCCGGCGGCAGCGACAGTGGCGACGGTGACGAGGGTGGCGACGGTGGCCCCCTTGTCCTGCGGATCGCCGTGGGGCCCCCGCCCGGCCCCGGTACGCGGGCCGACGACGTCGCCCACCGGCAGGCACTCGACTGCCTGCTGGACTCGCCGGAGTACGTGGCCGGCCTCATCGACCTCTTCGCGCGTCACCGCGGCCTCGGCGTGGCCATGCCCGCCGCCGGACACATCGGACGGGCCCACGGAGGACCCACGTGGGACGGGCTGGCCGGCGCCGCCAAGGCCCTGACCCGGCGGCTCGGCCTGAGCGTGGAGCTCGATCCGGTCGCCCCCGTGGCTCCTCCCGGCGCGATGTTCATGGCCCGCCCCGAAGCGCTGCGTACCCTGAGTGAAGGGGCCAAGGAGCTCGTGCGGCTGACCGACCAGGCCGCCGCCGGCCCCGAGCAGTCTGCCGAGCGCCTCAGGCGCGCCCGCGCCGCCGAGGTGCTCGAGCTGCTGACCGTCTATGCGGCCATGTCCAGCGGCTTCCACCCCCGCGAGGTGCTCACTCCTGTCTGGGCCGGGCGGCTCTACGGGGCCCTGGCCTACAAGCATCGAGTCGTCACCGCGGACCTTCCGGCCCACACCGATGAGCAGGTCAGGTTCCTCCAGGCCAGGTTCGGGCCGCTGGCCGGAGTCGGCGCCCGGGTGCGCACCTACGTCGACGCCCACCACCCCGACATGGGCAGTGCTCTCAAGCCCGCCTACCGCTACCTGACCGGCGGGGCCTCGGGCCTGGCGCGCGCCGCGACGAGTGCTGGCAGGCGTTTGCGCGGTGGCGGCCGCCATCGGGGGGAGGGCAATGGGGATTGAGCGAGGTGTTAGCATATCGTGAGGTGCTCCCCGCACCTCCTGCCGGCATGGTCGGGTATGCCCCTTGGAGCCCCTGGTGGAGCCCCTGCCTCGATCAATGAGTCACGTGAGGACCTTTGACCTGTCCATGAAGAAGATCAGCGTCGTCATCCCCAGTTACAATGAGGAAAAAAGCGTCAGGTTGATGTATGACCGACTGAACTCGGTATTTCACACGCATCTTCCCCAGTACGACTACGAGATCATCTTCGTCGATGACTACTCGACGGACGGCACTCGCGACGCGATCCGCGCTCTGGCGGGTGAGGACAAGCGGGTGAAGGCGGTCTTCAACGCCCGTAACTTCGGTTTTCACCGGAATGTCTTCTCGGCGCTCACCTACGGCTCGGGGGACGCGACCTTCATGCTCTTCGGTGACCTCCAGGACCCTCCTGAGAACCTCCCGGAGTTCGTGGCCCGCTGGGAGGCCGGGGCCAAGGTCGTCATCGGGCAGAGGAGATCCTCTGATGAGGGCTTCGTCATGACGGGATGCCGTCACCTCTACTACAAGCTCATCGACTGGTTCGCCGACACCCCTCAGATCGCGCGCTTCACCGGGTACGGGCTCTACGACGTCGAGTTCATCGATGTTCTGCGGCAGATCGGCGATATTCAGCCCTATTTCAAGACGGTGGTCGCCGAGTACGGAATCGGGCTCGAGATCGTCCAGTACGATCAGGCCCAGTCCTCCCGGGGGAAGTCGAACTTCAACTTCCTGCGCAACTACGACTTCGCCATGCAGGGCATCACCAGCTCCACCAAGCTGCTGATGCGCATGGCCACCTTCGTGGCCACCTTCGTCGGCATCATCTGCCTGGGCCTGGCCACCTTCGTCCTGGTCAAGAAGCTCATCGACTGGAACGCCTATCCAGTGGGAGAGGCCTCGCGCACCGTGGGCCTGTTCTTCCTGGGCTCCATTCAGCTGTTCTTCATCGGAATCCTGGGCGAGTACATTCTCAGCATCAACGGGCGCGTCGTCAGCAAGCCTCGCGTGGTCATCGGTGAGCGCCTCAACTTCGGGCCCTCCGAAGGTCCTTCGAGCTTCGGAGGCGGCCCGGCGTCGTCGCAGGCGGGTCCCTCCGTGCAGGAACGCCCCGGCGGGAACGCCTCTTGAGCACCCTCCAGGAGAAACTGCGTCCCCTCCTTGCGCAGTTCGGGCGATTCCTCGTCGTCGGCGGCATCTCCTTCAGCGTTGACTTCGGCCTCTTCACCGTGCTGTACGGGCTGGGCGTACCCCACCTCATCGCCAGTGCGACATCCTTCTCCACCTCAGTGGTCCTCAACTACATCCTCTCCAGGCGCTACGTCTTCGAGGCGCAGGAGAATGTCAGTGTCCTCAAGGAATTCACGCTGTATGTTCTGCTCAATGTCGTCGCACTGGGCTTGAACACACTCATCCTCTACGTCTGCGCCGACCTCGCCGGCATGAGCCCCTTCCTGGGGAAGATCCTCGCCACGGCGATCGTGCTCATCTACAACTTCATCTCCCGCAAAGCCCTCCTGGAGCGTCTCGGCGCCTCCGGCGGGGCGACCACTGTCCACCACCCCGATGAACAGGCAGGCTCTCGTGTCCGGTAAGTCCGCGAAGAACAGAACGAGTCAGGTCAAGAACAACGACGCCGAGAAAACCGATCACGACTCCACGCCGCAGACCCGCTCCGCCGCCGGCCTCACCGCACGGGTGCGCGCGCTCACTGAGACGACGAGCGATCAGGGACGCCGGCTGGTCGAGCGCGTGGTGGACAGCCGCCTGGGCTCCTGGTGGAGCAGTACCGAGCGTCCCGGCCTTGTGGACTGGGCGCTGCTGGGCATCATCCTGCTCGGCGCCTACGCCTTCTTCCTCTACGGGGACGTGCGAGCCACCTTCGAGCACTCCTTCAACTTCCTGGACTCGGTTCTTCAGGGGAGGATCGGCGACTTCTACCGGATCGCGATCGAGCACACCTCGACCGGTCACCCGGCGGTCTACGACATCCCGCTCTACCTGCTCTTCGGGCTGTGGAACCTGCCGACCTACATCATCTACCGGATCACCGGCTTCCAGTACCTGCTGTCGACGCCGGCGCAGCTGTGGCTCAAGACCATGATGGTGCTGGCCGCGCTTCTCGCCGCCAAGGTGCTGGTGGATATCGCGCGCGACCTCGGCGTCAGCCGGCAGCGCAGCAAGTGGGTCGCCTTCTTCTTCCTGTCGTCGATGACGTTGTTCGTCCCGGTCTTCGTCATCGTCCAGTACGACATCATCATGATCGTCTTCATCCTGCTGGGGCTGCGCGCCTACCTGCGTGGCCGGCTGGGCAGGTTCCTGCTGTGGTTCGCGATCGCCAACACGCTCAAGCTCTTCGCCCTGTTCATCTTCGTGCCGCTCCTGCTGCTGAGGGAGAAGCGGCTGCGCGTGGTGGCCCTCCAGGTCATTGTCGGGCTCATCGGTCTGGTCGGGTGCCGCGCCATCTACCACGGCAATGTGGCCTACAAGGCGTCCACCGGCGGATTCATGAGCAGCATGCTTCAGAGGCTCACGGCCGTGGGGGTCCCGTGGCAGAGCAGCATGATTCCGATCTTCGTGGTGTTCATGGTCGGGATCGTCATCTTCGCCTACCTGCGCCGCCCTCAGGGGACGAAGGCCTTGGCGGCCGACGCGGTCTACATCTGCATGGCCATCTACCTCGTCTTCGCCACGGTCGTCCCGCTCAACCCCTACTGGGCCGTCATGGTCTCGCCCTTCGCGGTGCTCATCATCTTCCTCAACCCGCGTCACGTGCTGCTCAACTCTGCTCTTGAGATGGGTGTAGGAACCGCGTTGTTCCTCATGTACACCTTCACCGGTTTCTCCATGTACAACCGGTCGATCCTCGATCAGCTGCTCCTGCCTCACCTGATGACTCCGACGGCGCAGCCCCGGTATGAGACCCCCGCGCAGTTCCTCGACGTCGTGGGAATCAGCCGGCAGGGCTCCTTCATCGTCGGCTTCATGATCGCCTGCGCCCTGGCGATCCTCTTCATCAACTTCCCGCGCACCGAGATGGTGGAGAAGCTGGGGCAGGGCGAGCGGGTCCCGCGTTCTGCGGCCTGGTCGCGCCTGACCATGCCTGCGGCGTTCAGCGCGCTGGTGCTGATCCCCTACTTCGTGCCGGCCGTTCCGGTGGCGTACTCAGCGGTCACCGACACCCCTCAGGCGGGGAGCGTCAACATCCTCGGCGACGGGGCCAGCGTCTCCGAGACCATCACCCTGCCGTCCACCGTGGAGGTCAGCTCCCTCAATATCGCCTTCCTGGCCGGAGACATCCAGTGGCTCGACTCCTCGGTGGTCAACGTCGAGGTGACGGACGCCTCCGGTGCCCGGGTCTTCAAGACCGCGGCGCCGGCGAACTCTCTCCACGAGGGTCTGCACGAGTTCCCGGCCAAGGGACTCGTCCTGCGCGGTGGCGAGAAGTACACCGTCACGATCACCAGTGAGCTGACCGAGGGCGGCAGCGCCGTCGTCGAGATCAATCCCGCGGTTGACCAGTTCCCGACCACGGAGAACGGAACGACCGTCAACGGTGATCTCCTCATGTCCATCAGCGGCAGAACCAAGTGATTGCTCCGCAACCGCACCTGTTAGGATCCAGAACCATGGCAAAGACAGTTCTCGTCACTGGAGCAGGCGGCTACATCGGTCGCCACGTCGTCACCGCGCTCCTGGAGCGTGGCCTGGATGTCAAGGCCCTCGACCTGCGACTCGACGGCGTCGACGAGCGGGCGGAGAGGCTCTCCCTGGACCTCTTCTCCGGGGACGCCGACATCTACGACCAGATGGGGCGCCCCGACGTCGTCCTGCACATGGCCTGGCGCGACGGCTTCAAGCACGCCTCGCCCGCCCACATGGACGACCTGGCCAAGCACGTCAACCTCATTGAGAACCTCTACGCGGGCGGTCTCAAGCAGCTCGCCGTCATGGGCACCATGCATGAGGTTGGCTACTGGGAGGGCGCCATCGACGAGAACTCCCCGTGCAACCCCGCCTCGCTGTACGGCATCGCCAAGAACGCACTGCGGGAGACCACCTTCCTGTCGGCCAAGGCACACGACGCCGTCGCCCAGTGGATCCGCGCCTACTACATCGTGGGCGACGACAAGTTCGGCAACTCGATCTTCTCCAAGCTCCTGGAGGCCGCCGAGGAGGGGCGTACCACCTTCCCCTTCACCACGGGTAAGAACCGCTACGACTTCATCTCCGTGGATGAGCTGGCCACGCAGATCGCCGCGATCGTGGACCAGACCGAGGTCGACGGCATCATTAACGCCTGCACCGGTGAGCCGATGAGCCTGGCCGAGCGTGTCGAGGCCTATATCCGGGACAACGACCTGGACATCACCTTGGAGTACGGGGCATTCCCGGATCGGCCCTACGACTCGCCGGGGGTGTGGGGTGACCCGACCAAGATCCGCCGTATCCTCGCCTCAAGCGCGGGCTGACGCGCCCGGGGAAACCGTATTACTCCGCTCTTCCGCCACGGTGAGCGGCTCGAACCACTGCCCAGAAGGGACATTATGGCAACGCTCGGCCAGGACCCGAAGCGACTCGGGATCTTCTTCTTCTTCGACGCTCAGGGCATCGTGGACTCCTACGTGGAGACCCTGCTCACTGACATGGTCAAGAACCTCTCCGAGCTGGTCATTGTCGTCAACGGTGAGCTGACCGCCAAGAGCTATGCCAAGCTGACCGCCTTCACGGACAACATCATCCTGCGGGAGAACAAGGGCCTGGATGCCTGGGCCTACAAGACGGCCATGGAGAGCTACGGCTGGGACAGGCTCGTCGAGTTCGACGAGGTCGTCCTGTTCAACGCCACCATCATGGGACCGGTGTACCCCTTCGAGGAGATGTTCACCGAGATGGCCAGCCGGGACATCGACTTCTGGGGCATCACCTGGTTCCATGAGGTTCCCTACGACCCCTTCGGGCATGCGGCCGAGGGGTATCTTCCGCGCCACCTCCAGTCCCACTTCCACGCCTACCGGCGTTCCCTGGTCTCCTCCAAGGCCTTCCAGGACTACTGGGACAACCTTCCTCAGATGAACTCCTACGAGGACTCGGTAGGACTTCACGAGGCGCCCTTCACCCAGCGTTTCGAGCGGCTCGGCTTCACCTCAGACGTCTACGTCAACACCGAGGACCTGGAGGGCTACACCTTCTCCCCGGTGCTCTTCGCCCCCAAGCGACTCATCGAGGAGAAGCGCTGCCCCATCTTCAAGCGCCGCTCCTTCTTCCACGACTACCAGGACCTGGTTCGCCAGTCCGTCGGCAACACCTCCCTCGACCTCTACGAATACCTGCGCGATCACACCGACTTTGACACGAACCTCATCTGGGACAACGTCCTGCGCTCGATGAACATGGAGGATCTCGTCAAGAATCTCCAGCTCACCTACGTCCTGCCCACGCAGGCGGTGGCCCGCGAGCCCAAGCCGCAGAAGGTCGCCCTCATTGCGCACCTGTACTACATGGATCTCCTGGAGTCCACGCTGGCCTACGTCAAGTCCATGCCCGAGGGGGCGGACCTCATCCTCACCGTCGGATCCCAGGAGAAGGCGGAACTGGTGGAGGAGGCCTGCAAGGGTCTTCCCTACAACGTGACCGTGCGCCTCATTGAGAACCGGGGTCGGGACGTCAGCGCGCTCCTGGTGGGCTGCAAGGACATCATCAACGACTACGACCTCGTCTGCTTCACCCACGACAAAAAAGTCACTCAGGTCAAGCCCTACTCCGTTGGAGACGGGTTCGCGATCAAGTGCTTCGAGAACCTGCTGCCCACCCGAGACTTCGTCAAGAACGTCATCGCCACCTTCGACGCCGAGCCGCGTCTGGGGCTCCTCGCGCCCACCCCTCCCAACCACGGTGACTACTTCCCCATCTTCACCATGGGATGGGGGCCGAACTTCGAGCGCACGAAGACTCTCGTGAAGGACGAGCTGAACCTGAACGTCCCGATCGATGAGAGCAAATTGCCCATCGCCCCGTTGGGCACCATGTTCTGGTTCCGGCCGGCCGCTCTCAAGCCGCTGTTCGACCACGGCTGGGACTGGGATGACTTCCCGCCTGAGCCGAACAATATTGACGGAACCATCCTCCATGCCATTGAGCGCGCCTACGGCTACGTCGCTCAGGCCTCCGGCTACTTCTGCGGCTGGCTCTTCTCGGACTCCTTCGCCCGTATTGAGATCACCAGCCTGTCGCACTATGTTCAGGACTTCACTCACGCAGTGGCCGAGAACGGCATTCTCGGCTACGAGGATGACATGGTGAGCAACCTCTTCCGCCGGGGTGTCGAGCTGAGGCGACTGAAGAAACAGGCCGAGCGCTGGATTCCGCGCCCTCTGCATAAGCCGCTTCTGAAGGCCTTCCAGCGGGCCCGGGGGATCGGGAGGTGACAGTGGCGGACACGGCGATGTCGAGTCGGCGGACGGCCGGCAAACCCCGGATCTTCTATCTGGATCTCATCCGGGCTCTGGCTGCGCTTCTCATCGTCCTCACCCACTTCAACTATCACCTGCGTGAGCACGGAGGCGGCTACGTCCTGACCTTCCAGCCCTTCGGTGTCTACGTGGGTGCCCTGGGCGTCTCCCTCTTCCTCATCATCTCCGGCGCGGCCCTGACTCTCACCTACCGGCGGCCCATCAACCTCAAACGCTTCTACTGGAAGCGCTTCCTCAACATCTACCCGATGTTCTGGACCGCCTGGGTGCTGGGGACTCTCTACTACTTCCTCATCTTCAACGGGCGGCCGCCCAACGCCGCCCCGGCGAAGTCTTTTATCTTCACGCTTCTGGGAGTCGACGGCCTCGCTGCAGCCTTCGGCTGGCCCACCATGTATCTGCTGGGCGAGTGGTTTCTGGGCTTCATCCTCCTGTACTACCTCGTCTTCCCGGTTCTGCTGTGGGTCATTGACCGCTTCCCGGTCGCCACCGCCGTCGTCATCCTGGCGGCCTATGCCACCACCGTGATCGTCATGCAGCGCTACTTCGCGGGCTACCCCTCGGCGATGATCCTCACGACCAGACTCCCCGAGTTGGCCTTCGGCAGCTACTTCGTCCTCTACGTCCGTCGAGTTCACTGGGTCACCGTTATTCCCGCGGCAGCGGTCCTGGTCGTCTCAGCGATGCTTCCGGAGCGGATTCCCGAGGACGTGGGCACCACACTCGTCGGCATCTCGGCCTTCCTCATTCTTGTGGTCGCAGGCCGCTATGTCGCGATCCAACCGGTTCGGGCCTGCGTCAGTCTGATCGCCAGGTACTCCTACCCGATCTTCCTCGTCCACCACGTGGTGATCCTGCTGATCATTCAGAAGATCGACGTTTACGGCTTCTACCCCCTTCAGCGCTACATGCTGCTGGCTGCCGAGTGCGTCATCATCTTCGCCCTGTCGGTGGCGTTGGAGAAGGTCTCCGGTATCGTCGTCGACTTCGTCACCAAGGCCTTCAAGGACATGAGCTGGCGCCCCGAGGTGTCCGAAGCTGAGCGCTGAGGGCTGCCAGCTTCGGCTGAGAGTGGCGTGGAACCAGTCGGAGTGTCGAAGGCAACGGCATCTGCCGGCACGATCAGCTCTTCCAGCGCCGAGAATAGTGATGTGGTCGAGGAGCGCCCTGCGCGTGTTCTGTCGGCCCGAATCGACTACCCAAGGGAGACCCTCGTGACCCGTACCTGCCTTGTCACAGGTGGTGCCGGATTCATCGGCTGCGCGATCTCGCGTGACCTGGCCGACGCCTTCGACCGCGTCGTGGCCCTGGACAACATGCACCCGCAGATCCACCCCTCCCAGGCTCGCCCTGCCGAGCTCGACGAGCGCGTGGAGCTGCACCGCCTGGACGTGTCCGTCGCCGAGGACTGTGACGCGCTCCTGGCCGAGGTCGTGCCCGATGTCATCGTCCACCTAGCGGCGGAGACTGGGACCGGCCAGTCCCTCACCGAGGCCTCCCGGCACGCCAACGTCAACGTCGTCGGCACCACCCAGATGCTCGACGCCCTCGTGCGCCACGAGATCCGTCCCGACAAGATCGTCCTGGCCTCCTCTCGGGCCGTCTATGGCGAGGGGAAGTGGATCGATGCTGCGGGACACCCCTCCTACCCCGGGCAGCGCACCCACGCAATGCTCGAGGCCGGTCAGTGGGACTTCACCGGCCTGACCCCCTCGGTCCAGTCCTCCGCCGAGGTCCAGGCCTCTCCGGCCAATGTCTACGCCGCCACCAAGTTCTGCCAGGAGAACCTCGTGACCTCCTGGTGCGGCTCCTTCAACGTCACCCCGGTGCTCTACCGGCTTCAGAACGTCTACGGACCCGGCCAGTCCCTCATCAACCCCTACACCGGTATCGTCTCCCTCTTCGCCCGCCTGGCCAAGCAGGGCCAGTCCATCCCGGTCTACGAGGACGGCCAGATCGTGCGGGACTTCGTCTTCATCGACGACGTCGCCTCCGCCATCGTGGCCGGCGTCCTGCACTCGCCGGCCACCTCCACGCCCTACGACATCGGCCTGGGGGAGCGGACCACCATCATGCAGGTCGCTCAGGCCATCGCTGAGCGCTACGGAGCGCCCGCCCCGCACGTCACCGGCCAGTTCCGTGACGGCGATGTGCGTGCCGCCTGGGCGGACACCGCGCGTGCCCGCCAGGCGCTGGACTGGGAGCCCCGGGTCGGCGTCACCGAGGGCATCAACCGGCTGTGCGACTGGATCGATGCCCAGGAGGGGGCGGATTCCCCAGCGCCCACCGGCACTGCGACGGAGGTGTGAGCCTATGATGCTCTCTCGACTGCTCCGCTCGGAGGATGCCCGCCAGACGCTGGACCTCACCCTGCGGCTGACTCAGCGCTCGGTCTCCTCGGAGTTCAAGGGCACGACGCTGGGGCGCCTGTGGTCATTCATCAACCCCCTGGCCACCATCGCCATCTTCGCCCTCATCTTCGGCGTCGTCTTCCGTGGAGGGGTGGAGCCGGGCCGCAACTCCGGGATCAACTCCTTCGCGCTGTGGATCGGCATCGGGGTGCTCAGCTGGACCTTCTTCTCCAGCGGGATCATGGCCTCCATGAATGCCCTGGTGAACAACTCGGGGCTCCTCACCAAGGTCTACTTCCCCCGCCAGGTCCTCATCTACTCCGCGGTCCTGTCACTGGCCGTGGACTTCGCCTTCGAACTGCTCGTGCTGGTCATTATCGCCATGTTGATGGGCGGTCCCGGGGTTCTGCTCATGATCCCGGCGCTGCTTGTCGTCACCCTGTTGGCGGGCATGTTCGCCGTCGGGCTGGGACTTATCTTGTCCATCGCCACCGTCTACTTCCGGGACCTGGGCCACCTGTGGCAGATCTTCAACCAGATCTGGATGTACGCCTCCGGGGTCGTCTTCCCCCTGACCATGGTCAACAAGGTTCAGAACGACCTGTTCGACAAGGGCTGGCAGGTCAACGGCGGGCCGATCCCGCTGACCACGATCCTGCGTCTCAACCCTGCCGAGACCTACCTCGAGGCCTTCCGATCCTGCCTGTACGACTTCGCCCTGCCATCACTGCCCGTCTTCCTGGCCTGCCTGGGCTGGGCAGTCGTCATGCTCTCGCTGGGCCTGGTCTTCTTCCGCCGGCACTCGGCGAGTATCGTTGAGGAGCTCTGATACGTCAGATGACCGCATCCACCGGATCGTCCGCATCAACAACGTCGTCGGCGCATGGCTCCTCGGCAGCATCCTCAGCCCTGCCGGCCGTGCGCATTGAGGACGTCTCCAAGCGCTTCAGGATCTACCACCACCGCAATCAGTCCCTCAAAGGCGCCATTCTGCAGCGCAGCCGTGGCGTCTACGAGGACTTCTGGGCACTCAAGGACATCACCTTCGACATCCCCGAGGGCAAGACCTTCGGACTCATGGGCCACAACGGATCGGGTAAGTCCACCTTACTTAAGTGCATCGCCAAGATCCTGGCTCCCGACTCGGGCTCCATCACCGCCCGGGGGCGCATGGCCGCCATGCTGGAGGTCGGCTCGGGCTTCCACCCCGAGCTCTCCGGGCGGGAGAACATCTTCCTCAACGGCGCCATCCTGGGGATGAGCCGTCGTGAGATCGAAGCCAAGTTCGATGACATCGTGGACTTCTCCGGAGTGGGTGAGTTCATCGACCAACCGGTGAAGAACTACTCCTCGGGCATGTACGTGCGCCTGGGCTTCTCGGTGTCCATTCACGTCGAGCCGGAGATCCTCCTGGTCGACGAGGTCCTGGCCGTCGGTGACATGGAGTTCCAGGAACGGTGCATGGACAAGTTCGCCGAGTTCCGCGAGGACGGTCGCACCGTCGTCGTCGTCTCCCACGGCCTGGAGCAGATGCGGACCTTCTGCGATGAGGTCGCCTGGCTCGACCACGGCCGGCTCAAGGAGGTCGGTCCGGCCCCCAAGATCATCGACAAGTACGCCGATGTCACCCACGGAGCCAAGAAGGTCAAGGACGGACAGGGCGTTCGCTTCGGCAGTGGTGAGGCCCAGATCCGCCGCATCGAGCTGCTCGACAGCAGGGGCCGGCCGGTGAACTCCATGCGTACCGGGGACGAGGCCACCATTCGCCTTCACTACCGCTGCGAGGAGACGATTGAGAAGCCCATCTTCGGCTGCTCCATCGACACCCGTGAGGGCATCTTCGCCTGGGGGCTGCACGGTCTCGACGACGGCTTCCAGCCCGAGAGGATCGAGCCGGGCGAGGGGACCGTGGACGTCTCCATCCCCGCGATGATGCTACGGCCGGGCGCCTACCTCATCTCCGCCTCGATCTCTCCCTGGCAGCTCTCCAGCGTCATCGACGCCTACCAGAAGGCCACCTCCTTCGACATCGTCCCGGGGCCACGCATGGAGTCCGGGGGGCTGGTGGCCCTGGGGGCACACTTCGAGCGGATCACCCCGCCGCGCCCCATGGTGAAGCACACCAAGAACAGCTGAGGCCCGGCAGGGCGGGCAGGGCCGCTGCTCAGCCTCGCCGCAGCCTCTTGAGGTGCTGAGCCACGGTGCGGAAGAAGGGTTTGACCGTGGCCTCAACGCGATCGATCTTCGCACTGATGTCGTAGGCCTGATACAGGACCTGTTGCGTCGTGCTGCGCAGCTCGTCGCGCAGCTCGTCGCGCAACTGTTGGATGCCCGAGCCCAGCTCGTGCATGGTCCCCTTGAGATGCTCGATCTCCTGATCCTGCCGCTCCAGCCTCTCCTGGAGGCGGCGGTAGTACTCCGCAGAGACCAGCAGGAGACCCAGGTTCTCGGAGTCCACTGACCCACCCTGCCGAGCGGCGGCCGCGGCCTCGGCGTCCTCCAGGGACTGGCGGGCGTAGCGGTCCCGGATGGCGAGGTTGTCAGTGCGGTGGTGAACGGCGTCGACGACGACGGAGTTCCCCATCGTCCCGTCGGCGGAGTCGCGGTGGTGCCAGTGCGCCAGCGGCTCCCCGTCGATGAAGCCCACCGGGGAGGTCGCCAGCAGCCGCAGGTTGAAGTCCCAGTCGGCCTGGGTCAGCAGGGTCCCGTCCCAGTGACCGATGCGGTCGGCCACCTCACGGCGGATGAGCTGCGAGATCGGCGGGACGTAGTTGGACACCATCGTGTCGATGAGGGTCCAGCTCTCCTTGTCCTCCTCCAGCACCCATCGGCTTCGCTCGACCAGACCTTCCTGTGTGACCGTCTCACTGATCACGTCGCAGCGCGCCGCCACGGCACCGTGCTCGGGGTGTTCATCGAGGTGGGCCACGCAGGCGGCCAGGAAGCCGGGCTCCCAGGAGTCGTCGTCATCATGGATCGCGAAGAACTCGCCGGAGGAGACGGCCAGACCATCCTCCAGGGCGGCCTCGCGGCCGTGCGAGGTCTCATTGGTGACCACCCGGGTGCGCTCCCTGAGCCACTCGGGAGCGGTCTCCAGAGCGCCCTCCACGGGCTCAGTGCTTCCGGCGTCATTGACGATGACGAGCTCGAGGTCCTGGAAGGACTGCGCCCCGACCGACTGGAGCGCTCGATTCAGCAGCATGGGACGGTTACGGGTCCGGGTCACCACGGTGACCCGTGGAGAAGGTGCGGCGTGTCCAGCCATGTCGGGGGTCCTCCTTGATCCGATGCGCGTGCAGCGTGCTTGACGGTACTGCCCGGTGATGCGGGGCGTCTGACGACGTCGGTTTGGTAACTGTAACGGTTGGGGTGCCACTGACGTAGGCGCTTGCCACAATCAACAACTTCTCGCCGAGCCGCGTGCGCGGATCCTGGCCCGCCGATGCAGCTCGCGCGGTAGGCGGGCGAGAGCCTGAGTCAGTCCCCTCAGCACCGGGCCGCGCTGCGGTCCGCGCAGGGAGCGCACCAGCGTACGGGCCAGTGCCTGCATCACCACCGTGGCCGGACTGTGGGCGGCTGCCGTCAGGATCCGGTTGCGGACGTTGACCCGGATGAACATCGGTGAGTCCGTGCCCGAGGAGGAGGCGTGATCGTGGCGCGCCACGGCCTCACGCACGTAGAGGACTCGCCACCCGCGCTCACGCAGGCGCCAGGACAGGTCCGTGTCCTCGTAGTACATGAACAGATCCTCGCGAAAGCCTCCCAGGGCCTGCCACGCCTCACGCCGGATCGCGCAGGCGCCCCCGCACAGGCCGAAGACCTCACTGGGGGAGTGCTCCTGCCCAGCGGGCACCAGCCAGTCCCGGTCATAGCCGTTGCCGGAGGCGTCCACCAGGTTGCCCGTGGAGTTGACCAGGACCTCCCCCTCACCGCGGGCAGCGGCCTCATCGTCAACCCGGGTCCACCGCCCGGTGCGAGGGGAGACGAGGGCGTCCTGCTGGCCGGGGGCGGCGGGCTTCCAACGGCCGGCCAGCAGAATCCGCGCCGTGGTCGCGGCCGGAGCCGCCGCGGACGGCGGGTCGCCCAGGGGGGCCAGGAGCGCCTCGAGGAAGCCGGGCTCGGCCACCGCGTCATTGTTGAGCAGGACGAGGACATCCTCGACCATGCCCCGGGCCCCAATGTTGACGCCGGCGCCGAAGCCCCGGTTCTCAGGGGACTCGACCACCGTGAGTCCCTCCCGGCGAAGTCTCTCGGCCGAGCCATCGCCGGAGGCGTTGTCCACGACGACCAGCACGTCCCCGTCTCCCAGCTGCTCACGGATGGAGCGGGCCGCCCGGATCGTCAGCTCGGCCTGGCGCCAGTTGACGACGACGACGCGAGCCGAGGGACGCCTGACGGGCTGGGTCACACCGCACCCCCGATGAGGGCGTGATAGACCTCCGTGTGCGCAGCGGCGCAGGCCTCCCAGGTGAAGGTCCGGGCGCGCTCGCGGCCGGCCTCGGCCAGCTCGTCGTGCTGCGGTCCGATGGCCTGGGCGAGCAGGCCGGCGATCTCACGCGGCGAGGCGGGGTCGGCCAGCAGGCCGGCCTGTCCGCACACCTCGGCCATGCAGGTCCCGGCGCTGGTAACCACCGGTGCCCCGTAGGCCATGGCCTCCAGGACCGGCAGGCCGAAGCCCTCCCAGATGGAGGGGAAGCAGAAGGCGCGGGCGCCGCGGTAGGCGGCCGCCAGCTCGTCGTCGTCGAGCCTGCCGGTGACGTGGACCCGATCACCCAGGCGGGTCAGCAGCTCACGCTCGGCGGCGTCGTCGCCCCACCCGGCCGGTCCGACGAGCACCAGGTCGAGGCCGCCGGCGTCGTCGTGCTCCTCGATGAGGAGGGCGAAGGCGCGCAGCAGTCCCAGCAGGTTCTTGCGGGGTTCACGGGTACCCGTCCACAGGACGTAGTCGCGCGTGAGGCCCCGGGCGGCTCGGAAACCCTCGACTTGCTCGTCGGTGACGGTGCGGGTGCGAACCCCGTGGGGAATGACGTAGAGGCGGGCGGCGTCGATCCCCGCCGCGATGCAGTCGTCGGCGGTGGCCTGGGAGGGGACGATGATGGCGCTGGCCTCAGCGATGACGCGCTCCAGGCAGCGGCTGAAGTAGGAGTTACCGCGCGCGGTGAAGTGCTCGGGTGAGCGCAGGAAGGCCAGATCGTGCACGGTGACGACCAGCGGCAGCGAGGTGGGGGGCAGCGCCCAGGTCGTGGCGTGGATGAGCTGGGCGCCGGGCAGGATGGACTCGGCCCGCGGCAGCCCCAGACGGTTCCAGGACTCGTACAGGGCGGTGCGCGGCAGGTGGGAGGAGCGCATCGGCATCGGCGGCAGTCCGACCTGGCGCGGCGAGGCGGCCCCCTGGTGGTGGGCGGCGATCCCGGCCACGGGCACCCGCCGAGCGCGCAGGGCCTGGGCGAGCTCGACGATGTAGGTGCCCGAACCCCCGGGCACGGGCTGCCACAGCTGCTCCACCACCATGCCCACGCGTGGGCCGCGGGGGCGAGCCGGTGGACGGGGGCCCTTGGCGGGGGAGGACGCGGTGCGGGAGGCGGGGGAGGGGGAAGGGGCCGGGGAGTGCGCCGGGCGGGAATGATCTGCGCTCATGGGCTCAGAGTACGGGGTGACCGCGCCAGGCGCGGTAGCCTGCCGTCATGAAGGTTCTTCTCGATGCGACGGCGATCCCGGCTGACCTGGGAGGCGTGGGTCGCTATGTCGACGACCTCGTGCCCGAGCTCATCGCCTGCGGCGTCAACCTGGCCATGGCCGTCCAGCAGCGGGACGTGGCGCACTTCTCCGCCAAGGCGCCCCGCGCCCACCTCTTCCCGGTCTCGCAGTCCATGGAGTCGCGCGGCGCCCGGATGGCCTGGGAGCAGACGGGGCTACCGGCACTCATCCGCCGCATCCGCCCCGACGTCCTGCACTCGCCCCACTACACCTTCCCGGCCCTGCACCAGGTACCTGTGGTCGTCACCCTCCACGACGCCACGTTCTTCTCCCACCCGCAGGCGCACTCGCCCCTCAAGCAGAAGTTCTTCACCAGCGCCATCCGCCGGGCCGTGCGGCGGGCCGACGCACTCGTCGTGCCCTCGCAGGCCACTCGCGACGAGACCATCAAGTACGTCGGAGGCGACCCCGAGCGCTTCCACGTCGCCTACCACGGCGTGGACACCTCCGTGTTCCACCCGGTTGACGACGCCGAACGAGCCCGCGTGGCCGCCTCCCTCGGACTGGAGGGCCGGCGCTACATCGGCTTCCTGGGAACCCTGGAACCCCGCAAGAACGTTCCCAACCTGGTGCGCGCCTGGGCCAGTGTCTTCCGCGACTGCGAGGACGCCCCGGCCCTGGTGCTGGCCGGCGGACCCGGGTGGGACGAGGACATCGAGCCCGCCCTGGCTCAGGTGCCCCGGCACCTGAACGTCCTGCGGCCCGGCTACCTGCCCCTGGAGGACCTACCCGGGTTCCTGTCCGGCTGCGAGATCCTGGCCTATCCCTCCATCGGCGAGGGCTTCGGCCTGCCGGTCCTGGAGGCCATGGCCTGCGGGGCCGCAGTGCTCACCACCCGCGAGCTGAGCCTTCCGGAGGTCGGGGGCGACGCCGTCGCCTACTGCGGCTCGGATGCTCAGGCTATCGCCCGGGGCCTCGTGGTCCTGGACGCCCAGCCCGAGCGGCGCCGGGCCCTGGGGGTCGCCGCCCTCGAGCGGGCCGCCGAGTTCACCTGGAGGGCCTCCGCCCAGGCGCACGTCGAGGCGTACCGCGCCGCTATGGCGCACTGAGGCCCTCCCCATCCGGGAGTACGGTAGGCCGTTAGTCCTTAGTCCTTGGTGATATCGCCCAACGTGGCCGGTGCACTCGTGTAGTGTTCATCGACGGGCTATGCCCATGGTGAGACGTCGGCGATACGACGCGCGCGGGAAGGAAGAGACGGCCAGTGAACGAGACCAAGCCGGTGCGGACTGAGGGGACCTCTCTCCCCCGTGCCGGGCACGACGAAGGGCAGATGCGCGGACGGGTTCTCGTCACCGGCGCCAACGGCCAGCTGGGGCGCGCGCTGATGACCCTGCTGCCGCAGGCGGGCTTCGAACCCACCGGCGTCGACCTGCCCGAGGTGGATATCTCGGACGCGGCAGCCATGTCCTCCTGGGACTGGACTGGTTACGACGTCATCATCAATGCCGCGGCCTGGACCAACGTGGATGGGGCGGAGACTCCTGAGGGGCGCCGCCTGTCGTGGCGGGCCAACACGGTCGGCCCGGTCAACCTGGCCCGGGCGGCCGTCCAGCACGGCCTGACCCTGGTGCACCTGTCCACCGAGTACACCTTCGACGGCGTGACGGCTGTCCACACCGAGGAGGAGACCCCCTCACCGCTGGGCGTCTACGGTCAGTCCAAGGCCGCCGGGGACGCCGCCGTCAGCGTCTGCCCCCGGCACTACCTGGTGCGCACCTCCTGGGTGGTCGGTGATGGCAAGAACTTCGTCAAGACGATGCTCTCCCTGGCCGAGCGCGGTATCAGCCCACAGGTTGTGGCCGACCAGACTGGGCGCCTCACCTTCGCCTCCGATCTGGCGGCGGGCATCATCCACCTCCTCACCTCGGGCGCCGAGTTCGGCACCTACAACCTCTCCGGTGATGGGCCGATCGTCTCCTGGGCGGATGTCGCCAAGCGGGTCTACGAGCGCGCCGGCCACAGTCCCGACGAGGTCACTGCCGTCACCACTGAGGAGTACTACGCCGGTCAGGATGGGATCGCACCGCGGCCACTGAGCTCGGCCCTGGACCTGGCGAAGATCAAAGCCACAGGTTTCACCCCGGCTGACTCCACGGAGCGCCTGGAGGCCTATCTTCAGGGCCTCCTGTAGGTTGAATCCGAACGGTTTACACTCCCTCGCACCCGTTTCTCGTCGGAGATCAGCATGAGACGTGAGCTCACCAAGTACTTACGACTGCCGACCCCGGGCCGCTCAGAGGCCGGGGTGGTGTCGTCACGCCGTCCAGCGGTGGTGGGCGGGCTCCTCCTCATCCTGATGCTGCTGACCGGACTTGGGTGGGCGGTGTCCTCGCCGCTGGAGTCGTCTCCCGACGAGGACTATCACCTGGGGAGTATCTGGTGCCCCCGACCTGCGGATGAGTACTGCCAGACCAGCGTTGTCAATGGTGAGCCGGTCGTCCGGGTCCCGGTCGCCGTGTCGGACGACTCGATGAAGTGCTACGTTCTCCACTCGGAACAGTCGGCAAGATGTGCACTCGGGTACAGCGACTCGGAGATGGCGTGGTCCAAACGCTTCGACAATGGCGCCTACCCGATTGGCTACTACCACTTCCACCACCTCCTCATCGGCAAGGACGTGCAGACCTCGGTCCTGGTGATGCGCGCTGTCAATGTGCTCATCGCCGTGGCGCTTCTGGGAGTGGTTGGTTTCTGCGCACCACAGCGGATGAGGCGACCATTCGTGGCGGCGATCGTCGCCTCATGGATCCCCATGGGGGTCTACTTCATCGCCTCCAACAATCCCAGCTCCTGGTCCCTGTCAGGTCTGTTGGCCTACTCCGCGGCAACATTTATGGCCCCGCAGCAGAAGGGGTATCGTCGTATTACCCTCGTGATCTGCGCGGTGATTGGCGCCGTGATGTGCCTGACGTCGCGATACGACGCCGCCTTCTTCCTCCTTGTCGTCGGCCTTGCACTGCTCTTCGCGGTGCCGTGGAGACGAGGGGGATGGGTGGGACTGGGTGCCCTGGGCACAATAGCGCTCCTCGGAGTCGGCACCTTCATGGCCTCGTCCCAGGTGTCGAAGGTCAGCTACTTCCTGCGTGCTTTCGATACCTCCGATCCAGCGGCATCCGCCGACAAGCAGTCGTTCTTTGACAAGTTCATCATCGGGTTGGAGACCGCTCCGAAGTATCTCGGCGGATTCTGGGGTCATACGTGGACCCCGGGCTGGTACGACGTTCCTCTGGAGATCCGCGCTCCCTATGTCCTCACCATTATGGCGGCCGGTGCTTTCGTGGCCGTCGGCTT
Organism: Actinomyces sp. SKVG-SVH-4(1); assembly: GCF_048514265.1. NCBI lineage: Bacteria > Bacillati > Actinomycetota > Actinomycetes > Actinomycetales > Actinomycetaceae > Actinomyces > Actinomyces sp. SKVG-SVH-4(1). Next base: position 116,093 of record NZ_JBGEVE010000005.1, on the reverse strand, counting down.
GCGCCGAGGTGGGTGGCGGAAGTGGACCGCCATGGCGATTATCGTGGGGGCGACGGTCCTCCTTCCAGCTGTGTTCTACGCGAACGGGGCTATGGAGTACATCGAGCTTTACCAGGCCCGGTACATCTTCCCGCTGCTGGCGCCCACCTTCTTCCTCGTGCTGGCCGTCGACCAGGATGAGGGTGCCTGGTTCACGGTTCCGCAGGCCCTCTGGATCACCGCCTGCGCATCGCTGTGCCAGACAGTCACCCTCCATACGCTGCTGCTGCGATTCGTTCAGGGCATTGGTGAGCAGTGGGAGGTCAATCTCAACAAGGACATCCAGTGGTGGTGGAGCATGCCGGTCTCGCCCATGGTGGTCTGGTTCTTCACGACCTGCTTCGCCACTGCGGCTCTGGGGATCGTCATGACGATGCTGACTCACCCGGCAGTCGACAAGCACGAGGCGCCCCAGGAGTCGTAAGCACTGTGGGCGGGCGGCGCGGAGTGGCGCCACCCGCCCACACGTTATGAGGCAGGAACGGAGCAGGCCGGGGGTCTCCGGCCAGGATCCTCAGGACTGCTGGTTCTCCAGCAGACCCAGGAGGTAGGCGCCGTACCCGGACTTCACCAGGGGCTCGGCGCGCTGGCGCAGGCCCTCGTCGTCGATGAAGCCCATGCGCCAGGCGACCTCCTCGGGAGCGCCGATGTTGAGGCCCTGACGGTGCTGGACGGTGCGGATGAAGCTGGTGGCGTCGGCCAGGGAGTCGAAGGTGCCGGTGTCGAGCCAGGCGGTGCCGCGGGGCAGGACCTCCACGGTCAGCCGGCCGGCCTCCAGGTAGGTGCGGTTGACGTCGGTGATCTCGTACTCGCCGCGGGCGGAGGGCTGGAGGTTCTTGGCGATCTCGACGACGTCGTTGTCATAGAAGTACAGGCCGGGCACGGCGTAGTTGGAGCGGGGCTGGGCCGGCTTCTCCTCGATGGAGATGGCCTTGAAGCCCTCATCGAACTCGACCACGCCGTAGGCCGTGGGGTCGGCGACCTGGTAGGCGTAGACGACGCCGCCGTCGGGGCTGGTGTGACGGCGCAGCTGGGTGCCCATGCCGGGGCCGTAGAAGATGTTGTCGCCCAGGACCAGGGCGGCGCTGTCGTCACCGATGAAGTCGGCGCCCAGGACGAAGGCCTGAGCCAGGCCGTTGGGCTCCTGCTGAACCGTGTAGGACAGGTTGACGCCGAGCTGGGAGCCGTCGCCCAGGAGACGGTGGAAGGAGGGGGCGTCGTGGGGGGTGGTGATGACCAGGACGTCCTGGATCCCGGCGAGCATGAGGGTGCTCAGCGGGTAGTAGATCATCGGCTTGTCGTAGACGGGCACCAGCTGCTTGGAGGTCCCCAGGGTGATCGGGTTGAGTCGCGTGCCGGAGCCTCCGGCCAGAATGATTCCTCGCATGCTCCAAGCATGACCTATTGAGGCCCTCAATGGCGCCAGGATCGGGCGGATCGGGAGCTCATGTTCGTGTTTCCCGGCACGTTCCGCCCCTGGTGGCCTCGTCCTTCGGGGTGTCGATGGGCCACACCGATAGACTCGGGCAATGGCGCCTGGCGGATACGGGGCGCTGAGACCAAGACCTGTGCGCACAGAAGGGGCCATCAATGGGGCAGATCGAGCTGGGCAAGCCGCTTGCCATCGAGGAGACGCCGATTCCGGGATTCCTGCGGATCGACCTGACTGTTCACGGGGACAACCGCGGCTGGTTCAAGGAGAACTGGCAGCGGGAGAAGATGCTGGCCCTGGGGCTGCCCGACTTCGGGCCGGTGCAGAACAACATCTCCTTCAACAACGAGGTCGGAGTCACCCGCGGCATCCACGCCGAGCCCTGGGACAAGTTCGTCTCGGTGGCCACCGGCCGCGTCTTCGGCGCCTGGGTGGACCTGCGCGAGGGACCCTCCTTCGGAGCCGTCTACACCTGCGAGATCGACCCGTCGGTGGCGGTGTTCGTGCCTCGAGGCGTGGGCAACTCCTATCAGACGCTGGAGCCCAACACCGCCTACACCTACCTGGTCAACGACCACTGGTCGGCCGACGCCCGGTACACCTTCCTCAACCTGGCCGATGAGACGGTGAACGTGCCCTGGCCGATCGCGCTGAATGAGGCGATCCTCTCCGACAAGGACAAGGCGCACCCCCGTCTGGCCGAGGTCACCCCTTTCCCGGCTCCCGGAGCCGAGGCCTAGGACGTGCCTGCGCACCGGTACGGTGAGGCGCCATGAGACGACTTGAGCCGGCGCGCCAGCGGTACGCCTGGGGGTCGACCTCCGCCATCCCAGCCCTCCTGGGCAGGGCTGACGACGGCGACCCCTGGGCCGAGGCCTGGTACGGATCCCACCCGGCCGGTCCCGCCCAGGTCGCCGAGGGCGGCGTGCTCTCCGAGCTCATCGACGCCGAGCCGGAGCGCCTCCTGGGTGAGGACATCATCTGGCGCTTCGGGCGCCGGCTGCCCTTCCTCCTCAAGCTCATCGCGCCCGAGCAGCCCCTGTCCCTCCAGGTTCACCCCAGTCAGGCCCAGGCCGCCGAGGGCTACGCCCTGGAGGACGAGGCCGGCATCGCCCTGGATCACCCCTGCCGCAACTACAAGGACACGAACCACAAGCCGGAGATGGTCCTGGCCCTCACCCGCTTCCAGGCCGTCGCCGGGTTCCGGGCCCCGCGCCGCGCCGTCGAGGTCCTGGCCGGCCTGGACAGCCCTCTGGCCCGCCGGATGCGTCGCACCCTGCGCCTCAACCCCACCCGTTACGGCATCCGGCAGGTCTTCTCCGACGTCGTCTCGGCCGCCACGCGTCCCAGCCCTCAGGAGATCGACGCCCTCGTCACTGAGATCGCCGCCAGGTTCGAGGCCGGGACATCCCCGTCGCTGCGAGTGGACTCCAACGTCGTGAAGATGGCCGACACCTTCCCCGGGGACCCCGGCATCGCCGCCGCGCTCCTGCTCAACCCCGTCACCCTGCAGCCCGGTGAGGCGCTGTTCGTACCGGCGGGAAGCGTGCACGCCTACATCTCCGGTCTGGGCGTGGAGGTCATGGCCTCCTCGGACAACGTGCTGCGTGCCGGACTGAGCGCCAAGCACATTGATGTCCCCGAGATGCTGGCCTGCGTCGACTACGTGGCGGCGCCGCCGGTGCGCCCCGCCCCCGAGTACCTCTCTCGCGCCACCCGCGCCTACTACGCGCCGGTGGATGACTTCGAGCTCATGGTCACCACCGTGGTGGCCGCTGACGGGCGCCTGCCGGTCCCCGGACGGGGGCCGCGCATCCTCCTGGCCGTCGAGGGAGCCATGACCCTGGTGACCCAGGCCGACACCCAGACGCTCGCCCAGGGCGAGGCCGTATTCGTCGGTGCCGACGAACGCAGCCTGTCCGTCGAAGGGGAGGGCACCCTCGTCCAGGCCGACGTCCCCTAATCCCGGGGGTGGCGGGACTGGAGCCCCGCCGACTCAGGCCGTGATGCCCTCCTGCCGGATGGCGGCCGCGGCGACGTCGTCATCCGCCTCGGGGGTGAGAACCACCGCGGTGCGCCCGGCGCGCCAGGCGACCAGCACCTCCTGGAGCATCTGGGCCGTGTCGGGGCTGCGCACCAGGACCGCACGTGAGGTAGAGCGATAGCCGGCCCCTGTGGATGCGCCTGCCGCCTCGACCCGGGCTGTCAGCTGGGCGCGCGTCAGGGTGGAGGGCCGCTCGCCTGAGGGGACGGTGGCCGCAGTGGTGCCCGGAGCCGCAGGCGCTGCCCCCTCGGCGGCGAGATCCCTGAGGCACACCGAATCAGCCGCAGTGCTCACCGGTGTGAAGCGGTCGGGATAGTGCATGAGGTCGGCGGCGCCGTCGAGTACGAGGGCAGGCAGCTCACCTGGCCAGCGCAGCGCCAGCGAGGCGGGCGGGACCAGTGCCTGCGCCTCGGCCTCATCGAAGAGGCTCTCCGGGGCGAAGGCCACGCTCAGCTCGGGGAGGAGGCCGGCGGCGTGGATGTGCGCGCTGCTTCCCAGGAGCACGCTGCGCCCCGCCAGCCACGTACCGCAGGCCCAGGCGACGCTCCGCCAGTGCGGAGGGAGGCCCACATGGACTCCGTCACCGGGCGTCGACTCCGATGTGACGAATCCCGCGATCTTCGCCAGCCACATGGACAGGACGTGCCCTGTCAGCTCGACTCGTTCGTCGATTCCATAACAAACGAGCCATGGCCTGTCGGCGTCCTGAGGACCGGGGAGCAGTGGGAGCAGGGGATCTGGCATGACCCCGATTGAAGCAGATCCTATGGCTTTCAGGAACTTCCCTGGTGGTGTCCAGTCGGTAGGGGCATGATGTGAACGTGCGTCAGGCGTCCTGAAATCCTCTGCAGTGCCGTGGGTATTTCCACTGTCAGCCAGGCAGTGGGAGCCTCTCAGGGGTTTTGTAGGAAGTCGACATATGGTTCCACCCAGATGGGGATTTTCCTTGATACATCAAGGAATGATGTCGACGGTCACGAGAGGGTGAACTTTCCCTCGCTGGCTTGACTGGCCTTGTCTCACACGCATGTAATTCTTACTGGCAAGAAGCTCGGATCGAAGGGAGGCCGGCATGTGGAACATCCTCGGCGACGGCCCACTGAAGCACCCAGAGGAGCCTGACGCAGAGGTACTGTCGCTCCTCTTCGGTGGCGGTGACGACGTCGATGAAGGTCCTCTGGCTTGGCAGGAGCGCGCTCTGTGCGCCCAGACGGACCCTGAGGCCTTCTTCCCTGAGAAGGGCGGTTCCACACGCGAGGCCAAGCGGGTCTGTGCGACTTGCGAGGTTCGTGAGGAGTGCCTCGAGTACGCCCTCGCCAACGACGAGCGCTTCGGAATCTGGGGCGGCATGTCGGAGCGCGAGCGGCGCAAGCTCAAGCGTCGCGCAGTATGACCCCCGCCGGCTCCACACAGGGAGCCAGTCGGGTAGGAGCCCTGGCCGTCGTCGTGTCGGCCGGGGCGAGCCCGTTTCTGGCGCAGACACTGTCCGCGATCACTTCACAGACCTGCGCGCCCGACGTCGTCCTCGTCGTCGACGTCGCCTCGCGAGCCAACGGGCTGGGGGACGGAACCCCGATCGAGGAGCTCGTGGAGAGGTCGGGGCTGGACGCCGTCACCGCCGTGCGCGTCGTCAGGGCCAAGGAGGCCAAGAACTTCGGCGACGCCGTCTCCCGGGGGTTGACCGCCTATGCCGGGCTCGTCGCCGCAGGCAACCGCAAGCGCCGCAGCTCCGAGGCCCTCGACGGCGCAGAGGGCTCAGATGCTGACACCACCGCGAGCGGGCCGCGCACCTCGGTGCGGGACCTGCTGCTGTCGGGCTCGGGTCCCATCACCGGTCCCACCGGCGCGCTTTCGCCGATCACCGCCTACGAGCAGCGGCTCGTGGCCCCCACCGAGGCCACCCCGGAGATGCCGGAGCACCAGGTGTGGTTCTGGCTGCTCCATGATGACTCCGCGCCCGCCGAGGACTGCCTCGAGCGGCTGCTCACCGCCGCGACCAACGCCCGCTCCGTGGGAATCGTCGGACCCAAGCAGGTGGGCTGGGACAACCCCGAGCTGCTCCTGGAGGTCGGGCTGCGCGCCACCGCCTCGGCCCGCCGTGCCAATGACATCGTCCCCGGCGAGGTCGACCAGGGCCAGCACGATGATCGCAGTGACGTCCTGGCCGTAGGAACAGCCGGAGCCCTCATCGACCGGGCCGTGTGGGAGGAGATCGGCGGCATTGCCCCGTGGCTCGGCCCCTTCGGCGACGGCCTGGAGCTCTCGCGCGCCGCGCGCCTGGCCGGATACCGCGTCATCGTCGAACCCACCGCTGTCATCCGCCACCGACGAGCCTCCTACCAGGGGCTTCGTCGCCCCGCATCCGTCTCCCACTCCTCCGACGCGCCGCCCCGCACCGATGCCGAGGCCATCGAGGTCGCCCTTCCCGAGCCCGACCCGGAGCGATCCTTCCGGGCTCGGCGCAGCGCCCAGCTCACCAACTGGGCGGCCTTCTCCACCCGTCCCATCGGTCTGCTGCTGACCTGGTTCGTCATCCTCGGACTGATGCGGTTCGTGTGGCGCCTGGCCTCCAAGGCTCCGGCGCTGGCCCGCGACGAGCTCGGTGCGGCTCTGGCCGTGGCCGGCCGTGGCCGACGGGTCAGGGCCGCCAGACGCCGGCTCGCCCAGCACACCAAGGTGCCCGCATCCGCACTGGGGCGCCTGTACGCCACGGCGGCCGAGATCCGCGGAGTGCGCCGTGATCGCAGCCGCCAGGAGCGCGAGCGTCGCGCCCGTGCGGCGGCCCCCAGTGAGCTTGAGCTGCGCGAGCTCGCCGCACTGGCCCGTAGCCGGCGCCGCACCCTGAGCGCGGTCATGGTGCTGGTGCTGGCACTGAGCACCTACGGCCTGTCCCGGCTGCTGCTGACCCGCTCGATCACCGGTGGGGCCCTGCCCCTGTTCAGCGGCGGCTGGCGTCAGATGTGGGACAGCGCCTGGAGCACCTGGATCGCCACCGCGGACGGCTACCCGGGCGGCGTCACCCCATTGCTGGGCATCCTGGCCCTACCGGCGGCCCTGGGAAGACTGGTCGGTCTGGAGACCAGCGCGCTCATCAGCGCTCTGGTGCTCCTGGCCGTGCCCCTGGCAGCGCTGGGGGCATGGTTCGCCGCCGGCACGATGACCCGAAAGGTAGTGCTGCGGGCCTGGGCGGCACTCGTGTGGGCCCTGTCTCCCAGCCTCCTGCTCGCCCTGGGCCAAGGGCGCCTCGGTGCCCTCCTGGTCCACCTCGTCCTTCCCTGGGCGCTGCTGGCCCTGGCCCGCGCAGTGGGCGCCGACCGGCGGGACCTCGTCCTGTCCGGACTGGTGGGTGCCCACCTGCTCACCGACGAGGAGCGCGCCGAGCTCGACCGATTCTCCACCGAGAAGGTCACCGACCTCGCCCACCTGGATGAGGAGGCACAGGCCGAGTCGAAGACCGAGGACACCAAGGACACCGAGGACACCGAGGACACTGACGACGCCGCGGCCGCCGAGGATGCTACGGATGCAGTGCATGCAGTGGATGTTGAGGGTGATACTGCGGGTGATGCCGAACCCGCCCAGGTCGGGGAGGCCGACACGACCCCCGCCCGGGAGGATGCCTCGGACGATGAGGATCATGACCGCGGTGAGGACGAGGCGGAGACCGGCCCTGCTGTCCGCGCCCCGGCCGCTCGCGAGCCCGAGATCGACCTGTCCCCCACGGAGAAGTACGGCTACGGGTCGGCGACTGCTGCCGCAGTCGCAGGGTTGCTGCTGAGCGTCGTCGTCGCGGCCGTCCCGGCCACCGCCGCCGTGCTGGCCGTCATTATCCTGCTGCTGTCGGTGACCACGCGACGCGGCTTCAAGCTGGTCCTCACCCTGGTCCCCATGCTGGTCACCGCCGCCCCGGCCTGGTGGGGCGCCTGGCTCCTGGGCCACCGGGCGGGCTGGGCCGAGGGGGTCCGGCTGCTGCTGACCGACATCGGCCTGCCCGTCTCCGTGCCGGCGCCGAGCAGTCTCGACCTGCTGGTCGGTTCCCCGATGGACCTGGACGCCCTGGTCTCCTCCGGGGCTCTGAGTGTCCTGCTGCGAGTGCTGCTGGCGCTGATCCCGGTCCTGGGCGTCGTCGGGCTCTTCGTCTCCCGGCGCGTCCGGGTGGCCCGCACCGGCATCCTCCTGGCCCTGGGCGGCCTCATCCTGGCCGGGCTCTGCCTGCGCACCCCGACCGGGCTGGGACCGGACGTTGCCGGAAGCGGCCTGGCTCCCGTCAACGGATGGTCCGGGGCCGGTCTGTCCCTGGCGCTGAGCGGTTTCCTCGCGGCGGCCCTGACCGCCGGCGAGACCATCTGGGACCTGCTTGGGCAGCGGTCCAGAGGCGGCCGTCGAGCGCTGGAGCGCAGGAGCCGGAAGGATACCGACGTGGCCTCCTCCTCGGCCGCAGACCTGACGGTGAGGCGGAAGCGATCGCGCCGCCTCAAGGCGGCCTTCACGACCGCGGCCTGCTTCGTTCTGTTCGCCCCGGTGGTGGTCGGTGGCATCTGGTCCTACCAGGCTCACCGCGCCAGTAACCCGCGGGTCCTGGCGCTGCACTCCACGCCTCAGCAGATCCCGCTCATCGCTGAGCAGTTCCAGGGCTCGGAGGCGGCCGGACGAGTTCTCAGACTCACCTCCACGCCGCAGGGGCTCCAGGCCACCATCTGGCGCGGGCCCGGCACCCAGATCAGCGACGTCCTGCCCGGAGCGGTCAACGTCGAGGCGCGCACCCGTGCCGCCGCGGCACTGGCCGACCCCGGGCTCAAGCCCGGCAAGGACGCTCAGCCGGCCAGGCCCAACAGCGGAGCCTCAGGTCAGGCACTCGTCCTGGACGACCCCGCCGACGTCGAGCTCGCCCAGATCGTCACCCGCGCCACCGCCGGACAGGACAAGGGGGCCGCCGACGCCCTGGCGGCCCACGGCATCGCCGTCGTCGTGCTCGATCATCAGGAGGGCGACGCCGTCACCGCCGAGGCCCGCGTGGGCCTGGCCTCAACGCCGGGACTGGAGCAGCTCGCCCAGACCGCCTCGGGCAACTCCTGGAGGGTCACGTCCTCGGCTCACCCCGACTCGGCCCGCCTGAGCCTCCTGGACGCCGGAGGTGTGGTCACCCCGGTCGCCTCCACCGGTACCGGCTCAGGGACTCGCACCGAGATCCCGGCCGGAGCCGGCCCCCGCACCCTCGTCATGGTGGAGCGCTCCGACGCCGGCTGGAGCGCCACCCTCGATGGCCGGCGCCTTGAGGCCACCACGGTTCGCGCCCAGGACGGCAGCTGGAAGCAGGGCTTCACCGTCGGCTCTGAAGGCGGGGAGCTGGTGGTCACCCACACCCGCAGGTCCACGGCCGCCGCGACCTACACGATCTGGGCCGTCTGGGCCCTGACCCTGGTGGCGGCACTGCCCCTGCGACGCGGAAAGGAGATGGCCTCATGACGCAGCCCCGTCAGGACGACGCCGACAGCCAGCAGGAGTCGGAGGAGAAGGCCGAGACCCAGCCCCCGCAGCACAGGTCGACCAGGCCGGACCCGCAGCAGGCCGACGGCGGCACCGCCTCCGCGGAGAAGACCGACGACGAGACCGCGGATGAGATCGCGGACGAGGCGGTGAACAAGGAGGCGGACACGCAGGCGGAGGAAGGCGATGACAGCCCTGCCGGCCGGGACCAGGGCTCAGGCAGTGCCTCCACCGACGAGGCCGCTGACGACGCCCCCCACACCGATGCCGAGGCGTCGGATGACACCGATGCCGAGACGGAGGATGAGACTGACACTCCCTCCACCAGCCCCTCCACGAAGCGGCGGAGGAGCCCCGCCAGCACCAGGCGGCACCGCCGGTCACTGGGGCAGACGGTCTCCCGCGGCGTCGGTGTCCTGACTTCCCTCGCGCTGGCCGCAGCCGTCGGAGGCGTCGCCTGGTGGGGGTACACCGCACCGACCACACCGACCCCGCAGCTGCAGGCCCTGAGCCTGGCCCAGCCCGGAGGCACCACCACCTACGTCTGCCCGCACGCGCCCACCAATACATTGCGGGGCACCGACGTGGGCGCCATGGAGTCCGCCACCGCCATCGTCCCGGCCAAGGGGGACGGGGCCGCCAAGTCGGCCACCTATGCCGGTCGGAGCATCCCCACCGACACGGCCACCTCCATGAGTACCGCCGAGGGCGGCATCCTCACCCTCGCGCCCGCGGACGGCCGGGTGGCCAACGCCGTCGGGGCGGTAACGACTTTGACCAAGAGCGGTGACTTGCGGGGGCTCACCGCCGCCCCCTGCACCCAGCCGTCCGCCATGTCCTGGATCGTGGGCGGCTCCATCGCGGCGGGCTCCTCGGCCGAGCTGCGACTGGTCAACCCCGGCGTCACCCCCGCCACCGCGAAGGTCACCCTCTACGGTTCCATCGGCCGGCTCAGCCTGCCCAGCAACGGGGAGATCACCGTGCCGGCGGGCGGCTCCTCCTCCCTGGCCCTGGAGACGAAGGGCAGCCAGGACCCGCGCATCGCCGTATCCGTCGAGGCCGACGGCGGCTCCGTGGTGCCCACCCTCATCACCGAGTCCCTCGACGGGGAGACCCCCGCCGGCACCGACGTCATCACCCCGGGAGCCGCCCCGGCCACCGACCTCGTGATCCCCGGCGTGGAGATCACCGAGCCGGCCACACAGGGTGAGGTGCCCGACGCCAAGACCGGTGCGGACTCCTCCGACACCCCGGCCGTGCGCATCGTCAACCCCGGTGCCGCCCCGGCGACCGTGTCGGTGACCATGCTCGGCAAGGACGGTGCCCGCCCGCTGAGCGGGGCGCAGTCCGTGACCATCGACGCAGGCTCCGTCTTCGACATCCAGCTGGCCGGCGTGCCCGCGGGCACCTACGGGGCGCAGGTCACCTCGAACACGCCAGTGGGAGCCGCTGTCCGCATGGTGCGCAGCGGCGGCGAGTACCCCGCGCGCTCCAAGGCCCTCGTCCACGACCAGGCCTGGGCGCAGGCCGCGCTGCCCGGTGCCGCGGACTCCGGCCTGCTGGCGGTGCCGCGCGCGTCCTCCCTGAGCTCGGCGGTCACCGTGGCCAACAGCGGTGAGACCACCTCGGTGACCCTGTCCTCCCTCGACGGCTCCTGGAAGCAGGACGTCAAGGTCGCCAAGGGCAGTTCCAGCGTCGTCGAGGTGCCGGCCAAGGTCTCCGCCGTCCGCCTGAACGCGGCCGGTCGGAAGGGCTCATCGGGGACCTCGCACGCCCCCAGTGGACTGGCCGCCGCAACCATCGTGACCGCGCAGGCCGGTGGGGACCTGGCCGGCACGCTCATCTCCACCGTGCCGGCTCAGCCCGACGCCACCGTTCAGGCCCAGCGCCGCATCCTGCTGGACTGACGACACCGGGCCCCGGGCGGGGGAGTCCGTCTCACAGGGCCGAGCCGGGATCGATTTCCTCGGGGCGGCGCCCCAGCATGAGGGCCACCTGCTCGACGACGACACGGTGCACCAGGTCGGCCAGCTCGGCATCGTTCGTGGCCCGGGAGGCCACCGGTCGGCGGTAGATGACGACGCGCGCCGGCAGTCCCGCACGGGGCTCAGCGGTGAAGCCGCGTCCCAGCACCACCGAACGCTCCCAGGGCGCCGGATCCGAGGGCGGGACCTCCTCGACGGCGAACTGGATCTGATCCACCGACGGCCAGCGTCTGGCCAGGTTCTGGGCCGCGTCCACGACGAGCTCGTCGAAGCGCTCGGCGCGAGTGCGCCAGGCCGGCAGATGCGGCGGCAGGAGTGGACCGCGCAGCCCCCGGCCGTGGCGGTCACGACGACTGCTCGGGCGCTGCCCCGGTGCCGCGGCGGAGCGCGGGGGGATCCGCCCGGGCGAGAAGGGGAACAGGTCGGTCACATCGGCCAGCCTAGGCGGCGTGTGGATGACCGGCGGGCAACGGCACGGTAACCTGCGAGCGTGAGAAGAGTCCGACACTGCCGCAAGCCCGGCTGCGAGCGCCCAGCCGTGGCCACCCTGACTTCCGTCTACGCGGACTCCACCATCGTGCTGGGGCCACTGGCCACCGAGGCCCAGCCCGAGGCCTATGACCTGTGCGACAAGCACGTCTCCTCCTTCACGGCCCCCCGCGGCTGGCAGATCATCCGCCTGGCCACCGAGTTCGAGCCGGCTCCCCCCAGTGAGGACGACCTCTTAGCCCTGGCCGACGCCGTGCGCGAGGCCTCCCGCGCCCCACGCCCGGTCGCCTCGCCGGCTGAGCACCGGCCCCGCCCCGGCGGGATCATGCCGGCCTCCCTGACGGCCCCGCTGCCGCCCCCGCCGGAGATCGCCGAGGACGAGATCCTGCGGCGCGGGCACCTGCGGGTCCTGCGCGGACAGAAGGGAGACGCATGAGCCGGTCGGACGTTCCCGTGCCTGAGCAGCGAGCGGTCCTCCCCTCCTCACTGAGGTCCGCCCTGCGCTGCCCGCTCAGCGGCGAGGAGCTCGTTGACGGCCTCGACGAGGCCGGTCGCCCCGCACTCGTCTCCCGGGGCACGGGCCTGGCCTACCCGGTGCGCGACGGCGTTCCGATCCTCCTGGTGCACGAGGCATCACGCGTGCCCGCTCCCGGTCCCGACCCTCAGGGCTGAGGCGCCGCGCCCCGCTGCGACCCGGGTGGCCCATCGTGGGGCCGAGCCCGGGGTGGCTCAACGCCGTCGGGTCTCCCCGCCCACCCCATAGGGCGGGCGGGCCATGTCCCGCAGCACGTCCTCCTCCAGCCGGCGGTCGCGGCTCTCCAGCACCAGCTCACGGTTACGGCGCTCGGTGAGAACCGCGGCAAGGAACCGTTCGGGGTGCGTGCCGGCGGGAGGCGGGGGAGAGACGTATCCCTGGACCTGAGAGGCCAGCTCGAGTCCCAGCTGGTGGCGGGAGGAGGGCACGAGAGAGGAGGCGCGCTGCAGGAAGGTGCGCGCCGTCAGGCTCAGGTTCCCGGGCAGGGCGCGCAGGTCCGTGCCCGCCGCCCACTGAGCCAGCTCGGGGGGCATCAGCAGCGGTGGCGCCATGTGGGAGCGGTGATGCTCTCGAACCACGTAGGTGCCGGCCAGCATGTCCCCGAACCGCTTCCCCCGCTTGGAGACGATGCTGGCGCACAGGGCCGGCACGGCCCAGGTGCCCCAGATCTCGACGACGGCCAGCAGCGTGCGCACCAGGCAGTGGCGCAGCCTGACGGTACCGCCGTCGTCGCGCACCACCCGGGCCCCGGTCACCATGCGGCCCAGGCTCCGGCCCCCGCTGAGGAGCTCGACGAGCAGAGGGATGACGACCATCCAGGCGAGGAGGGCCAGGGACAGCATCGCCCGGGTCAACGCGAGATTCTCTTGGAACTCCGAGCCCGTGGAGATGGCCAGCACCATCACCACGACCACGGACAGTCCTGCCCCCAGGGCATAGACGGCGTAGTCGATGAGTCCCGAGGTGATGCGATTGGCGACCGTCGCCGGGGTGATCTCCAGGGCGACCGCCTCCCCGGTGATGAGCAGCTCGGGCTCGATCATCCGCTCGGAGGATGTGGGGGATGCGGCCGTCATGACAGACTCCTTGCGTGGATCTTGATGCTTTCTCCGCGGCGCACCGCGATCAGTGGGAACGTCTCGATGTGCTCGTGGGGCGCGGCCACCTCAGCGGGGCTGAGACCGATGAGCTCGTGGCTCTCTACCGCACCTGCGCCCGTCATCTGTCGCGGGTGCGCTCGGCCGCGCCGGATCCTCAGCTCATCGCCGAGCTGTCCTCCCGAGTGGCCGCGGCCCGCGGCCGCCTGACCGGAACACGGGAGGTGAGGAGCCGTTCGGTGCGCCGCTTCACTCTCCAGTCCGTGCCGGCGGCCCTGTACCGCATCCGGTGGTGGACCTGCGGGGTCATGGTTGCCGAGATCGCCTTGGCGCTGGTGGTGGGGGCGTGGACCCTGCGCAGTCCGGAGGCCATGGCCGCTCTGGGCACCCCCGAGAAGCTGGACACCTACGCCCATGAGGCCTTCGAGTCCTACTACTCCACGTACTCCGCCCCCGACTTCGCCGCTGCGGTGTGGACGAATAACGCCCGTATCGCAGCGATCTGCGTGGCCGGAGGGATCACGGGGTTCCTGCCGCTCTACATGCTGTACCAGAACGCCGTCGCCGTGGGACAGTCCGGGGCGATCATGGCCGACCACGACATGCTCGGCGTGTTCCTCTCGCTCATCTCGCCGCACGGCCTGCTGGAGCTGACCTGCATCTTCATCGCCGGCGCGGCCGGACTCAAGCTCTTCTGGACCATGCTGGTCCCCGGCCGGCGCAGCCGCCCGGCCGCGCTGGCCGCTGAGGGACGGGCCCTCATCACGGTGGCCGTGGGCCTGACCGTCGCCCTGGCCGTCGCCGGACTCATTGAGGCCTTCGTGACGCCGGCCCCCATCCCCTGGTTGGTCAAGATCGCCATCGGAGCCGGTGCGTTGGCACTGCTGTGGGCCTACACCCTCATCCTGGGCCGCTCCGCCGTCGCCGCAGGGTCCACGGGTGACCTCGAGGAGGATGAGGCCGGCTACGTCCAGCCCGAGGCCGGCTGAACCGGGCGTCGTCGCTGTGCGCCTCATAGACGCCCCGCGGCCTTGAGGTCCAGGTAGCAGTCGGCCAGTGCCGGAGCAAGCCCCTGGTCGGGTGCCTCCACGACCTCCACCCCGCCGCGACTCAGGCGGCGGCGCACGGCGTGCATCTCCACCAGGTCCTTCTCCGCGGAGGCGGCCACGTACACCGAGTCGGTGTCGTCACGCGTCGACCTGAGCTCCTCCAGCTCGGGGTCCAGGGCCGAGGCGAGAACAACCGTGTGCTCCCGGGCCAGAGCCGCCAGCGTCCGAATCATCGTCGCGTCCCCGGCGCTGCCGTCCAGGGCGGAGATGACCACCACCAGTGCGCGCTGCGAGAGCGTGGTGCGCACCAGAGAGGCCACGAGGGTCCAGTCGAGCTCGGTCAGGCGCGGCTCCACGTCGGTCAGGTGCTCGGCCAGCTCGGTCATGAGCACCGGTCCGGCGCTGCCCCGCACCTGTGCGCGCACGGCGTCGTCCATGGCCAGGACGTCGACCCGGTCGCCGGCGCGGGAGGCCAGGGCCGCCAGCAGCAGGGTGGCCTCGATCTGGGCGTCGAGCCTGGGGGCGTCCCCCAGCCGGGCAGCGGACAGTCGACCCGAGTCGATGATAATGAGAACCCTCCGATCGCGCTCCGGGCGCCAGGTGCGTACCAGCACCTCGCCCCGGCGGGCAGTGGAGCGCCAGTCGATGGAGCGCACGTCGTCTCCGACGACGTACTCGCGCAGGGAGTCGAACTCGGTCCCCTCCCCGCGCACCATGACGGCGCTGCGTCCGTCCATCTCCCGCAGCCGGGCCAGGCGCGAGTGCAGGTGGCGGCGCGAGCGGAAGGCCGGCAGGACCCGGACGGAGGCAGGGACGTCCAATGACGCCTGCCGCCCCGCGATGCCCAGGGGACCCATCACCCTGACAGTCAGTGGCCCCGCCTGGCGCTCCCCCCGGCGTTGGGGCGTGAGCACCGTGGAATGACGACGGCGCTGTGCCGGGGGGATCGTCATCGCCCCGCGATCGTGGGTCGCCCCGGCGCTGGGGGGCCAGGCATCGCGCAGCAGGAGGCGGGCCGTGCGCCGACCGGTGTTGGTGAGCGTCAGTGTCGCAGTGATCGACTCGCCCAGCCGCACGCCGTGGCTCACGGAGCGCGAGGCCCGCAGCACTGCGGGCGAGGGGGCGCTCACCACGTCGATCACGACGAGGACCATGACCACGCCGGCCCAGGCCAGCACGGTGGCCGGGCGCGGCGCGATGAGGACCAGGGCGATCCCCGCAAGCATCGCCCATACGGCGCGCATCGTCAGGAACATGCCACTCCTGTCGTGAGTCGGTCAGCTGATCGGTTCTGTGCTCGTGGTCTTCGGCGGCCGATGCCTCAGCGCGGGACCGGCACGGTTCGCAGCACGGCCTCGATGACGGACTGAGGGGTGATGCCCTCCATCTCGGCCTCGGCGTGCAGCTTGATGCGATGGCGCAGAGCCGGCAGCGCCAGTGCCTTGATGTCATCGGGAGTGACGAAGGACCTGCCGGCGAGCCAGGCCCAGGCCCGTGACGCGGCCAGGAGCGCCGTGGCCCCACGCGGCGAGACCCCCAGGGCCACCGAGGGCATGGAGCGGGTGGCGCGCACGAGATCCACCGCGTAGGCCAGCACCTCCGGCGTGACTCCGACCGTGCTCACCTGGGCCCGGGCCTGAGCCAGTTCCTGGACCCCGGCGACGGCCCGCAGCCCTGCCGAGAGCAGGTCGCGCGGATCGAATCCTGAGGTGTGGCGGGAGAGCACCTCGATCTCCTGGGCCCGCTCGGGCAGGGGCAGCACCAGCTTGAGCAGGAAACGGTCCAGCTGGGCCTCGGGCAGCGGGTAGGTCCCCTCGTACTCCACCGGGTTCTGGGTGGCGATCACCATGAACGGATCCGGCAGGGCCCGGGGCTCGCCGTCGATGGAGACCTGACGCTCCTCCATGGCCTCCAACAGCGCCGACTGCGTCTTGGGCGGGGTGCGGTTGATCTCGTCGGCCAGCAGGAGGTTGGTGAAGACGGGACCGGCCCGGAAGGAGAACTGGGCGCTGCGGGAGTCGTAGATGAGTGAGCCGGTGACGTCCCCGGGCATGAGGTCGGGGGTGAACTGGATGCGTTTGGTCTCCAGATCCAGCGCGGTGGCCAGCGACCGCACCAGGAGGGTCTTGGCCACGCCGGGAACCCCCTCGAGCAGGACGTGCCCGCCGGCGAGCAGGGCGATGACCAGCCCGGTCACAGCCGCCTCCTGACCGACGACGGCCTTGCCCACCTCGCTGCGCACGGCCACCAGGCGCCTGCGCGGGTCGGAGCCGTCCTCCCCGCGGGGGGAGGACGGTGAGACCTGTGGGGCGCTGTGGGTTCCCGAGGCGTCCGGGCCCTCGGGGGCCTGGGAGTGGGGTGCGCCGGTATCCGCGTCACCTGCGATGCCCGGGGTGCGGGTGGGGTCGGTGCTGTCCGTGCTCATGTGGAGTGAACCTCGCTCTCGAGTTGGTCGAGCTGAACTGCCAGGGTGGCCAGGGCGTTGTCGCTGGTGGGCGGCGGGCCGTAAAGAAGAGAGTCCACCGTGGCCGGGGCGATGCCCGAGGCCAGGGAGACGGCGGCGATGACGTCACGGCGCGAGGTCCCGGGGGGCAGGCCCAGGGTGGCCCCCAGACGCAGCGCGGCACCCGAGCGCAGGGCCTGGGCCGCACGGGGCCGGTCCGAGCCCTGACGGTAGAGACGCCCGCGGGCCACCGTGGTCTCGATGGAGCGCACGACGACGGGCAGGTCCTCGCTCACGATGCCGCCGAAGCGACGCCCCTGGACGATCGCCAGCACGCCGGCGATGACGAGGAGCTGGAAGATGAGAACCGGAAGCCAGGGGGGAGTGGAGGAGGAGTTCCACACGGAGGGCGCCTCCATGTGCTCCCCGTCCAACCACAGCACGCGGCTGTGGTGGCCCAGTGCGCGCACTCCCAGGGCTGCGTGCCCCTCCTGGGCCAGGTGAACGTTGGTCACCGGCGCGGGATCGGGCAGGACCCGCAGCGTGGCACCGCTGGGCAGGGAGTCGGTGGCATAGGCGTAGCGGTCCTCGCCCACCGGGAAGCAGCCGACGGCGTCGCCATCGCCCTGCAGGGACACCGAGGCGCGCGTGCCGGCCAGGCTCCGGGCGGCCTGGGCATCGGCGTCGTCGCACTGCGGCGCCCGGGTGGAGGAGGGCGCTGCCGCGGTGCCCTTGGCGGTCATGCCCGTCAGTCCTTTCAGGGCGTCGCTGCCGCCCTTGGCGCCGATGACAACGACGTCGCCGCCCGCCTCGGCCAGGGCCCGCCTGTTCTGGTCGCTGAGCCGGTCGGCGTTGACCACGGCGATGGTCGCGCCCTGGCGGCTGGCCTCCACGGCCTCGGAGAGGCTGCCCGCCTTGCTCACGGAGATCCCCTCGTGGCGCAGCAGCTCGGCGAGCGCCATGGTTCCCCGGTCCTTGGGGTTGTCGATGGCCAGGGGCGTGGTGGAGGTGACGGTCCGAGTCCACACAGTCACCAGGACGGGGATGAGCATGAGGGCCACCGCGATGACACCTGGGCGCCACCGGCGCCAGCGCCGGGACCAGTGTGGTGCCGTCCCCCGGGCCTGGGAGGCCTCGGCCGGGGAGGGCGGGGGAGCGGAGGGCTGCGACGTCGTCGTGGAGCTGCTCATGCCGGTGTCCCCGGGGCCTGGGCCGAGGCGCCGACGAGGGCACGTCCAGAGGGGAGGGAGACCCTGGCCATCTGATCGGCGAGCTCGCGCATCTGCTGGTCCTGGGTGCTGGTGGAGACGACCCGACCGTAGAGGACGGCATCGAACAGGTGGGCGGCCTCGTACAGCGGGGACACCACCCGGTGCTCACCGAGGGCCCGGTGGGTGAGCGTGGCCGCCTCCAGCGCCGTCATACCCGGGTACTCGTCGATGATCCCGCGTTCGTCGAGGGAACGGATGATGGCGCGGAAGCGTTCGACGACGGCGGTGGCGAAATCGGCCTGTACGGCCGCCGCATCCGCGGCTCGGGTCAGGGTGTCGGCATCGCGGTCGTCGGTGAGCACCAACAACGACGGCGGCGTCGCTACCCGGCGAGCCGAGGAGAACCTGGTCAGCAGGAGGATCAGCAGCGCGATGCCGGCGGCGACGACGAGGACCACGATGAGCGTCGACACCCAGGGAGGAGCCCCGGGGACCATGCCGTCGGCATCGAAGAGCCCCCTGATCCAGCTCCAGAGCCGGTCCCACAGATCGTGATGATCGTGGTAGATCGGTCGGGAGAGCTCCCTGCCCGCGGCGCGCCGTGCCTCGTCGGCGTCGGGGGTCGCCGGGGCCTGCGCGCTGATCGTCCTGAGGGGTGTCACGACTGGCTCATACCCCGGCGGCGTGACGCAGCTCGACGTCCAGGCCCTCGGAGCGCATCCGCAGGTCGGTGTACATGAGCGCGACCACGGCGGAGTCGAAGGGCTGAATCGCGGCCTGGATGAGGCTGTTGAGCAGCGTCGATGCCACCAAGATCGCGATGGTCATGTCCGGGGCGGCGTAGACGAGCCCCTGCATGACGATGGACACGCCCTGAGACACGATCTGGACGGCGACGAAGACGAGGATGAAGGAGAGTAGGCGGATGCCGACGATCCGCCAGAAGTAGCCCCGTGTGAGGGTCCAGGAGCGGGAGATCCCCTCAAGGACGCCGATGTTCTCCAGGACCAGTGCCGCCGGTGCCAGGGACAGCTTGCATATCAGGGCGAAGGTCAACAGCCCGAGCACGGCGATCACCGCCAGAATCGCCAGGATGGCGAGGATGATGGTCCCGGCGGAGTCCTCATCGGCCCCGTAGGCGATGATGTTCCCCAGGAGAGCCCAGCCGATGCCGAAGGCGATCGCTGCGACGACGGCGGTGATGACGGCGAGGATGAGCTCGATGAGGAGCGTCTGGCCGATGAGCGCCCACATTCTCGGCCGGGTGCGCCGCCACACGTCGCTCAAGGACGCCTTACGGCCAAGAATGGTGCGTGAGACGGTCACGATGATCAGGCCGATGATGATCGAGGTGGCCATCATGCTCAGCACGCCGGTCACGCCGAGCTGGATGAGCAGACCCACCAACGATGACCCGATGCTGTCCAGGTCGGTCTCTGAGAACTCAACCTTTCCGGATGTCAGGTCCGTCAGGCCGAGCCGGGACATGAACAGGGCGACGCTCCCGGCGGACAAGAGTCCTGTAATGCCCATCACTACCAGTGAGGGTATGAACATCGCCTTGGGGTTGGCGCGCAGGGACTCGAAGGCTCCCCCG
Organism: Actinomyces sp. SKVG-SVH-4(1); assembly: GCF_048514265.1. NCBI lineage: Bacteria > Bacillati > Actinomycetota > Actinomycetes > Actinomycetales > Actinomycetaceae > Actinomyces > Actinomyces sp. SKVG-SVH-4(1). The sequence goes on along the minus strand of NZ_JBGEVE010000005.1, from coordinate 96,685 downwards.
AGGATCTCCCCGATGGACAGTGGCCGTAGCGGAATGATCGAGGGCTTGGGGGCCAGTGCCGACGTGTAGCCGCCGTAGCCCGGGTATCCGGGGCCGCCGGGAGCTCCCGGATACCCCGGTGCTCCGGGATAGGGGGCGCTTCCGGGGACTGAGCCGCCTGGGTAGCCCGGCTGACCCACCGGTGGCGTCTGGTAGCCGCCGTAGCCGGGGTACTGGGGTCCCGCTGCTGAGCCCGGAGCCGGGTAGGGGGGAGCTCCTGTGAAGGCGCCGGCGTCAGGGGCCTGCCATCCGTCCTGATCGCCTCCGACGAAGTCGCTGCCGGAGGTGCCGTGAGCCTCGCGGTCCGGCTCTCCGCTCGGACCGCTGCCGTCAGGGGGGAAGTCGGTACTCATAAGCCCATGCTGTCATGTCCGGTCGTCATCTGGCCCTCCCCCTGGAGGAGGAAATCGTGCCCCTGGAGCTCCGCGTGTGCCCTGAGCCAGGATCAGGGGGCGCAGCGAAGATCACGGTTCGGCCGCAATAATCCCGGCTTCTGGGCGCGCTGACGCCGGTTTTTCCCGTAACTGAGGGGATTCTCTTAATTTCCTGGGGAAACTGTGGGCGCCACCTCGGTGGTCCGGGTGTCCCTCGGGTCCTGGGGCTCATGCCAAGATACGGGCTATGAGCACGCGCATTCTGGTCGTCGACGACGATGCATCCCTGGCCGAGATGATCGGCATCATGCTGGAGTCGGAGAGCTACACGCCCACACTTTGTCATGACGGGGCCAAGGCCCTGGACGCCTTCCACGAGGTCAACCCCGATCTGGTCCTGCTCGACCTCATGCTTCCCGGGCTCGACGGCGTCGAGATCTGCCGGCTCATCCGCTCCGAGTCCGACGTGCCGATCATCATGCTGACCGCGCGCACCGACACCCAGGACGTCGTCGCCGGTCTTGAGGCCGGTGCGGACGACTATGTGACCAAGCCCTTCAAGTCCAAGGAGCTGCTGGCCCGCGTCTCCACCCGCCTGCGTCGCACCAACCCCGGTGCGGCCGAGCACGTGCGTGCCGGGGACCTCGACATCGATGTCGCCGGTCACCAGGTCAAGCGCGGCGAGTCGGTCATCTCCCTGACGCCGCTGGAGTTCGAGCTGCTGGTGACTCTGGCCCGGTCGCCGTGGAAGGTCTTCACCCGTGAGGAGCTCCTCAGCCAGGTGTGGGGTTATCAGCACCCGGCCGACACCCGACTGGTCAATGTTCACGTTCAGCGCCTGCGGGCCAAGATCGAGAAGGACCCCGAGCGTCCCTCGATCGTGGTGACGGTGCGCGGTGTCGGCTACAGGGTCGGCGAATCCGCGTGAGCGACGGCGCATCGGGCGCCATACAATGAACCCGATGCGTAATTCAGGGGGCACGTCGATGGGGTCATCGGTGGGCACCGCGGAGGAGCGGCTGGTTCGGCGTCTGCCTCTGCCGGGGCTGCTGCGCCGCAGCCTCGAGGTGCGCATGGTGTGCACCGCCACCGTCATCGGTCTGCTTCTCATTGTGCTGCTGCTGACCTTCGTGACCGACCGGATACGCTCCGAGGTGTTCGCCGATCAGCGTGACGTCATCCTCGCCGATGCCGCGTTGCGCGCCAGCGTCGCTCAGGCCGAGTTCGACTCGACCACGGCAGTCACTGTCGACGAGGTCTCGGCCGCCGCCGAGCGGCAGGTCAACGGCGCCAAGGACTCGATCTCCTCCTCCGGGGGAGTGGGGGTCCTCATGCTGCGCAACGAGGAGGAGACCTCGACGACGGTCGTCAACGACCTGGAGACCGACACCCGTCTGCGCTCCCTCATCACCCCTGAGATGACCCGGGCCCTCGATGAGGGCGGGGCGCGCGCCCAGTACTGGCAGTCGGTGGCGGTTCCCAACGATGAGGGGGGCACGGATCCGGGGCTCATCGTGGGGACCCGGGTGAGCCTACCCCTGGCAGGGGAGTACGACCTCTACCTCGTCTACAGCCTGGCCAGCGAGCAGCGCATCGTCTCCCTGGCCTCGCGCAACATCACCATCGGGGGGCTGGGCTTCCTGGCCATCCTCATCGTCGTGGTGTGGGCCTTCACCAGGTGGGTGCTCAGCCCCGTGCGGCACACCGCCCGGGCCGCTGAGCGTCTGGCCTCCGGACTGCTGGCCGAGCGGCTGAGCATCCAGGGGGAGGACGAGATATCCACCCTGGCCAGATCCTTCAACCACATGGCGACCTCGCTGGAGGACCAGATCGAGCGCCTGGAGTCCCTGTCCAAGGTGCAGCGCCTCTTCGTCTCCGACGTCTCCCACGAGCTGCGCACCCCGCTGGCCTCGATCCGCCTGGCCACGGAGCAGATCCAGGACGCGCGCGAGGAGATCTCCGATCCCTTCGCCCTGCGCAGCATCCAGGTCCTGTCCAGCTCGGTGGACCGCTTCGAGACCATGCTCACCGACCTGCTGGACATCTCCCGCATCGACTCCGGGAACGTCAAGCTCCGGCTGGAGGAGATCGACCTCGCCCAGGTGGTCGACACCGTCATCGAGACCACCCAGTTCCACTTCGACGCCACCGGCACCGAGCTGCGCCTCCACCTCCCCGAGGAGCCGGCCACCGCGGAGATCGACGTCACCAGGGTCGAGCGCATCATCCGCAACCTCGTGGTCAACGCGCTCGAGCACGGTGAGGGCAAGCCGATGGACGTCACCGTCGCCGTGGATGCCGATGCGGTGGCGGTGCGGGTGCGCGACCACGGCATCGGCATGAGCCCCGACGTCGTCACCAAGGTCTTCGACCGCTTCTACCGCGCCGACCCCTCGCGCAAGCGCAGCCTTGGAGGCACCGGACTGGGGCTGTCCATCGCCATGGAGGATGCCCGTCTGCACGGCGGCCGCCTCTCGGCCTGGGGGTGGCCGGCCGACGGCTCCTCCTTCCTGCTGGTCCTGCCCCGCACCCAGGGGGCCGACGGCGGTCCCGGCCGGCTCCGCGGCCCCGGCCCCCTCGAGCTCGTCCCGCAGGACGCGCCCGCGGTGGCCCGCGCCGGCATCCCCATCGACGAGGAGTCCTCCTTCTCCCCGGTCGGCCCCCTGGGGCCCGCTCCCGCCACCCGCAGGGCCCGCCAGAGCGTCGTCCTGGGCGACATCCCCCTGGCCGGGGAGAGCCACGACGCGGTCACCGAGGACGTCGGCCGAGTCGTCGTCGTCCTTCCCGGTCAGGAGCCCGCCACCCGCACACCCGAGGAGACCGAGGAAGAGGGGTGGCGCCGATGACGCAGCCGATGAACCGCGACGCGCCCACTCAGGGGCGCAGATCCGCAGAGGCTGCAGAGCCCACCGGGCCCACTGAGCCCACCGGGATCCTCGGAACGGCTCCGGCCGGATTGTCGCGACGCGGCGCGCTGGGGCTGCTCTCGGCCACGGCCGCCGGAGTGCTGGCCGGCTGCACGGCGCTTCCGAGCTCCAGCCGCGTCACCCGCTCCGGGGTGGCCGCCTCCGACACCAACGCCCTCATCGAGACCGCTCCCGGACCAGGAGAGGGGGACTCGGCCGAGGACATCGTCAACGGTTTCCTGCGCGCCACCATCGCGGGGTTCTCCGACGACTTCGCCACCGCCAAGCAGTTCCTCAGCGATCACGCCGTCGCGCAGTGGAAGCCCCTGGAGACGGTGAGCGCCTACAGCGGGTCGACCGAGCCGCAGGTCTCGGTGGCGGCCAACGGCTCCTTCACGGTGACCTCCGGACAGGTGGGGGTGCTCAACTCCCTGGGTGTCTTCACCCCCGCCCCGGAGGGGAGCACCTATACCGGCGAGTTCTCCCTGGCCACCAACTCCACCGGCCAGTGGCGCATCGTCGGCCTGCCTCACGGCATCCTGCTGCCCTTGTCCCGACTCATGCAGAACTTCGCGGTCAGCTCCCTGGCCTTCCTGTCCCGGGACCGGTCCAGGTTCGTCCCCGAGCTGCGCTGGTACCCGCGCAGCTCGCAGGCCGACTCCCTGGTCTCCGGGCTGCTGGCCGGGCCCTCGGACTGGCTTGCGAAGGGGGCCTCCAGCCTCATCCCGCGCAACGCCGAGCGGGCGGGGCGGGGGGTCGTCGTCGAGGGCGGCACCGCCACCGTCCACCTGAGCGCGGACTCCGACCCCGCCTCGGAGGACGCCCGCGGGCTCATGGTGGCCCAGATCGAGCAGAGCCTCATCCAGATCAGCGGCATCGACCACGTGCGCGTGCTCGCCGGCACCGTCGACCTCGGCGCCGCTGCCCAGCTGACACCGATGGCCCCCGAGGTCGGAGGCATCGTGGGGATGTCGGAGGGTTCGGTCGTGCGCGGCACGGGGGCCAGGCGCGTCACCCTGGCCAGTGACCGGGTCCTGGGGACCAGTGACGCGCGTAGCCCGAGCCTGGGGGCCGACGGGGCCGTCTACGCACTGTCGGCCTCCAGCCTGCTGCGCCTGCCCCGGGGGCAGGGCTCCGCCAGCGTCATCCTCTCGGTGGGGGATCCCTCCGCGGGCGCCGGTGGGCTGGGAGCTCCGATGGGTGACCGGCACGGCTGGGCCTGGTTGCTGGCCGAGGGGCGTCTGACCGCCGTCAACGGCTCCGGGCAGCGCGCCACCCTGGAGTCCTCCTGGCTGCAGGACGGCACGGTCGCGGCCTTCGACCTGTCCGTGGAGTCCGAGCGGATCGCCGTGCGGCGAACCGACGGGCGGGTCGCCGTGGCCATCATCATCAGGGACCAGGACGGCCGTCCCACCGGGCTGGGGCCGGCCCTGGAGATGCCCCGCGCCAGTGGGACGGGCACGCGGGGGCTGTCCTGGTGCGCCCCCAACGCCGTGTGCGTCCTGGCCGCTGCCGGCAGCGAGGGCGGGGGCGTGCCGGAAGTGCGTCTGGTCCAGGTCGGCGGGGCGGTCAACACGCTGGTGGGGGTGCGTCGGGCCCGTTCGGTCATCTCCGACCGCTCCGAGGAGTCCCTCCTCATCGTCGACGAGGATGGGCAGACCTGGCAGCGTCGCGGGGCGATGTGGCGGGTGCTCACCGCCGAGGTCACTGATCCCTCCTTCCCCCTGCCCTGAGCCGACGCCTCTGACACGCGCGCCTCTGACACGCGACTCCGGGTGCCCCCGGTCGGTCAGGACCGTGGGACACCCGGATATCAGGGGTCAACCCCGCGCCGCGGGTCCGGATGGGGCTACAGCACCTGGGCGTCCAGGCGGATGACGCCGTAGGTCCACCCGTGACGGTGATAGACGGCACAGGGCTGCTTGGAGGACTTCTCGATGAACAGGTAGAAGGGGTGCCCCACGAGCTCCATCTGGTAGAGGGCCTCGTCAACGGTCATCGGCTTGGCCTCGTGCAGCTTCTGACGCACGATCACCGGGGAGTCGCCGAGCTGCGCCTCAACGGCGACACCCGGCTCGGTGGGGGCGGAGGGGGAGTCCTCGATCGGTGCGTCACCGGTGTCGGGGAGCAGGGGCTCCTCCACGCCGGGAGCTGCCTGGAGGTCCTCATTCGGTGCGGCCACGGTGTGACGGCGATGGTGGTCCTTCTTGCGGTCCCGGGCCCGGCGAAGGCGCTCGGTCAGCTTGCCCATGGCGATATCAAAAGCGGCGAAGCGGTCCGAGGAGGAGGCCTCCGCCCGGATGATCGGGCCCTTGGAGACGACAGTGATCTCCACTCTCTCGGCGGTGTCGGCCTGGCGCGGGTTGCGCTCGTGGGTGACCTCAACCTCGACGCGCTGGACCCGGGGGTCGAACTGCTCAACCTTGACGGCCTTGTCCTCGACGTAGTCGCGCAGGCGAGAGCTGATCTCAGCGTTACGACCGACGACGGTGATATCCATGGTGGAACCTCTTTCTAGGCTCGTGGGCCGGCCCTGACGGGCCGTGTGCGACAAGTACCCGCCACGTCTCACGGCGGGTTCGGGACTGGTGTCATCACCTCCTGGTCACCTCGTGAGGGCCCTCAGGCACCGAGGCGGGGATCCGGTCGACTGTCCTTGTCGGTGTCGGGAGCCGCCTGTGTGTTGTGCCACATAAGGTACACCATGTGGGGCTGTTCACGCCTCCCTTTCGTGCGTGCCACGCCCGGAAGAAGCCTCCTGATCGCCGCAGGCGGACAAGGCGGACAAGGCGGAGGCTCCCGGATCCATGCGGCCAGGGAAACGGCTGCCTGCGGTGACCACCTCAGGGCCGGCCGGCACCGCGGCACGCGCATGGGCCGGGGGCGGGGCGGCGCTCAGCACCAGGGCGCCCAGGACCCGCCCACCTCCCGCCCGCAGCGCCCGGGCGCAGGCCCCCAGAGTGGCCCCGGTGGTCACGACGTCGTCGACCAGCAGGATCGGCAGGCCGGTGACGGCGGCCAGCAGGCGCGGAGCCTGGGCGCGGTTGCCCCGTCGCTGACGGGCGGATCGGCCCGCCTGGTGCGCCCCACCGCCCCGACGGCGCAGCAGGTCCGTGCTCAGCACGAGCGCTGCGGGTTCCTGTCCGGCCCACTGCTCGCAGATCCCCCGGGTGATGGCGTCGGCCAGGTGGGCCGCCACCAGGCGGCCGCGCAGACGGCGCACGATCCCGGAGGGCGCGGGGACCACCAGCAGCGCCCGCGCGCCCCGGGGCGAGCTCTCCCAGACCTCCTCCGGCGGGTGCGTGAGCGCCCACCAGCGTCCCAGGCGCCTGCCGGATCGGGCCATCACCTCCGACAGGTCCTCGCGCGCGCCGTTCTTCCAGCCCAGAACCATGGCGCGCACCGGGCCGGTGTAGGAGGCCAGGGCCCAGATGTCCAGGTCACCGGCGGCGTCGGCGTGCTCCACGGCGAAGGGTTTGTCCTCGAGCAGCTCTCGGCACCGCGGGCACAGCGCTGTCTCCCAGCGCCCACAGCCCGCACAGCTCGTCGGCAGCCCCAGCGACAGGGCCGGGGAGAAATCCGCCGACAGTCCCAGCGGCGGGTGCCGTGCGGCGGGGCGGCGGGGCTTGTGCCGGTGATGCGCCATATCCCCACTGTGACGCAGGCGGAACCTTCCCGCTCCTGGCGGCGCTCGCGGTCCACACCACGAGGGGACGGCCGTCGTCGTCGTCCCCTGTGGCCCCGTGCCCCACCTGTGTCCTCGGTGGGAAGAATCTCGGTGCTGGAAAGACCGCCGCCCAGCGAGGTCCACTAGAGTACGGAGGCAGGTAGCCGGTGAGACCTGAGCCGATACCGAGCCGATCCTGAGCCGATTCCGCGTCGATGTCGAGTTGATTCCGAGTCGGCCGACTCGACCGATACGGCCTGCGTCTCATCGTCGCTCTTCGCAATCTGACGTCCCAAGGGAGAATGCAGCGTGTCGATCGTGGACCGGATCCTTCGCATTGGCGAGGGCCGCACCCTGAAGAAGCTTGATGCCATCGCCGATCAGGTGGAGGCTCTCGCCGACGAGTACAGCGAGCTCTCCGACGCCGAGCTGCGCGAAATGACTGATGAGCTCAAGGAGCGCTACCAGGACGGGGAGACCCTCGATGACCTGCTGCCCGAGGCCTTCGCCACGGTCGTGGAGGCGGCCGACCGCGTCCTGGGCATGCGCCCCTACCACGTCCAGATCATGGGTGGGGCGGCCCTCCACCGCGGCAACATCGCCGAGATGAAGACCGGTGAGGGCAAGACCCTCGTGGCCACGATGCCCTCCTACCTGCGGGCCCTGACCGGCAAGGGCGTCCACGTCGTGACCGTGAACGACTACCTCGCCGAGTACCAGTCCGACCTCATGGGGCGCGTCCACCGCTTCCTGGGGCTGACCACCGGCTGCATCCTCGTGGGCCAGACGCCCGCCGAGCGCCGGGAGCAGTACGCCTGCGACATCACCTACGGCACCAACAACGAGTTCGGCTTCGACTACCTGCGCGACAACATGGCCCAGCGCCCCGAGGACCTGGTCCAGCGCGGCCACGCCTTCGTCATCGTCGACGAGGTCGACTCCATCCTCATCGACGAGGCCCGTACCCCGCTTATCATCTCCGGGCCGGCCAGCGGCGACGTGAACAAGTGGTACAAGGAGTTCGCCACGATCTCCGAGCGCCTGCGCGCGGGCAAGGACTACGAGGTCGACGAGAAGAAGCGCACCGTGGGTGTGCTCGCCACCGGCATCGAGCGGGTGGAGGACTACCTCGGGGTGGACAACCTCTACGAGTCGGAGAACACCCCCCTGATCGGCTTCCTCAACAACGCCATCAAGGCCAAGGAGCTCTTCCACCGGGACAAGGACTACATCGTGCGCGACGGTGAGGTCCTCATCGTCGACGAGCACACCGGCCGCGTCCTGCCCGGCCGCCGCTACAACGAGGGCATGCACCAGGCCATCGAGGCCAAGGAGCGTGTGGAGATCAAGGCCGAGAACCAGACTCTGGCCACCATCACTCTCCAGAACTACTTCCGCCTCTACCCCGAGGGCTCGCGCTCGGGCATGACCGGTACCGCCGAGACCGAGGCCGCCGAGTTCGCCGGCACCTACAAGATCGGCGTCGTCCCGATCCCCACCAACAAGCCCATGATCCGTCAGGACCAGCCCGACCTCGTCTACACCACCGTCGAGGCCAAGCTCGACGCCGTCGTCGACGACATCGCCGAGCGCCACGAGCTCGGCCAGCCGGTCCTGGTGGGAACCACCAGCGTGGAGAAGTCGGAGATCCTCTCCGAGCGTCTGCGCGAGCAGGGCATCCCTCACGAGGTCCTCAACGCCAAGCAGCACGCCCGCGAGGCCGCCGTCGTGGCCATGGCCGGCCGCAAGGGCGCCGTCACCGTCGCCACCAACATGGCCGGACGCGGAACCGACATCATGCTGGGCGGCAACGCCGAGCACATCGCGGTCTCCGCCCTCAAGGAGGCCGGTCTGGACCCCGAGGAGAACGCCGAGGAGTACGAGAAGGCCTGGCCTCAGGCCCTGGCCGCCGCCAAGGAGGCCTGCCGGGCCGAGCATGACGAGGTCGTCGAGCTCGGTGGCCTCTACGTGCTGGGCACCGAGCGTCACGAGTCGCGGCGTATCGACAACCAGCTGCGCGGCCGCTCCGGCCGTCAGGGGGACCCGGGCGAGTCCCGTTTCTACCTGTCCATGGAGGACGACCTCATGCGCATGTTCGCCTCCGGGCTCGCCCAGCGCATCATGTCCTCGGGCGCCTACCCCGACGACGTCCCCCTGGAGTCCAAGATGGTCACTCGCGGCATCGCCGGGGCCCAGCGCCAGGTGGAGTCGCGCAACTACGAGATCCGCAAGAACGTCCTCAAGTACGACGACGTCATGACCGAGCAGCGCGAGAAGGTCTACTCCGAGCGCCGTCAGGTCCTGGACGGTGAGGACCTCGAGCCCCAGATCGAGGCCTTCCGAGCCCAGGCCGTCACCTCCATCGTCGAGGCCGGCACGGCCGAGGGCCGCCCCGACGAGTGGGACCTGGACGCCCTGTGGGGCGAGCTCGGCCGCCTCTACCCGGTGGGCCTGACCCAGGACGAGGTCGTCGAGGCGCTGGGCGGCAAGAACGCACTGACCTCGGAGCGCCTCATCGAGGAGCTCACTGAGGACGTCGCTGTCGCCTACGAGGACGCTGAGGCCCGCATCGAGGCCAACGCCCTGGCCCATGTCCAGCTCGGCGAGGACCCCATGCGCACCCTGGAGCGCCGCATCCTGCTGGCCGTGGTGGACAAGCGCTGGCGGGAGCACCTCTACGAGATGGACTACCTCAAGGAGGGTATCGGTCTGCGGGCCATGGCCCAGCGCGACCCCCTCGTGGAGTACGCCAACGAGGGCGCCCGCATGTTCCGGGCGATGATGGAGGGGATCCGCGAGGAGACCGTTGAGCAGATCTTCGCCAACGTCGCCCGCTTCGACGCCGCCGCCCAGCGCGCCGCCGAGGACGGCACCGTCGAGGCCGCCCAGGCGGTCGCCAAGGCCAACGCCACCGCAGCGGCCGGCATCCGCGTGGGCCAGGCCGGCGGCCAGGGGCGCGGTACGGTTCTGGGGGACACCGGGCAGGCGTCTATGGAGCAGCGGGTCACCTACTCCGGCCCCAGCGAGTCCGGCGAGGAGGAGACCTCCGGGGCCTCCTCGCGCAGGGCCTCCCGTTCCGGTGCCGACTCCGGCGGCAACCGGGCCGAGCGTCGTCGCTCCAGGAAGAAGCGCCGGCACTGAGGCTCAGCGCGAGCTGACACGACTGTCGATGATCCCGTCGGAACCCGGCAACCAACCGGGGTTCGGCGGGATCACGCCATCTCCAGGCCGGTGAGGATCCAGCGTTCGCGCAGCAGCTCCAGGCGTGCTGCCGCGGCTCGGACCCGGTTGCCCTCCTCCAGCAGGACAGTGGCCTCGCAGGCTCCCGACATGGTCAGCTCGGTGCGCACGCTACGGATGCGCGGACGTCGTGGGCTGGACTGGCCTCCCAGGATCCGGGCGGCCAGCCCCGCCCGACGGGCGAGGGCCTCGAACAGGGAGGGGCTGGTCCAACGGACCAGGTGGTCCACCGGGCGCAGCCCGGCCAGGACCTCGCTGGCGGCCGTCACCACGATGGCGGCGGTGCGCGAGGCGTCAGTGCCGGCGGCGGGCCACTGCGTCAGGGGCGCACCCCGCGTGACGGAGCCTGCGTCGTTCACGGGCTTGGAGGGTTTGTGCGGAACCGCACGAGTCGGCGTCGGGTGGCTCGGTGTGGGGCGGCTACGACGTTGAGCGTCGGTCGTGCGGCGTGCGGGGCGGGTGGCTTGGGCAGTGGTGGTCGCGGTCATGGTGGGCTCCTGGGAGTGGGAGGGTGCCCCGTGGGCACGGAGTGCGAAGTGGAATGGGGAAGGTGTTCGGGGCCTGCGGTGGGGGCCGCCGGCGCTGGTGCGTTGCGGTTCATCGTGATGGCGCCTGACCTCCTGTCGGTGTGCTCGGTGCGGACAAGGAGTCCGGGACGCTCAGGACCGTGCCGGGCCGGATCAACGAGGGGTCGGCGCCGATGGCCTCGGAGTTGGCGCGGTACAGGGCCGGCCAGTCCTGTGCGATCTGTGCGGGGGCGGAGCCGGTGGGCAGGAGATGAGCAGTGATGGACCACAGGCTCTCGCCGGGCGCGACGGTATGAGTGGGGCTCGAGGAGGGTGGGGCGTCGGGGCCGGTAGGGGGCTGCGCCGCCTGGCTGCCCGGCGGTGTCGAGTCTGCTGACTGGCTTGCGCCCTCCGAGTCGCTCGAACCGGTCGAAGCGCTCGACGGGGACTGATCGGCCGGCGTCGACGGCGTCGAGGACTGCGACGGAGGTGAGGCGGGCACCGAGCTGGTGGGGCGCCATCCCAGGTCATCCCCGCCACTGGCCTCCTCGCTGGCCAGCGCCGGCGCCGAGGACAGGGAGACGAGCAGCGCGGAGGCGACGATGCGTCTCACCGCTGGCGCTCCCCAGGCCTCGAGGGCTCTGGCTGCCAGCGCATAGGCGCCGCCGCGACAGCGCTTGTCGGGGTCGTTCGCCCCGGGGCACGTCATGAGTGCCAGGAGGGCCGAGACCGCGTGCCACAGGGCCCCCAGGGCCCCGCATGTGCAGGTGCCGGCCACCACGGCGTTCGACAGGTCGCTCAGTCCCCAGGCCTGTGGCGGGACCTGCACGAGCTGCTCCGCGGCGCCGTGGGCCGTGCGTCCCAGAACTATCAGGACGGCCCCTGACGCTGTGGCCAGGAGCGTCAGTCGTTGACGAGCTCCCATGTCACCCTCCATCGCCGATGGTGTCGTTTGATGATGTTAGGTGTACTCCTATGGTGTGATGATGTCAATAGTGACGATATGACTTGCTGTGCGCTGATTCGTGGTAACGGGGCGGGAGTGGTGCTGAAGGCGCACGGCCTGAGCCGCCTCGGAGTGCTTTCCTCGGCGTGCGTACTGTGGTGAGGTGGGCCTATGGACTGGGACGCGATGATTGCCGACCTGGAGAGCAGCTTCGATGCTGAGCGCCGTGCGGACCTGGTGGCTCAGAGCGTCGAGCTCGCGGAGGCTGAGCACGCCTCCATCGAGCTCGTCGACCGTCTGCGAGGCTCGGTGGGCCGACTCATCCACCTGCGGACTCGCGGCGGTGTCCCCGTCGATGGTGTGGCCTGCCGGGTGGAGCCCTCCTACGTCCTCGTCGATGAGGGGGAGGGGCTGCAGGCCGTCGTCCCGGTGAGCGCGGTGGCCACAGTAGCGTCACTGGCCGGTTCGGCGCCCCGGGACGGCCGCCGTCGGCCCACGCTGACGGCCCTGATGCGTGAGATCGCCCGACGCGGAGCGCGGGTGCGCCTGGTGCTGGGCTCTGGAGAAGTGGTGGGGCGGCTGGTCCGGGTGGGAGCGGACCATGTCGATGTCGCCGTCGACCCTGAGGGCGGCATCCGCTCGCGTCGCGCTCCCGGGGTGGGCGGCGCAGGGGTTGTCAGCGTCATGACCGCTGCGATCGAGGTGCTGCGCAGTCGCTGACGTCGGCTAGCGGGCAGAGAGGTTCAGGGCGCCCCGTCCTCGTTCCAGCCCGCGGCGACCATGGCCCTGGTGGAGGCGAGCTGGCGCTGGATGTAGTCCTCCAGGGCCTGGTCCTCGATGCGCCAGAGCTTGCGGGCGCCGACCTGAATGGCGGGAAGGTCGCCGGTGCGGATGAGAGCGCGCACGGCCTGGGCGGAGAGCTGAAGCTGCTCGGCGACGTCGGCGATGGTCAGGAATCGTGTGCTCATACCACGATGATCCCACTGCTGGATCCGCTCCACAATTCTTAAAGACACTTGTGGATAACCTTGAGGTACTATTTTATCCCAACGATGATTGCAGGAGATCAAGGAGGATTCCCGTGATGTCATCTCGCCGCAGTCGAACCCTGACCGGTCCTGAGCGTCCCCGCGGTCGTTGGCGCCGGCCTGCCTGGAAGGATCCGCGTATGGCCGGGGGAGTGGTGCTGGTGGCCGGGGCCGTGGCCCTGGGGGCCTGGGCGGTCGACGCGGCCGCTGATACCACTCGCGTCTACGTCCTCTCCCAGGACGTCGCTCCCGGGACGGACCTGACTGCCGACGGCATTCTTACGGTGGTCGAGGCCCATCCCGGCACCGATGCCTACGTCGAGGCCGGGCACCTGCCGGACGGCGCCGTGTCCACGCGCTCCATGCGCAAGGGAGAGCTGCTGGCTGCGGCGGCCGTCAACAGCGGCCGGGAGCAGGAGCTGCGGCCGGTGGTCCTCACTGTCGCCTCCAACCTGCCGGCCTCGACCAAGGTCGGCGACTACGTCGATCTGTGGATCGTGCCCAAGGAGGGCGTGGCGGGCCGGCCCGCAGTCCAGGCGCCTGCCGCCGGGCAGACCGGGCAGAGCGGACAGGGCGGACAAGGAGGCCAAGGTGACCAGTCGGGGCAGGCCGGGGGGACTGGAGCCCGCCGCGTGGCCACAGGGCTGGTCATCGCCTCAGTCGGTGAGACCAGCAAGGGGCTGATCTCCGGACCCGGCACCGGGGTGGAGGTCAAGGTTCCCGAGGCCTCCCTCGCCGACGTTCTCAGCGCCGTCGGTCAGGAGGGGGCGCTCGTCCTGGTTCCCACCGGCCAGGAAGCGCCGGCGGAGAAGGCCTCGTGAGCGCCCCGGGTGCCGGAGTCCTCCTGGCTCTCAGCGGCGACGACGCCGAGATTCTGCGGGCGCTGAGCCAGGCGGGAAGCGGGCTGTGCGTCGTGCGCCGATGCGCCGACCTGCCAGAGCTGCTCTCAGCGGGGATGGCCGGACTGGCGGGCTTCGCCCTGCTGGACACCGGTTTCGACGAGATCGACCGCACCGTCCTGGACCGGCTCGCGCGCGCGGGCCTGAGCGGAATGCTCCTGGTGGAGGCCCACGAGGAGGAGCGCTGGCGTAGTGCGGGGTGGCCGATTCTCCGGCGCGACACGGAGCCCGGCCGGATCTGCGCGGCGCTGCAGGACCTCGTGCGTCGTGGTGGGGTCTCCGGCGTGGCCCCCACCGGGAGCGGGCCGGCAGCTGACGGCGCCGACTGGCTGAGCGCCGCCACCCCCGCTTCGACGGAACCGAACACGGAACCGCACACGGAATCGAACACTGCCGCCCAGGAGACCGCCTGGCTCGAAGAGCTGTGGCGCCAGTCGCCCGGCTCCCCTGAGGGCGGGACGGCGCCGTCGCAGCTGCACCGGCTCTCCAACGACGCCGGAGCCGAGGAAGACGCGGGGCAGAACCGGAGGTGCGGCCGGGAGCCGGCCGCCGCGGATACGCCGGAGCCTGTGCTGCCGGTCGCGGCGAGCCCGGCGGGTGACGAGCGTGGAGGGAGGGTTGTCCTGGTGTGGGGGCCTCATGGTGCTCCCGGGCGCTCGACGGTCGCTGTCTCCGTCGCTCACGGCCTGGCCGCCTGCGGCGGCGCGATCCTCGTGGACGCCGACGTCGAGGCTCCCAGCCTCGTCCAGCTCCTCGGCATGCCGGAGGACTCCTCGGCCCTGGCCGGGGCCGCCCGTCTGGCCACCCATGGCCGCCTTGACGCGGAGAGCTTTCGACGAATCCTGGCTCCGGTGGGCGATGGGCTCTTCCTGCTGGGCGGCCTGGGCAGGTCCGGGCGCTGGCGGGAGCTGCCACCGGCCTCGATGACCGAGGTGTGGGCGCAGTGCCGCCGGGCCGCGGCCTGGACCGTCGTCGACGTCGCCGGCGGGCCCGCCGATGACGACGTCGACGACTTCACCCTTGAGCCCGGGCGCGGGGCTGTGACGGCCGACCTGGTGTCGCACGCCGACGTCATCCTGGTCGTCGGCGGGGCCGACCCCGTCGGGGTGCGCCGGCTGCTCCAGCTCCTCGATGAGATGGGGGCCTCCATGAACCCCGCAGGCCGGGTCGAGGTCGTCATCAACCGGGTGCGGGCCTCGGCCGCAGGACCTTCTCCCCAGCAGGCTCTGCGAGAGGCCCTGGCGCGTTTCGGTGGGCTGGAGGACATTGTGCTCCTGCCCGATGATGCGGCAACGGCCGACGCCTGCCTGCTTCAGGGGTGCACTGTTCTGGAGCAGGCGCCCGCCAGTGCACTGGGCAAGGCCCTCAGTGCACTGGTCGACCGGATCGACCCGCAGGTCGCAGCGGTACGCAGGGCCGCCTCCCCGCGTCGTTCCCGGCTGTGGCGCTCCAAGCGGCGCGGTGGGCGCCGGGACCGCAGGAGCTCCGCAGCCCAGGCCGCAACCGTCAGAAGCAGGAGCCGCTCGAACGTGCGCAGCGCGGGTGCGAGGCGCCGCCGCCGAGACGGGGACGGGGGACAGGCGGTCGGTGAACGACCGCCGGCTCCCCAGGCGCCCAGCGGACTCATCCAGGCGCCGCCGCAGTCGCCCCCGTGCCTGCCACCATCGATCCAGCCGGCGAGCCAGCCAGTGAACCAGCCGCAGAGGCCGGTCCTCGGCTCGCCGCACCAACCCGGGACAGAGTCGAGTACGGGAACGCCCCCGGGGTCGGCGCCGCCGGGAACTGGTCGACACCGCTACTGAGAACCGGAGCGCGTGCGGTGCCGGGCGGGCCGCCCGGCTGCTTCGTGGAAGGGGGTGAGTGCGGAGGTAGGGCAGACTGGGCACATGCGCATCTACCTCCCCGCCACCGCCGCCCACCTGCGCGCAAGCGTCCTGGGGTCCTCACACCAGCCGCTCACGGCTCACGCCGCCACCCCGGCCCTCGCCCAGGCCCTGCCCGAGGAGGATGAGGAGGGGCTGGAGGTCTCCGCCTCGCTGTGCGCCGCCGACGCCTCCGTCGTCCTGCTGGCCGAGCCCGAGGCCGTGGGCCTGGCCGACCGGCGCATCGTCATCGCGGCCGACGTCGACGCCGAGAACGTGCGTGAGCTTCCCGTGGAGGGCGATGTCCTGCCCGGCACGATCGAGGTCACCGGTGAGATCTCCTGGGAGGACGTCGCCGCCCTGCTCGTGGACGAGCCCGAGGCGCAGGACGATGTACGAGCCGCCAGACTCGGTGACGAGGACGCCTTCGAGCGCGCTGCCGACGCCGACCTGCTCTGGTACGACGTCACGGAGCGAGAGGCGCTGGCCGAGAGTCTCGGCGTCTGACTGGGCCGGCAGCGCAGGTCAGTGCGGGGCGCGCCCGCGTCCGACGTCGGACTGCCCGCTGCCCCCGAACCCAGGCCGACCGGGGGATGCTTTCGTCCAGCATTCGCGGTGACGTGACCAGTTCCACGGCCGCCTGCCTTGCGCCGCGGAGGTCGCTGCTGGGTAAGGTGCTCTCTGCCAAAGACCGCAGGTCGCCCGCTCCGGCGGGACCAAGTCCACATCAGGTGGGGCCGGCGCAGGTGAGAACGAGACTTCTTCGGGCATGCCCGAATTCAAGCCCCGTGCCCACCGGCGCGGGGCTTTTCCAGTGAATGGACCCCTGCGGCATACCACGGAAGGAGGGCCCATGGCACGGCCTGACAAGGAAGCAGCCGTTGCTGCACTGGCGGACAAGTTCCGCCAGGCTGACGCGGTCCTGCTGACTGAGTACCGGGGACTGAGCGTCGCCCAGCTCAAGGAGCTGCGTCGTTCCCTCGCCGGTAACGCCGAGTACACCGTGGTGAAGAACACGCTTGCTGCGATCGCCGCCCGCCAGGTCGGGCTCGAGGACTTCGCCGACGACCTTACGGGCCCCTCCGCCCTGACGTTCGTCACCGGTGAGCCGGTCGAGGCCGCCAAGGCTCTGCGTGACTTCGCCAAGGACAACCAGCAGCTCGTCATCAAGGGCGGTGTCATGGACGGCGCCGTGCTGTCCGCCGACGGCGTTGACAAGCTTGCCTCTCTCGAGTCCCGCGAGGTGCTGCTCGCCAAGACCGCGGGCGCCATCAAGGCGTCCCTGTCCAAGGCTGCGTACCTCTTCGCCGCACCGGCCTCCAAGGCCGTGCGCACCGTCGACGCCCTGCGCGAGAAGCAGGAGACCGCGGCCTGAGGCCGCACGCGTCATCCACCAACCCTGCGCGCGCAGGAACCTGATAAGGAAGGAACGCCCATCATGGCGAAGCTGACCACCGAAGAGCTCATCGAGCAGTTCAAGGAGCTCACCCTCATCGAGCTGTCCGAGTTCGTCAAGGCCTTCGAGGAGACCTTCGACGTTACCGCCGCCGCTCCGGCCGCCGTGGCCGTTGCCGCCGCCCCCGGCGCTGCCGGTGGCGACGCCGCCGCCGAGGAGAAGGACGAGTTCGACGTCATTCTCGAGGCCGCCGGCGACAAGAAGATCCAGGTCATCAAGGAGGTGCGCGCCCTGACCTCCCTCGGCCTGAAGGAGGCCAAGGAGCTCGTCGACGGCGCTCCTAAGCCCGTCCTCGAGGGCGCCAACAAGGAGGCCGCCGAGAAGGCCAAGGAGCAGCTCGAGGGCGCCGGCGCCACCGTCACCCTCAAGTGAGTCTCTCCCCGCTGCCTGAGGCGGCCTGAGGGTCGCAGAGGGCCGGGGAAGCCCATCTTCACCGGGTCCCGTCCACCATGAGGTGGGCGGGACCCGGTCGTGTTCCGGGGGCCTGGTGCTGTCCGGCCCCTGTGTGCTTCGACGTCGTCGGGCTCGGGGCGGTGGGGGATCGGGGACGTACATGTGCGCCGAGGACTGCGATGTCCTCTAGGTCACTGAGGTCCGTCCCCAGTGGTCTGGGGGAGAACGCAGTCGCCGATCGGAAAGTACGTTCCCGACGCCGGTGGGCGCGTTCGATGAGTCAGGGTGCGGCGTCGGGAACCGCGACCTCATGGCACCAGCACTCCGGGTGGACGCTCGCCCCACAGTCCGCCACCTTGAAGCCCGGCCACCGGCGAGAGGTGGGAGACCACCTCCAGGGGGAACATCGACAGCAACCGGTCCGCCTGGGTGCGCATGTCGCTGAGCGAGGACCACGTCGCCCGGAAGAACCTCCACCCCAGCGACTCGAGCGCGTCCTGGCGGAGCTTCTCGAGGAAGACGTCCTCCTCGGTGTGGTACTTGGTTCGGCCGTCGAACTCCGCGACGACATGGTGATCGGGCCAGCCCAGGTCCAGGAAGCGGTCCTTGCACAGCCCCGGAACCGGGAACTGGGCAATGGCCCGAGGCAGCCCCACCACGAGCGTCATCCACCGCAGCACACTCTCCCC
The DNA here is from genome assembly GCF_048514265.1 of Actinomyces sp. SKVG-SVH-4(1). Taxonomy (NCBI): domain Bacteria; kingdom Bacillati; phylum Actinomycetota; class Actinomycetes; order Actinomycetales; family Actinomycetaceae; genus Actinomyces; species Actinomyces sp. SKVG-SVH-4(1). The sequence goes on along the minus strand of NZ_JBGEVE010000005.1, from coordinate 78,680 downwards.
GGGCGAGACCGCCCAAGGGGTGGCGGCGGCCAGTACCGCACGCGCCTGCGCTATCCCTCGCCGCCCCCGATGACGTGCCACGAGCTCCTCCCAGCAGGCGTGAGCCGAGCGCAGCCGCGTGGCGCAGGAATCTCGGTGCCACGGATCGGGTCGGCAGTGCCGGTTCAGAGCCGCATCGGCGATGGAGAGCGCGTTGAACGGGGGCTCGTCGCAGGCGCAGTCGAAGGCGGTGCGCAGCACGGACGTGACGGGAACCCCTCCAACCGTCTCGATCTCCTCGTCGCGCAGCTGAAGCTGGCGACGGTGCATTCGGATCGGGGTGGCCTCGGGGTGCACGGGATCGATAGGAGCGGGTACTCCCGACGACGGGTACCGGAAGGCGGGCAGTGTCGTTGTGGTCAGACGTGGGTTACCGGAGACGGCGAGGTAGACGTCCGGCTCACCTGTCCACATCGCCAGGCCATGAATCAGGGCTGCCGATGTGTGAGACAGACAGGTGGCGGAGGGGAGGAGTTGTTGCGCGGCAATCGCACGCGCTAAGGACACCATGAACCGCTGCTCCCAGCGTCGCCTGCCCGGGACTGCGTGCAGGTAGGCGCCCGGCATGAGTCGCAGCAGATCAGGATTGCGCGACGCGTGGAAGCGCTTGCGGCCGCCTGAGTAGATGATGGTCGGCCGAAGGTGCGCCGGGATCGGGCAGATGGGAGTGGGGCGGCTGGCAGTGGTAGCGACGGGGCTCATGCAGCGAGTCTTCTCAAGAGTTTCGGGGCATGGCGAGTGCAGAGCCCCGTGGGTGTGGACTCGCCGGAGTCTGAAGGCAGGAGTGCTTCGCTGTGGATCCCGCAGTGACCACTGAAAGCCCGCTTCCCGGACGAGAGGCGGGAGCGACGTGCTCGTCGCGACGTCGTCGGGTTGGGACGGCCAGCAGGTGGACGGGTTGGAGGGGCGGTGGGGGATCGGGGACGTACATGTGCGCCGAGGACTGCGATGTCCTCCAGGTCACTGAGGTCCGTCCCCAGTGGTCTGGGGGAGAACGCAGTCGCCGATCGGAAAGTACGTTCCCGACGCCGTCGGCCGGAAGGGCTCGGGCGGGCGCAGAGGCTGCGGGGGTCGGGGACGTCCAGGGCTGTCAGAGCCGGGGGAGTGGGCGGCTGGGCGTGCCGGGCGCGAGCCGGCCGGCAGCCGCTCAGCGAGAGGCGCCCACTGAGGGACTCAGGTCACGCGGTGGACACGGGTGGGGCAGTATGCGCGACTGTGGTGGGAATCGCAAGGAACCAGGGCGGATCGGCGTGGAGTCCTTGACGTCGGCCGTGTACGCTAGCGCTTTGCGTGCATTGTGTGTATTGGTGCGAGGAGTATCTGCCCTCCGCACGGGCTTCGGCCCGTCGGAACCCTGGCGGGCGTGAGCCCGGCAACGGAGATTCTACTCAACCCGGTGCTCGCAGTGCGCGTTGTGTGATCCCCGATCTGAGGGAAGGATCCCCCTTTGGCTGCCTCGCGCACCTCCGCACCCACTGCTGCTGACATCGCCGCTCGTACCGCGTCGCGTCGTATCAACTTTGCCAAGATCGCCGAGCCCATGCAGGCTCCGAATCTGCTCGCCCTCCAGACCGAGAGCTTCGACTGGCTCGTCGGTAACGAGAGGTGGCGCGAGCGGATGACCGCCGCCAACAAGGCACACCCGGGCTCCCTGCCCGAGACCTCCGGTCTGGAGGAGATCTTCGACGAGATCTCCCCGATCGAGGACTTCGGCGAGACCATGGCCCTGTCCTTCCACGACCACCGCTTCGAGGAGCCGAAGTACACGGCCGAGGAGTGCCAGGAGAAGGACCTCACCTACTCCGCCCCTCTCTACGTGGTGGCGGACTTCGAGAACTTCTCCACCGGTGAGATCAAGTCTCAGACGGTCTTCATGGGCGACTTCCCGCTCATGACCGACAAGGGCACCTTCATCGTCAACGGCTCTGAGCGCGTCGTCGTCTCCCAGCTCGTGCGCTCGCCGGGCGTGTACTTCGAGCGCACCACCGAGAAGGCCACGGACAAGTACGTCTACAACGTCAAGTTCATCCCTTCGCGCGGTGCCTGGCTCGAGTTCGAGATTGACAAGTCCGACCGCGTCGCGGTGCGCATCGACCGCAAGCGCAAGCAGGACGTCACCGTCTTCCTGCTGGCCCTGGGCATGGACGAGTCGGAGATCCGCAAGGAGTTCGCCGACTACCCGGCCCTGACCTCAGCCCTGGACGAGGACCGCAAGATCACCACCCAGGACGAGGCGCTCCTGGACATCTACAAGAAGATCCGCCCCGGTGAGCCGCCGAGCGTCGAGGCCGGACGCACCCTGCTGGAGAACTTCTACTTCAACCCCAAGCGCTACGACCTGGCCAAGGTCGGCCGCTACAAGATCAACAAGAAGCTGGGCCTGGCCTCGGACCTGACCGAGTCCACCCTGCGCATCGAGGACATCGTCGCGGCCCTGCGCTACCTGCTGGCCCTGCACTCCGGCGCCGAGACCGTCGAGGGCGTGCGTGACGGCGAGATCACCGAGATCGCCGTCGAGTACGACGACATCGACCACCTGGGCAACCGCCGCATCCGTGCGGTGGGCGAGCTCATCCAGGCGCAGGTGCGCACCGGTATGAGCCGTATGGAGCGTCAGGTGCGCGAGCGCATGACCACCCAGGACGTCGAGGCCATCACGCCGAACACCCTCATCAACATCCGGCCCGTGACGGCCGCGATCAAGGAGTTCTTCGGCACCTCCCAGCTCAGCCAGTTCATGGACCAGAACAACCCGCTGGCGGGCCTGACCCACAAGCGCCGCCTGAGTGCCCTGGGCCCCGGCGGTCTGTCCCGTGAGCGCGCCTCCATGGAGGTCCGCGACGTCCACACCTCGCACTACGGGCGCATGTGCCCCATCGAGTCCCCCGAGGGCCCCAACATCGGCCTCATCGGCTCGCTGGCAACCTTCGGGCGCATCAACCCCTTCGGCTTCGTCGAGACCCCCTACCGTGTCGTCGTTGACGGCCGGGTCACCGACGAGACCCACTACCTGACGGCCGACGACGAGGACCGCCACGTCATCGCCCAGGCCAACGTCGCCCTCACCGAGGACGGCCACTTCGCCGAGGACCACGTCCTGTGCCGCGTCACCGGCGGTGAGCCGGCCCTCGTGCCCTCCTCGCAGGTGGACCTCATGGACGTCTCCCCGCGCCAGATGGTGTCGGTGGGTACCTCCCTCATCCCCTTCCTCGAGCACGACGACGCCAACCGCGCCCTCATGGGCGCCAACATGCAGCGCCAGGCCGTGCCGCTCATCCGCCCCGACGCCCCGCTGGTGGGCACGGGCATGGAGCGGCGCACCGCCGTCGACGCCGGTGACGTCCTCGTGGCCGACAAGGCCGGTGTCGTCACCGAGGTCTGCGCGGACTTCGTGCGCGTGGCCAACGACGACGGCACCGAGAACGTCTACAAGGTCGCCAAGTTCCGCCGCTCCAACCAGGGCAACTGCTACAACCAGCGGGTCGTGGCCACCGAGGGTGAGCGAGTCGAGGTCGGCACGGTCCTGGCCGACGGCCCCGCCACCAACGAGGGCGACCTGGCCCTGGGCCAGAACCTCCTGGTCGCCTTCATGACCTGGGAGGGCCTCAACTATGAGGACGCCATCATCATCTCCCAGCGTGTGGTCGCCGAGGACATGCTCACCTCGATCCACATCGAGGAGCACGAGGTCGACGCCCGCGACACCAAGCTGGGCGCCGAGGAGATCACCCGCGACATTCCCAACGTCAGCGAGGAGACCCTGGCCAACCTCGACGAGCGCGGCATCATCCGCATCGGTGCCGAGGTCCGCAGCGGCGACATCCTCGTGGGCAAGGTGACCCCCAAGGGGGAGACCGAGCTGACCAGCGAGGAGCGCCTCCTGCGCGCCATCTTCGGCGAGAAGGCCCGCGAGGTGCGCGACACCTCCCTGCGCGTGCCCCACGGCGAGTACGGCATCGTCACCGGCGTGCGCGAGATCGACGCCGCCTCCGACGACGCCGAGCTGCCCGCGGGCGTCAACCGCATGGTGCGCGTCTACATCGCCCAGCGCCGCAAGATCACCGTCGGTGACAAGCTCTCCGGCCGTCACGGCAACAAGGGCGTCATCTCCAAGATCCTGCCCGTGGAGGACATGCCCTTCCTGGCCGACGGCACCCCGGTCGACGTCATCCTCAACCCGCTGGGCGTGCCCAGCCGTATGAACGTCGGACAGGTCCTCGAGCTGCACCTGGGATGGGTCGCATCCCGCGGCTGGGACGCCACCGCCGCCCGCGAGGCCGGCGAGGCCTGGACCGCCAACCTGCCCGAGAACGGCATCAAGGCCGAGCCCCGCACGCCCGTGGCCACGCCCGTCTTCGACGGTGTGCGGGACAACGAGCTCATGGGGCTGCTGGGCTCCACGCTGCCGACCTCCGACGGCCTGCAGCTGGTCGAGTCCAACGGCAAGGCCCGCCTGTTCGACGGCCGCTCCGGTGAGCCCTTCCCGTACCCCATCTCGGTGGGCTACATGTACATCCTCAAGCTCCACCACCTCGTGGACGACAAGATCCACGCCCGCTCCACGGGTCCGTACTCCATGATCACCCAGCAGCCGCTGGGTGGTAAGGCCCAGTTCGGTGGTCAGCGCTTCGGTGAGATGGAGGTGTGGGCCATGGAGGCGTACGGCGCCGCCCACGCCCTCCAGGAGCTCCTCACCGTCAAGTCCGACGACGTCAACGGCCGTGTCAAGGTCTACGAGGCCATCGTCAAGGGCGAGGACATCCCCGAGCCCGGCATCCCCGAGTCCTTCAAGGTGCTCATGAAGGAGATGCAGTCGCTGTGCCTGAACGTCGAGGCCCTGGACGCCGAGGGCGTTGCCATCGCCCTGGACGACACCGACGACGACGGCTCGCGCGCCGCCGATGAGCTCGGCTTCGACCTGGGCCGGCGTCCGGGCGGGGCCATGGCCTCCACGGTTGACGAGATCTGAGTGGCCACCGCCTGGTGACGACTTCGTGACAACTTCATCGAGCCCCGGTTGAGGGCGGGTGGCCCACCCGCCGCCCGCCCTCCCACCAGGCTCGCAGGCGCCGTCGGAGTCATGGAACAACGACGACGGAACGCCCCCAGACCACCACCTGATGAGATTTCACCATCGGAAGTAGGAACTGTGCTCGACGCCAACGTGTTCGACAGGATCCAGCTCGGCCTCGCCACCGCGGAGGACATTCGCTCGTGGTCCCACGGCGAGGTCAAGAAGCCCGAGACCATCAACTACCGCACCCTCAAGCCCGAGAAGGACGGCCTCTTCTGCGAGAAGATCTTCGGCCCCACCCGGGACTGGGAGTGCGCCTGCGGCAAGTACAAGCGCGTGCGCTACAAGGGGATCGTCTGCGAGCGCTGCGGAGTCGAGGTCACTCGCTCCAAGGTGCGTCGCGAGCGCATGGCCCACATCAAGCTCGCCGCGCCGGTCACCCACATCTGGTACTTCAAGGGCGTGCCCTCGCGCCTGGGCTACCTGCTCAACCTCGCGCCCAAGGACCTGGAGAAGGTCATCTACTTCGCGGCCTACATGGTCACCGAGGTGGATGAGGAGGGCCGCCACGACGACCTGCCCTCGCTGCGCAACGAGCTGGAGGTCAAGAAGAAGCACCTCGAGGAGTCCGGCCAGGCCGAGGTCGAGGCGCGCCAGCAGCGCCTCGAGGAGGACCTCGCCCAGCTCGAGTCCGAGGGCGCCGAGGCCTCCCAGCGCGACAAGCTCCGCAAGACCGCCGAGCGCGAGATCACGGCCATGCGCCGCCGCAACCAGCGCGCCCTGGAGCACATGGACAAGGTGTGGGACCGCTTCGTGAGCCTCAAGGTCGGTGACCTGGAGGGTGACGAGGTCCTCTACCGCGACATGGTCGCCGACTACGGCATCTACTTCAAGGGCTCCATGGGCGCCGAGGCCATCCAGGCCCGCCTGCGCAGCTTCGACCTCGAGGCCGAGGCCTCCGCCCTGGCCGAGATCGTCGAGAACGGCACCGGCCAGCGCAAGACCCGCGCCATCAAGCGCCTCAAGGTCGTCAACGCCTTCCGCATGACCGGCACCGCCCCGGAGTCGATGGTCCTGGACAACATTCCGGTCATCCCGCCGGACCTGCGCCCCATGGTCCAGCTCGACGGTGGCCGCTTCGCCACGTCCGACCTCAACGACCTCTACCGCCGCGTCATCAACCGCAACAACCGCCTCAAGCGGCTCATGGACCTGGGCGCCCCGACGATCATCGTCAACAACGAGAAGCGCATGCTTCAGGACGCCGTCGACGCCCTGTTCGACAACGGCCGCCGCGGCCGTCCGGTCACCGGCGTGGGCAACCGTCCGCTGAAGTCCCTGTCCGACATGCTCAAGGGCAAGCAGGGCCGCTTCCGCCAGAACCTCCTGGGCAAGCGCGTGGACTACTCCGGCCGTAGCGTCATCGTCGTCGGCCCCCAGCTCAAGCTCCACCAGTGCGGTCTGCCCAGCCAGATGGCCCTGGAGCTGTTCAAGCCCTTCGTCATGAAGCGGCTCGTCGAGCTCAAGGAGGCCCAGAACGTCAAGGCCGCCAAGCGCATGGTCGAGCGCGCCAACCCCAAGGTCTGGGACGTCCTGGCCGAGGTCATCCGCGAGCACCCCGTGCTGCTCAACCGCGCCCCCACCCTGCACCGCCTGGGCATCCAGGCCTTCGAGCCCCAGCTCATCGAGGGCAAGGCCATCCAGCTGCACCCGCTCGTGTGCGGCGCCTTCAACGCCGACTTCGACGGCGACCAGATGGCCGTCCACCTCCCGCTGGGCGCCGAGGCGCAGGCCGAGGCCCGCATCCTCATGCTGTCCTCGAACAACATCCTCAAGCCCTCCGACGGGCGCCCCGTGACCATGCCCAGTCAGGACATGATCATCGGCACCTACTACCTCACCTCCGACCCCGACCCGGCGGTCGAGGTCGAGCGCGACGCCGAGGGCAACGAGATCGTCCCGGCCTTCTCCTCCTTCGCGGAGGCGGTCATGGCCTACGACTTCGGCAAGCTCCACGTCAACGCCGCCTGCGACATCCGCTTCGAGGAGGGCATCGCCGCTCCCGAGGGCTGGCAGCCGCCCGAGGGCTGGAGCGAGGGCGACCCGATCACCCTGCGCACCTCGCTGGGTCGGGCCCTGTTCAACACCTCGCTGCCCGAGACCTTCCCCTACGTCAACTACATCGTTGACAAGAAGCAGCTGGGCAACATCGTCAACGCCCTGGCGGAGAACTACTCACGCGTTGAGGTCGCCGCCTCCCTGGACGCCCTCAAGGCCAACGGCTTCTACTGGTCCACCTGGTCCGGTATCACCGTCGCCTTCGCCGACGTCGTCTCCCCGGAGGCCAAGCAGGAGATCCTTGTTCGCTACGAGAACGAGGCCGCTGAGATCGAGGAGCAGTTCGAGCTCGGTGCCCTCACCGAGGACGACCGCTACGCCTCCCTCATCGACATCTGGACCAAGGCCACCGCCGAGGTCGCCGAGGCGATGCGCGAGAACTTCCCGCAGCGCAACACCGTCTACCAGATGGTGGTCTCCGGGGCCCGAGGCAACTGGGACCAGATCCGCCAGCTCGCCGGTATGCGCGGCCTGGTGGCCGACCCCAAGCAGCGCCTCATCGAGCGTCCGATCAAGTCGAACTACCGCGAGGGCCTGAGCGTCCTGGAGTACTTCATCGCCACCCACGGCGCCCGTAAGGGCCTGGCGGACACGGCGCTGCGTACCGCCGACTCCGGCTACCTCACGCGTCGTCTGGTCGACGTCTCCCAGGACGTCATCGTCCGTGAGGAGGACTGCGGCACCCGCAAGGGCCTGACCAAGCGGATCTTCTCCTGGATCGACGCCGGTGACGAGCGCATCAAGGAGCCCTCGGAGATCCTGGGTACCACCGTGTTCGGCACCACCCTGGCGCGCGACGCCATCGACGCCGAGGGCAACCTCATCATCGAGGCCGGCGCCGACCTGGGTGACGCCGAGATCCGGGCCGCCATCGACGCGGGCATCGAGGAGATCACGGTGCGCTCCGTGCTCACCTGCGACTCCAACGTCGGCACCTGCGCCGCCTGCTACGGCCGCTCGCTGGCCACCGGTAAGCGCGTCGACATCGGTGAGGCCGTCGGCATCATCGCCGCCCAGTCCATCGGTGAGCCCGGTACGCAGCTGACCATGCGTACCTTCCACACCGGTGGTGCGGCCGGTGCCGCTGACATCACCCAGGGTCTGCCCCGTGTGCAGGAGCTCTTCGAGGCCCGCACCCCCAAGGGTGAGGCCGCGGTGGCCGAGGCCGCCGGCACCCTCAAGATCGAGGACGACGCCGACGGCAAGCGCCTGGTCATCACCCGCGACGACGGCGAGGAGGACGTCATCGTCCCGGTCTCGCGCCGTCAGCGCCTGCTGGTGAACGACGGGGACCACGTCGAGCCCGGCCAGGCCCTCACCGAGGGCCCGGTCGACCCCAAGAAGGTCCTGCGCCTGCGCTCGGTGGCCGCCACCCAGCGCCACCTCGTCGAGGAGGTCCAGGAGGTCTACCGCTCCCAGGGCGTGGACATCCACTCCAAGCACATCGAGGTCATCGTGCGTCAGATGCTGCGCCGCGTGACCGTGCTGGACTCCGGGGACACCCGCCTCCTCCAGGGAGACCTCGTGGACGTCATGCACTACCGCGCCGAGAACCGTCGGGTCATGGCCGAGGGCGGCAAGACCGCCACCGGCCGTACCGAGCTCATGGGAATCACCAAGGCCTCGCTGGCCACGGACTCCTGGCTGAGTGCCGCCTCCTTCCAGGAGACCACGCGCGTGCTCACCGAGGCCGCTATGAACGGCAAGTCCGACCCGCTGCTGGGCCTCAAGGAGAACGTCATCCTCGGTAAGCTCATCCCCGCCGGTACGGGCCTGGCCCGCTACTCGGACATCGAGGTCGAGCCCACCGAGGAGGTCAAGGCGGAGGTCTTCTCCCGCGTGGACCTGGGAGACGGCGTCTTCGGCGAGTCCGTCGCCCTGGACGACTTCCACTTCGGTGGGGACCTGCGTGCGGACTTCTCCGACGACTTCCGCACCGGCTTCTCCAGCAGCGAGGACGTCGAGTTCTGATCGAGCCTTCACCGGGTCCACGGAACCTGAGGCTCGCATAGCGTTCGGCCCGCTCCCCAGCAGGGGAGCGGGCCGAACGCCGTCAGAGACCGGGCCTGGAGGAGCCGGGCTCGGAGGAATGGGGCTCAGGCACTGCGCATGGTCTCGCGGACACGGCCGACCCAGGTGAGCTTGTCCTCCAGTGATGCGCTCGCCGGGGTGTTGATCTTGAGGCCCTCGTAGACCTGGACGCCGTCGGCGGCCCGCATCGTGGCGGCCACCCTCTCCGGGGTGAGCCAGCTGGTCGGCTCGTGCTCGGCCAGCGGCAGGTGGGCGTCGGCCCACGCCCAGGCCCACTGCGTCTCCTCCGGTCCGGCGCCCGAGATCATGACTCCGCCCAGCAGGCCCGCCTCCACGAGCTCGCGCACGTGGCTCTCCGGGGTGGACGGGTCATGGGTCTCGATGACGGAGCGCCCCCAGTTGACGGTGATGAGAGCCGCGGTGTCCCGGCAGGCGGCGATCTCCTGGGCCAGCGTCAGGAAGGCCTTCTCCGAGGGGCCCACGCCGCCCTCGGCATCGCAGTGCTCCACGATCATCCCCAGGCCGCGGGAGGCGAAGTCCTCGCTCAGCTCGCTCAAGGAGGCGTGGAAGGCCTCGGGGGTGGCCTGGTGGTGCGGCGCCGAGTGCAGCTCCACCCGGGCGACGAGCCGCTCGCCCGCAGCCTCGTGCAGGCGGTCGACGGCCTCCAGCAGCGAGCGGGTGTAGGCCAGTGCCTGAGCGCGTCCGCCATCGTCGGGGGAGGCCAGTCCGAAGACGGGGTCGGCTCCGGCGCGCCCCATGGTGCCCGGGATCGCCGTGATGACGCACTGGTCGAAGCGCCCGGCCAGCTGCTCGGCCAGCCACGGCTCGGGGGCGTCCAGGGCCTCCCGGAAGGGCAGTTCGATGCCGTCGACCCAGCCGAGGTCGGCCAGCGCGGCGTACAGGGTGGCGGCACCGCTGCGGTCCTCGTCGTCGGGCGGAAGCATGGGGTAGGCGCCGACGACGAAGGGCACGGTGCGGGGCTGGGCGGGTGTGCCAGTCCGATTCTCTGAGGTGGCGGACATGGGGTCTCCTTGAGGTGCAGGGATCGTGCTACAGTGCGCGATACGTCAGACATCATATGACTGGATGTGCGGTGGCGCACCGTCGCGCACGGCACCGCCGGTCGTTCAACGCCGGCGGGCAGCCGTTGCCGGCACGAAGGAACTCCCCATGCTCTTCGACCTCAGCGCATCCGAGACCTCCCCCCTGAGCCTCAGCGAGCAGGATGTCGCCGCCCTGGCCGCCTGCGGGCGCGGCACGATCCTTTTCGACGTCGCCGCCCGCGCCGACGCCACCCTCATCGCTCTCACTGGCACCAACGGGCGGATCACCCTGTCGCTTCGCGCCGGCCGTCTCGACGGCGAGCAGGTCCTCGGCGCGGTCGGCCGTCCGGAGGGGCCCTCCGGAGCCGGGAGTGAGAGCGGTATCCAGCGCCGGGTCCTCGACGCCGAGGACGCCCTGGGCCTGGACGACGGCCGCCCCCACACGATCGCCGTCACCGTCAACGAGACCGGCACCCACCTCTACGCCGACGGCTACGAGTGCTTCTCCACGACGCTGACCGCCTTCCTCGCCCAGATCGGGCTGACCGAGGTGCGTATCGACCCCGACGGGATCGCCGCGGTCACCCGCCTGGCCGCCTGGGACGAGCCGCTCAGCGATCGCGCCGTCATGGCCCAGTCCCTGGCCGCCACCCCACTGGTCCAGTTCGCAGCCAGTGAGCTCTCCGACCGCGACGCCCGCCGCACCGGAGCCCTGGCCACCGGTTCCATCCGGGCGCTGCTGCGCACCCGGGGCCGTGGCCAGGGAGGCACCATCATCGCCGCGAGCGGCCAGGGCGGCACCTTGCACCTCGACATCGACGCGGGAGGTCTGAGCTACCGGGTGCTCCCCGGTGAGGACTCGCCGGAGACCGAGCCCCTCATTGAGGCGCGAGCCCCGGGCCACTGGGACGACGGGACCTGGCACGACGTCGTGGTCACCTCGGGGCGCGGCGCGGTGGAGATCCACGTCGACGGCTACCAGGTGGCCCTCGCCCCCGGCGGCGCCTTCCTGGCCGACATCGCGCCGGTGACGCGCGTCGTGGTGGGCGCCGACCTGGACGGCAGGCGCCTCTTCGGCGAGGCGCAGACCGCCATGATCTATGACGCCGCCCTCACCGACGCTCAGGTCAAGCGCCTGGCCGGGGCCGCCCCACTGTCCACGCGCGCCTTGTTCGACACCGGCTACCACGGGGCCCGGTCCTACCGGATCCCCTCCCTGCTCACCCTGGACAGCGGCGTCATCCTGGCCGGCGCCGACCAGCGCGTCTCCATCCCCAACGACGCCCCCAACGACATCAACCTCGTCATGCGCCGCAGTCTCGACGGCGGCGCCACCTGGGAGGAGATGCGCACCCTGCTCAGCCTCCCGGGCACCGGGGCACTGGGGGCCAGCCTCATCGACTCCGTCCTGGTCCAGGACCGCTCCACCGGGCGCGTCATCTGCCTGGTCGACCAGTTCCCCGGCGGTATCGGCCAACCCAACGCAGCCGTCGGTACCGGCTTCGATGAGCTGGGGCGCCGCGTGCTGCACAACCGCGCCGGCGAGCTCTTCGCCGTCGAGCCCGACGGCAGCGTCGTCACGGAGATCGGCGAGGCCACCGACTACCGCATCATCCTCAGCGGCGACGATGCCGCCGGGACCCGAGCTGGCGACGTGCTCCGGGGCGGCCGGGCGGCCGGCAGCATCTACCTCGCCCACGAGCATGCTCCCGAGGACTGCCTCTTCCAGCACCGCGGCTCCCACCTGCTCATGCTCACCTCCGACGACGACGGCGCCACCTGGTCCGAGCCGATCGACATCACCGCCCAGGTCAAGGCCGACTGGATGTGCTTCCTGGGAACCGGCCCCGGCAACGCCATCCAGCTGACCGCGCCGGAGCACGCCGGACGCATCCTCGCACCCGTCTACTACAGCCACGAGGCCGGCGGCACCGCCTACCTGTCCTGCGCCGCCATCTACTCCGACGACGGCGGGACCACCTGGACCCTGGGCGCCTCACCCAATGACGGACGCGAGGTGCTGGGCGCCGTCGTCCACTCCCGGGACCTGGCCGACGAGCGGGCCAGCCTGTACGAGTCCGTCCTCGTCGAAGGAACCGACGGCGCCGTACACGTGTGGGCCCGTAACCAGCACCCCTTGGGCAGAGTCGCCCACGCCGTCTCCCACGACGGGGGCGTCACCTGGGGGGAGGTCGACTACGACGCGCAGCTCCCCGAGATCTTCTCCCAGCCCAACGCCATCGCCATCACCGGCCTGGAGGGCGCAGCGGCCGTGGGGGACGGCGATGGCGTCAAGGGTGCGGTCGGCCGGGGGATCGTCTTCGCCAACGCCTCCCGGATGCTGCCCTTCCGCGGCTGCGGCGTCCTGCGCCTGAGCGACGACGACGGCGCCACCTGGCGCCACAACCGAGTCGTCAACCCGCGCCACTACGTCTACCAGTGCATGGCCCAGCTGCCCAGCGGTGACATCGCCCTGCTGTGGGAGCGCGAGTGGCAGGGGCTGTTCCTGACCACCGTGCCGCTGGCCTGGCTGACGAGCTCGCGCTCGACCATCAGCTGAGCCCGACCGGCCCCGCCGACCCGGGTGCCCGGCGTGCACGGGGCGGGGGAGAGGTGGGGGAGAATCGCCCCATGACGAGTCCCTCGCCCTCAGCCTCCACACCCCGCCGCGCCCCGCACGAGCTGCTGGGACTGACCAGCCCCGCCTACGGCGGCGACTACAACCCCGAGCAGTGGGACGAGGCCACCTTCGCCGAGGACCTCGAGCTCATGGCCGAGGCCGGCGTCAACCTGGTCTCCCTCGGCATCTTCTCCTGGGCGCGCCTTGAGCCGCGCGAGGGCGTCTACGAGCTCGACTGGCTGGTGGAGATCGTTGACCGTCTCCACGAGGCGGGCATCGCCGTCGACCTGGCCACCGCCACCGCCTCCCCGCCCGCCTGGATGGCCACCGACCACCCCGAGTCCCTGCCGATGAACGCTGACGGCGTGCGCCTGGGCATGGGCTCGCGCCAGCAGTACTGCCCCAGCTCCACTGTCTACCGGGAGCGCTCCGCCGCCCTGGCCGCGGCGCTGGCCGAGCGCCTGGGCGACCACCCGGGTGTCGTCATGTGGCACATCGGCAACGAGTACGGCTGCCACACCGCCGAGTGCTTCTGCCCCGCCTGCGCCCAGGCCTTCCGGGCCTGGCTGGCTGACCGCTACGGCGACGTCGAGCGCCTCAACGCCGCCTGGGGCACCGACTTCTGGTCCCAGCGCTACACGAGCCTGGAGCAGGTCGCCCCGCCCGGTGCCATGCCCACCTTCCCCAACCCCGCCCAGATGCTGGACTGGAGGCGCTTCAGCGACCACCAGCTGCGCAGCCTCATGGAGGCCGAGGCCCGCATCCTGCGGCAGCGCTCGACGCGACCGGTGACCACCAACTTCATGGGCGACTTCCCGGCGACCGACTACTGGCGCTGGGCCGAGTCCCTCGACATCATCTCCGACGACTCCTACCCCGACCCCGCCGACCCGGCCGCCGCCCACGAGGTCGCCTGGGCCGGTGACCTCATGCGGGGCCTGGCCGGAGGACGCCCCTGGATCCTCATGGAGCAGGCGCCCAGCGCCATCCAGTGGCGCAGACGCAACTCGCCCAAGCGCCCCGGCCAGTTCCTCCTGTGGTCCCTGGCCCGCGTGGCCCACGGCGCCGACGGCGTCCTGCAGTTCCAGTGGCGCCAGTCCCGCCAGGGGGCAGAAACCTTCCACTCCGGCATGGTTCCCCACGCCGGGCGAGACAGCCGCACCTGGGAGGAGACCGTGGCCACCGGGCAGGCGCTCAGGCGTCTCGGGCCGGTCCTGGGGGAGTCGGTACGGGCCGAGGCGGCCCTCGTCCTGGACTGGGAGAGCCAGTGGGCCCTGAGTACCGCCATCGGCCCGGTCGAGGTCGGCGAGCGCTTCGAGACGGCCCGCGCCTGGCACCGCAGCCTGTGGGAGGCCGGGATCGCCACCGACATCGTCCCGGTGGGCCGGAGCCTGGAGGGCTACCGCCTCATCGTGGTCCCGGCCGTGTTCATCGACCGCCCCGAGCTCGCTGAGCACCTGGAGCGGGCGGTCGCCGCAGGCGCCCAGGTCGTGGTGGCCGGCCCCACCGGGGTCGTCGACGCCAACGCGGGAGCCGTCCTGGGCGGCTACCTGGGATCCCTGCGGCCGCTGCTGGGGGTGCGGGTGACCGATCATGCCGCCCTGACCGGCCCAGTCGGGCAGGCTGATCCCCGAGGCGCGCTCGTCAACCGCCTCAGCCGCGCCGTCGGGACTCCCGCCGCCGAGACCTGGACGGGACTGGAGGCCGTCAGTGAGCCGCTGCGCCGGGTCCTGGACCGGATGGGAACGCCCGCCCCCGATCTGCGCGCCGGCGGCTGGGCCGAGGAGCTCCGTGCCGACGAGGCGCCCGAGGAGGCGGCTGAGAATGCTCAGGCTGGTCAGGGCCGGCAGCCGGTGGAGGTCGTCGCGGTCTTCGACGGGCGCGGCGGGGGAGTGGATCTGGCCGGTCGGCCCGCCATCACCCGGCGGTCTATGAGCGGGGCAGGAGCGGGCTGGTACGTGGCCGCCGACCTCGACGCCCTCAGCCGCGCCGCACTGCTGACACTGGTGTGCGCGCACGCCCGGCTGCGACCGGTGGTCGCCGACCTGCCCGACGGCGTCGAGGCCCAGCGGCGCGGGGACGTCCTCTTCCTGCTCAACCACTCCGACCGGGCCGCCGAGGTGGCCGGAGTCGTGGGCACCGACCTGCTGAGCGGCCAGTCCTGCACGGGCCACGTGATCGTGCCCCCACGCTCAGCGCTCGTGGTGCACGAGAACACTCGGTGAGTCCTCCTTCCGGGGCCGAGGCACCTCGTGCCGGTAGCCTCGGTGGCGTAGCCTCGTGGTCGTAGAGACCCCATCGTTACCCCTCTGGCAAGGAGCCTCATCGTGTCCCGTCCTCTCTCCCGTGGGCCGCAGTTCGACGACGACGCAGCGACGGACGCGGCTGTCGAGCGCACCGAGCACATCGACCGCGGTCGGCCCACCGAGCGGATCGACCTGGCCCAGATGGAGGCGCAGTCGGGGGCAACGGAGGCCATCGCCATGCCGCCGGGGGACGAGGGATGGGGGTACCTGCCGCCGTCGACGTCGACCCCGCAGCTGGCCGCCTCCCCGGACCAGCGCAGCCAGTACACCCAGGTCCTCCAACCCATGCCCGCGGCGCCGCAGACGATGGCCATGGAGACGCCGCCGGTCTACCCGGCTGAGCCGGTCCAGCCGGTCTACGCCACCCCCGAGCCCGCACGGCCCATGGTCTCCCAGGTGCCAGTGCGTGAGACCTGGGGCGAGCCCGAGCCGGAGCCCCCGGTGGAGCTTCCGCGCCCGCCTGAGCGCCGTCGTACGGCCGCCCTGCCGTTGGGGACGATCATGGTGCTCGTGGCCTGCGGGGCCCTGGGCTGGGGGACCTACACGCTGCTGAGCACGCTGCACGTCTTCGAGATCCTCTCGACTCAGAGCTGGACGCCCAACTGGGCTGCGATCGGCGCCGTCGGCGGTGGCGCGGTGCTGGCCTTCTTCGCCTTCCTCGTGTCCTGCTCGGCGCTGGCCAGAGCCAAGCCGAAGGGGCCTGCCGCCCTGCTGGTCCTGGCGGCACTGTTCCTGCCCCTGGTGGCCACAGGAGCGGGCGTCTACTACGGGGCGGGCGTGCTTAAGACGCATACGCTGGCCGAGGCGGAGAGCTTCTCCGGCCAGCTCAAGGTCGGCAATGTCGACCAGGCCCTCAAGGCGCTGCAGTCCGGAGTCTCCTTCCCCGGACGCGACGACCTCATCAGCATCCTCAACACGGTCAAGGAGAAGGCCGCTGAGCAGGGTGTCACCTCGCCGGACACGGACTCGCAGGGGACCGACCAGTCCGGGGACCAGCAGGACGGCTCCCAGGACGGAAGCGGTCAGGAAGGCGGCGACGGCCAGCAGGGCGAGGGCGACTCGGCGGGCGGCGAGGGCTAGAGCCTCAGCTGCGGTAGGACGTTGGGCGCACCGAAGGCGGCTCTGCCCGTGCTCATCCGCGGACCGCGCGGATCGCATGTCAAGACTGGGTGACGAAACTGGTGCACGGCCGGTTTCCATGGGGTAGAACTGCCGTGTTTGATTCCCTATCGAAGGCAGCCCTGTGTCTACCAGCAGTTTTCCTCCTGATCCTTCGCATGGCACTGGTGAGGCTCCTGTCCCCGCGCCCCCGATGACGTCGGGGCCGGAGACCGGCAGCTTTCCCGCTGTACCTGTGCCTCCTCCGCCGAGCGCCCCCGCGCCCCAGGTGCCCAACGCCGCCGAGGCTCCTCCGCCGCCTCCGGTGCCCGCCCCTGGAGGAGAAGCTGTGGCCGCCCCGAACACGATGGGCGTCCCGGTCGCCGCCGGCTCCGCACCTGGTGCGCCGGCACCTCAGGTCCAGGGCGGGTTCGTGCAGCCCGGGCAGGTGGCT
This sequence comes from Actinomyces sp. SKVG-SVH-4(1), assembly GCF_048514265.1. Classification (NCBI taxonomy): domain Bacteria; kingdom Bacillati; phylum Actinomycetota; class Actinomycetes; order Actinomycetales; family Actinomycetaceae; genus Actinomyces; species Actinomyces sp. SKVG-SVH-4(1). The sequence continues at coordinate 61,957 of NZ_JBGEVE010000005.1, read as the reverse complement.
CAGGCCTCGCCCCTGGCGCAGACCTTCACCGCCTGGTTCCGCGGCCCGGGCCTGACCTCCACGGCCCTGAGCCTGGCGATCGTGCTCGGATCCGCAGCCATCAGCGCGATCCTCACGATGGTGGCCATGTCGACCATGGACTCGACGAAGATGTTCCCGACGACCTTCTCCACGCTGCCGCTGCTCATGGGCTGGAGCCTGGGCGGGCAGTTCGTCATGTCAGGGTCGAACTCTTACGAGACCGTCACCCTGACCTTCACGCTGCTGCCCATGGGGGCGCTGACCGCCGCCGGCATCGGGGTCTTCTGGCTGGCGCGCCGCCGAGCCGCGGTTGACGGGTCGGCAGCCCCGCTGGTCCCGACCATGGCGCGGGCCGGAGCCGAGGCTCTGGCTGTGGCCCTGGTGGCCTGCTTGGTGACGGCACCGTTCTCCATGACCGCCACGATGATGGGGCTGAAGGTCATGACGGTGTCCTCCTCCGCGCTGATGACGATCCTGTTGGTGACTGTGGTGGTCTTCGTGGCGCTGGTGGTGGCTCGCAGCGGCGGGTCGCTGCTCGAGCGCCTGCCGAGCCCGGTGGTGCAGATCAGCCGTGAGCTGGGCGCCTTGAGCACCGCACTGGGCGTGGTCCTGGGGATCTTCATCATCGTCGCCTACATCGCTGCGGTACTGATCCAGGGGTCGGGTTTCGCCTCGATTCTTCTGTTGCCGGTGCTCCTGCCGAACCTGGTGCTGCTTGCCCTGGGCATGGGATCCCTGGGAGGTATCACCCTGGACAAGAGTGAGGCCGCAGCGGCCCTGGCCTACTTCCTGCCGTCCTTGGGCGGTAAGGACGGCGGCGACGCCTACGCCTGGACCTGGTTCGGCAGCTGGTCGATCCTGCTGTTCGCGGCCATGATCGTGGCCATCGTGGCGGCGGCGCTGCGCGTGGGCGTCAGGCGTTCCCGCACGGGGCGGACCGAGTGGCAGCGCGTCTGGCTGCTTCCGCTCGTGGCGCTGGCCCTGGGGGCGATCGTCTTCTACGGGCTGCTTCCGTTGCGTTTCTCAGGCGCTGACACCCCGATGCGTTCCTCGGGCGGTGGATCCGGCCACTACATGTCTGTGAGCCTGCAGCCCAACGCCCTGACCTTCCTCCTGGTTGGGGTCGTCGCGGCGATCATCTCGGTGCTGGCGGAGATGCTCCCCCTATGGGCCTACTCCTCCTTCCCGGCAGTGCTGCAGCTGGCCGGTGGGAAGAAGGCCAGTGCGGCCTGGCGTGCGGGCACCTCCGGCGTGGCTCCGACGTCGTCGGCCCAGCAGTGGGCGTACAGCACCGACCCGGCCACCGGGGCCAGCATCGCCACGGATCCGGCCACCGGTGCCGTTTTCTCCATGGACCCGGCGACCGGCCAGTGGGTGGAGACCACGCCGGCCTCACAGGCCCCGGCTCCCGGCTTCGGCGGTGCGGCCGCAGGTGCGCCTGCTTCGGGCCAGCTGCCCGAGCCCGCCCCGATGAGTGCGGCCTCGCGCAAGAAGGTCATTCTGGGACTGTCTGCCTTCGGAGTCGTGGTGGCACTGGTGGTGGCCGGCGTCGTCGCGCTCAACGTCGTCAACGGCATGCGTGGCCCCGACAAGGCGGTCGAGAGCTACCTGACGCTCCTGTCGGAGGGGAAGGCCACTGAGGCCACCAAGATGGTGGACCCCGGTGTCCCCAACGACCAGCGCAAGCTGTTGACCGACGACGCCCTCAAGGCCGCCAAAGCGAGGATCAAGGTCACCAAGATCGAGGAGCCCACCATCACTGGTGACACCGCCACGATCAAGGCTCACCTGTCCCTGGATGGGAAGGCCTTCGAGTACGACTTCACCGCCTCGAAGACGTCGGGCTCTTTCGGGCTGGACAGCTGGAAGGTGGATAAGCCCCTCGTGGTCTCCGCGGACTTCAGCTCCTCCGCGCTCCCGGGGCTGAAGGTCGCAGGGGTTGCCATCGACATGGCCAAGGATAAAGACGGGTTGAGTGGGTATCGCTCGACCCAGGTCGCCTACCCCGGTGTCTACCCGGTGGCGGCGCCGGACTCTGTCAGCAAGTACCTCACTGCCAAGGAGACGTCCTTCACGCTGATTCCTACGGGTGAGGGTGCGAGCGCGGAGGCGGAGTCGGTGGGCACCCAGACGGTGAATGCCACTCCCACTGACGAGCTCAAGACCAAGGCGTTGGCGAAGGTCAAGGAGCAGACGAAGACCTGCGCGACCGTCCCGACGAACTCGGACAAGCCCTGCCCCTTCCAGCTCACCACGGACATGACCTCGTTGTCGGTGGAGAAGGACGCCACGAAGGTGGAGTTCTCCAAGGACATCAGCAATGACCTGTCCTTCACCTCCGACGAGATCAGCATCTCCGGATCTCCTAAGCCGACGACCTTCGACAAGAACCCCAGCCCCCGCAAGGCGAAGTTCACCTTCTCCGGGAAGGTGGAGCTGCCGGAGGGCGGCGGCGATCCCACCATCACCATCGAGTCCAGCAGCAGCGTCTTCTAGGGCCACTGGCCGGTGCCGGCCGCTGGGTCGGCACCGGCCAGCAGGATGCGTTCGCGGCGCGTCGTCTCAGGCGGTCACCTTCAGGGTGGAGCCGCCCGAGGCGACGCGCCGCACTGCGATGCGCTCGGCGATCTGGTCGCGCAGCTCGGCCACGTGGGAGACGATGCCGACGGTGCGCCCGCCGGCGCGCAGGTGGTCGATCTGGGCCATGACCGCCTGGAGGGTGTCGGCGTCCAGGGTGCCGAAGCCCTCGTCGATGAAGAGGGTCTCCAGGCTCACGCCCCCGGACTCGGCCGAGACGACGTCGGCCAGGGCGAGGGCCAGTGACAGGGAGACGTAGAAGGTCTCCCCGCCCGAGAGGGTCCGGGGGTCGCGGGTGCGCTCGTCACCGAGGTGGTCGACGACGGCTAGGCCCAGTCCTTTGCGGCGCCGGCGTTGGCTGGTCTCCTCGGCGACCCGGATGAGCTCGTAGCGTCCGGAGGACATCTGGGACAGGCGCTCGTTGGCGAAGACGAGGACCTCCTCGAAGCGGGCCTGCAGCACCCAGGTGGCCAGGGGCGTGCCGGCCTGGTTCTCCCCGCGGGCGAGGTTCGCCACCCGGATGAGGTCGGCGCTGGAGCCGGCCGCCTCCTCATAGGCGGTGGCCGCCTGCTCGACGCCGTCGATGGCCCGGCGCAGGTGCTCGTGGGACTCGGCGGTGCGCGCTTGAGCGGATGCGGCCTGCCTGGCGGTGGCGTCCGCCTGGGCGAGCTCGGCGGTGGCGGCCTCGAGGAGGTCCTCCTCCTGGCCGCTCAGGGCGGCGATCTGCGGGTCCTCGAGCCCCAGGCGGACCCGCTCCCGGGCGGTGGCGGCGGCGCGCACGCTGGCCGCCAGGGCCTCGATGGCACCGCGCTCCATGAGTGCCGCCGTTGCCTGGGCCGCACTGGTGAAGCCCTCCTCCGTCAGTGCGGCGGCCAGGTCGGCCAGGGCGCTGCGGGCCTGGGCCAGGGCGGTGCGGGCTGTGTCGATGTCCTGTGAGGCGTCCTCGGCCTCCTTGGCCCGCACGAGGAGGGCCGCGGCGCGGGCGGTGACGCTCGGCCAGGCCCCGCGCGCCTCGAGGCAGCGCCGCTGGTCCTGGGCGAGGACCTCGCGCTCGGCTTCCAGGCGGCTGCGGGCGGACTCCTGGGTGGAGCGGGCGGCATCGAGCGCGGCGCGCTCCTGCTCGGTGCCGGCATCGAAGGCCTCGAGGCGCCCGGCCAGGTCCTCGACACCGTCGGCTGTTGCCTGCGCCGTGGCCAGGGCGGTGGCGGCAGCCTCCAGCGCCTCCTTGGCGGCGGGCGCATCCATGCCGTCACTGGCACGCTGGGCCTCCTCAAGCCGGGTGGCACAGGTGTCCCGTTCCCGGACGGCGCTGTTGAGCGCCTCGTCGGCCTGCCGCTGCTGCTCCTCGGCGGCCTCGACCTGCTGACGGGTGGCGCCATCGGTGCCGGCGGTGGCGGGGGAGGGGTGGGTGGTTGAGCCGCACACGGGGCAGGGCTCGCCTTCGGTGAGCTCACCGGCGAGCGCCCCGGCGGTCCCGGAGATCCAGGCCAGGCGGGTGGCGCGTACCCGTTCGGTCGCCTCCCGCGCGAGCGCCGCTGCCTGAGCACAGGCGGCGTCTCGCTGGGTGAGCCGGGCGCTGAGCTGCTCGACGGCCAGGGCCGCCCGGTGGTGCTCCTCGGCCCGGGTGCGGCGGTCTTGAAGGCCGTCGAGGCGCTCGTGGGCGGCGCGCGCCGCCTCCAGGTTCTCCACCAGGGCGGTGCGCTGCGTGGGGCGCTCGGCGAGCTTCTCCGCGCGCTGCTCCAGGTCGGCGGCGGCGCGCTGTAGTTCCGCCTCCCGCTGCTGCGAGGCGCTTTCGCGCTCGGGGAGGCCGGCCTCGAGGTTCACGAGGGCCTCGAGCTGCCCGTGCTCGCGACGGCAGTGGTGCGCCAGGTCGTCGAGATTGCGGGGGCTCAGGGCCTCGGCTTGGGTCTTCTCGGACGCTTTGGCCGCCACGGGGGTCTCTGCGGCGTCGGAGTCATGCGGGGCCGCGTCCGCTGCGGTTGTGCCGGTCCTGGCCTCGCTGGGTTCGGCCTCGAGGGCGGCGAGCTGGCGCTGCGCCTCACGGACCAGGGGCTCGACGAGGGCGGCGGGCGTCACCGCCGCATCGAGACCGTCAGCGTCGCTGCCGGTGGCCTCCTCTGCGCTGTCGGCACTGGTGACTCCGGCCCGCTCGGCCAGGTGGGCCAGGCCGCTCTGGTCGGCGCGGGCGGCCAGTGCAGCGACGGCCTGCTGGGCGCGGTGATGGGCGGCCTGCTCGGCGACCAGGTAGGGCCGCACCCGGGAGGCGCGCTCGGCGTCCTGGAGTCGCTGGGCGTCGTCGGCTTCTTGCTCAGCGCGCTCAGCCAGCCGCTCCTTCTCCTCAATGAGGGCCCGGCGCCGCTCCAGGAGGTCGTGGAGGCTCTGGGCTTCCTCGCGCGCCGACTGCGCCCGGGTGAGGGCCGCCCCCGCGGCCTCAGAGCGGGCGTCGGCCAACGCGACCCGGTTGCGGGAGGCCTTGAGCGCCTCAGCGCTGATGCGGCGAAGAGCCGCCAGGTCCGGGGCGGCGCCCGCCATCGCCGCCTCCAAGGCCTGGGCCGGTGTTGGAGCCAGGCCGGCGTCGGCCTCCTGAGGCTCCGCGCGGTCGGTGTCATCCATGGGCAGCGGCAGCGCCTCCTGGGTTCCCCCGGACGGGGCCTCCTGTGACGAGTTCTCCGGTGACGAGGCCTCCGAGTGAACCGCCTGATTGGCGTCGGCGGTCTCCTCACCGGTACCTGTGGCCTCAGTGGGGGAGGGGGCCTCGGTGAGGAGGGGGTGCCGTCCCAGGGAGGTGACCTGCCCGCGCAGGTCGGCTGCGGCCTGCTCGACCCGCCGGGCCCCGTCCCGGGAGGCCTGGATGAGGGCGTCCTGGATGGCGTCGTAGATGCCGGTGCCGAAGACGTCCTTGAGGAGGTGCTGGCGCTCGGAGGAGTCGGCGCGCAGGAACCGGGCGAACTTACCCTGCGGAAGGACGACCGTCTGCGTGAACTGCTCCCGGCTTAAGCCCACGGCGCGCGTGATCTCCGCGTCGGCGTCGCCCACGCGGGTGACGGGCTCGTCGAGCGGTTCCCCGCCGACCTCGGCCAGGTGCCAGAGCTTGACGGTGCCGTTCTGGGTGGTGGTGCCCTGCCCGCGCCGCTTGGCCCGCTCGTAGGTGGGGGTGCGGCGCACCCGGTAGACGCCGGCGCCGGTGGAGAAGACGAGCTCGATGACGCTCTCGGTGTGCGGGCCCACGAGGGTGGAGCGGATGCGCTCCTTGGAGGAGTCGGCCGAGTCGGCCACGTCCCCGTAGAGGGCGAAGACGATCGCGTCGATGATGGTGGTCTTGCCCGAGCCGGTGGGGCCGGTGAGCAGGAATCGGCCCGAGGCTCCCACCGCGTCGAAGTCGATGTGCTCCCGCCCCGCGTAGGGGCCGATGCCGGTCATGGTCAGGGAGTGGATCCTCATCGCTCGCTCCTCGCACTCGCCAGGGCGGACTCGTACGCGCTGCGCAGGACGCTGCGCTCGGAGGGCTCGGGGGCGCGCCCGCAGACGTCGTCGAAGAAGTCCTCGGTAATGCGCAGCGGGTCGGCCGCGGCGGTGACGGCGATGCGCTCGCGGGCGGTGCGCGTGGGGGCCTCGTGCTGGAAGGCCAGGAGGCTGGGGAATCTCTCCTTGAGGGTGGCCAGGGCGCCGGGTGGCCGCTCGCCCTGGAGGATGACGCGTACCCAGGCGCCGGTGGCGTCGTCGAAGGCGGGGGAGAGGAGCTCGGGCATGGTGCCGGTCAGGGTGCGCACCTGGTGCAGGACCGGGGTGGGGATACGCTCCAGACCGGTGACGCCGTCGGCGCTGAGGTCCAGCAGGACGGACGACTTGGTGGCGGCGTTGCGGGCGCCTTCGGCCTCGTCGAAGGAGAAGGGCAGGGGCGAGCCGGAGTAGACCAGGCGCGGGCCGGCTGGCCGGGTGAGTTCCTGGGGCCGGTGGAGGTGGCCGAGGGCCACGTAGTCGAGGCCGCCGCTGCGCTCGGCCAGGGGCGAGCCGCCCAGGGTGGTGAAGACGCCGGAGGGCACGGAGTCGACGCCGCCGACGCGAATGTCCCGCTCGGACTCGCAGGCCTCACCTCCGACGACGAAGGCGTGGGCCATGAGCAGGCTCGGCAGGAGCCGGTTGCGGGCTGAGCGCAGGCGGTCCAGGTCCGCCGCGACGAGGCGCAGGGCGGCGGAGACAACGGCCTCATGGGAGCGAGGCAGGCGCGGGCGCTCCGGCGGGTCGGGCTGGGAGGCGGTATCCCCGCTCTCGGCCTGGTCTTCTCCTGCTGTGTGCTTCGCGGGGAGCTCCTCGCCGAGGCGCTCGGCGAGGAGGGGCGGGAGGATCTCACGGGCGGCATCGGGGTCGAGGTAGGGCAAGGCGTGGACGATGGCGGCATCGTTGCCGTCGGCATCGGGCAGGATGATGCCGCGGTCGAGGCCAGCGGTGCGGGCCCGGATGATGAGGCCCTCGCGCATGAGATCGGCGGCGAAGCCGAGTCGGCGGGCGGAGTCGTGGTTGCCGGGGGTCAGGACCACCCGGGTGCGCTCGGTCAGGCGGCGCAGCGTCTCATCGAGGAGGGCGACGGCGTCATTGGGCGGGATGGCGCGGTCGTAGACGTCCCCGGCGACGAGGACGGCATCGACTGATTCGGCGGCGACGAGCTCGACGAGGTGATCGGCGAAGGCGGCGTGCACGTCATCGAGCACGCGCCCATGGAAGGTACGCCCCAGGTGCCAGTCGGAGGTGTGGAGGATCCGCATGCCGACACTGTCTCACAGACCACCGACATCAATGACGGCGCCCTGCGGCGGTTCAGTCGTCGGTCTTTTGGTCGGTGGCGTCCTGTGCGGCATCTCCCGATTCTGATGGTTCCTCGAGAAGTTGCTTGGCTTCTTCGAAGAGGCCAAAATCGTGGTAAAGGCTGGCAAGTTTTTCACGTAAGGTTCGGGTCTGAAAGTGATTGGGACCCAGGGAGGCCTCGTATTCTTCGAAGATCTCTTCGTATAGGGCTATGGCTTCCCCGAGTTTTCCGGCTTTTTGGAAAGTATAGGCAAGGATTTTGCGAGAAATGCGGGTGCTATGGTGGTTTCGGCCTAGGATGCGGGTGCGGTCGATAAGAGTCTGTTGGTGCAGGGTGATGGCGTCGTCGAGCCTGCCCGCGCTCCGGTAAGCATTGCCGAGGTTACTGCAGACAGTGAGGGTGTGGGGGTGGTCGGGTCCTAGGGTGCGGATGCTGCTATCGAGGTTATACTCGAACAGGGCAATGGCCTCCTGGAATCTGCCCGCTGTTAAGTATGTGCGGGCGAGTTTGTTGCTGCCAGTGAGGGTGCCGGGGTTTGAGATGTGGGTGTGGGTGGTTTCTTCGAGGTTCTGCTCGTGCAGGGTGATGGCCTCATTGAGCCTGCCCGTGGTCACGTAGGTGTCGATGAGGGCGTCGCGTACGGTCAGGGTGTGGGGGTGGTTGGGTCCTAGGATGCGGGCGACGTCGGCGAGGTTCTGCTCGTGCAGGGTGATGGCCTCGTCGAGCCTGCCCGCTGTCTGGTAGGCGCAGGCGAGGTTGTGGCGTGAGGCCAGGGTGTCGGGATGATCGGGTCCTAGGGTGCGGGTGCGGTCTTTGAGGGTCTGCTCGAACAGGGCGATGGCCTCGTCGAGCCTGCCAGCGTCCTGGTGGGCGTAGGCGAGGTTGTTGCGTGTGGTGAGGGTGTCGGGGTGGTCGGGCCCTAGGATGCGGGTGCGGTCGATAAGAGTCTGTTGGTGCAGGGTGATGGCCTCATCGAGCCTGCCAGCGGCCCGGTAGGCGTTGGCGAGGTTGTTGCGTGTGGCCAAGGTACCGGGGTTGTCCGGTCCTAAGATGCGGGTGAAGTCGTCGAGGGTCTGCTCGAAGAGAGAGATGGCCTCATCGAGCCTGCCAGCTGTCTGGTAGGCGTAGGCGAGGTTGTGCCGTAAAGTGAAGGTTTTGGGGTGGTCGGGCCCCAAGGCTTCGCCTGCCTGCGTGGCAGACTCGGCGAGGGTGAGGGCCAGGTGCGGCATTCCAAGATCGGTTGCATGCCATAGTGTCGTTGCAAGAATTGAAACAAAAATCGGATCGGAGAATAATGGGCGAGAGTGGTCTTGAGATGTGACGGCACCTATTTGTTCGACGAGATTTCGTGTTTCTTGTCGCTGCTGTTCAAAATTTTCTAGCCGATCCACGTTGATCTCGTTGAGAAGGGTTGTTGTATGCGTGTACGCTTCGCAGAATTTCTTCTGGTTGTTCAGGTGGGTTTCGCGGTAAACCTGCCTTTGGAGGCGGTGAATGATGGTCTTGTCGCCGTCAGTAGATTCTTGCAGGATTGAACTGCCCTTCAGGAAGGATAAGGTGTCTCGGACTGCGTCGGAGTCATTGTCGAGGTTTAGAAGCCAGTGAGTTGGTACTCCGGAAGGGGCGAGGAGGGATATTGCGTCGAGGATCGATATGGCGATATTTTCCTGTCGAGGGCGCTTGTTCTTGAGTTTCTCCAAAGCCTGCTCGTGCGCCATGAATAGCGTAATACCGACGGCGTCTGGGTAGTCATCGCCCTCGAGGCGACTGATGCTTGACTCGAGCGAGTGGGTGCTCAATCTTATGAAATACTCTGAAAGGGAGTAGTGTCCCCACATGGCTGTTGCCGCGGCTTGGGTTACGGCGACAGGTAGGTCGCCAAGCGCCTCTGCGATCTGGTCTGCCGCATCGCGATCAGTGTCGCCACTGCGTTTGCAGAGGAGGGTGATTGACTGCTCCCGTTCGAAGATGCCGATCGTTATTGGCAACCACCCCAAACTTTCCCAGTCAAGGTGGCGCGTTGTGGTGATGATCGCCCGGATGCCTTTGCCCTCGGGAGTGAGATCCTTCAAGTCGTCGAGGTTCTCCACGTTGTCGAAGACGACAAGGCGGTCCTCCGCATCTGCTGAGTGTAGCTGATCCAAGAAGCGTCGAATAATAGTCTCCGGAGGGATATCCTTCGGTGCATCGATACCGATGCGCAGTGCGAGCTCGTAGAGATCGGCAATGAGTTCCTTACGTGAGCCTGCATTGATCCATGCGACGATAGACCAGCCCTCGTCTTCACACTTGGCGGCAACTGCGGCTGCCAGCTGAGTCTTGCCGCTTCCTCGCATCCCCGTCAGTACTGTACGAGGCTCGGCGTGGGTGAAGACGGCTTCGAAGAGCTCGTCCTGCCCCTCCCGTTTGACGAAGCCTGCAGTGACCCTGGGGCGGCTACCGAAGCGAATCCGCGTGGGTGAGGCAGGTTGGCTCTGCGGGATCGCGCTATGGATATCCTTGATATCCGTCGCCATCGTCCCCAGCAGTTCGTGAGTCTCTGCCTGCCCCTCCAGCAGTTGCTCCTGGCCGGCACGTAGTTGTTCCTGGCCTGCGAGCAGCTGCTTGAGTGCGGCGATGTCGAAGCCCCGTGAGCCTGGCGTGAGACGGATGAACTCGTCGGCGACGATGCGGGTCAGGTCGTCGAAGAAGGGCTCGGCTGCTGCCTCGACGTTCTGGCGGCGGCCGGCCGCACGCCGTCGGAGGTAGGTCTCGAAGTTGTCCGGGTGCCGCACCGCCTCCAGAACTGCGGCGTCGTCCCCGCTGATCTCCTTGAGCGCCACCTCCATCTCGGTGACGGCTCCAGCCAGGGCAGATTGAGTGACGCTGGTCCGTTCGTACCGTTCGCTGGCGGCATCCACCTGCTTCTGAAGTCGAGACTTGATGGACGCCTCCAGCGGATTCTCCTGCCCACCTCGCCCCTGTTGCAGACGTCTCAGGCTGCGCCACGCGTTGAGAGCCTCGCCAGGCAGCGACGCCGCGCTGCCCCACGAAGGATCAACGGCCACAGCGGCTCCACGCATCACCAGCCCGGCAAGGCTGGTGGTCATGGATAGGACGGCGAAGGAGAGGGGGTCGGCCATGCCGCTATCGTACAGGCGGTCAGTGGCGTCGAAGCAGAATTCTTACGGCGTCCCGAAGAGCTTCTCCGCATCCTCCATTCTTCCAGCGGCGCGATAGGCGCCGGCGAGGTTATTGCGCGCGGTGAGAGTGACAGGGTGAGCGGGTCCCAGGGTGCGGGTGCGGTCTTTGAGGGTCTGCTCGAACAGGGGGGTGGCCTCTTCGAGCCTGCCGGCTGCCTGGTAGGCGCCGGCGAGGGTGCTACGTGAGGTGGAGGTGTCGGGGCGGTCGGGACCCAGGATGCGGATGAAGTCGGCGAGGTTCTGCTCGAACAGGGGGATGGCCTCTTCGAGCCTGCCGGCTGCCTGGTAGGCGCCGGCGAGGCTGTGGCGTGAAGCCAAGATTCCAGGGTGGTCGAGGCCCAGGGTGCGGGCGACGTCGGCGAGGTTCTGCTCGAACAGGGGAATGGCCTCGTCGAGTCTGTCCGCATCCCGGTAGATGCCGGCGAGTCGGTTGCGTGCGGTGAGGGTGTGGGGGTGGTCGGGACCTGCGAGACGGGTGAATTCCTCGAGGTTCTCCTTGTACAGGGGGGTGGCTTCGTCGAGTCTGCCCGCGTCCCGGTAGGCGCCAGCGAGGCGGTGGCGTGAGGCCAAGGTTTCAAGATGGTCGAGGCCCAGGGTGCGAGTGACGTTGTCGAGGTTCTCCTGGTACAGGGTGATGGCTTCGTCGAGCCTGCCCGCATCCCGGTAGGTAGCGGCGAGGTTGAGACGTACGGCCGAGGCGCCGGGGCTGTCGGGACCCATGATGCGCATGGCGTCTGCGAGGATCTGCTTCTTCAGGGTGATGGCCTCGTCGAATCTGCCCGCCTCCCGGTAGGCTCCGGCCAGTTCGTCGCGTGACATGAGGGTGCTGCGATGGTCGGGGCCCAGGATGCGGGTGCGGTCCTCGAGGGTCTGTTCGTACAGGGTGATGGCCTCCTCGAGCCTGCCGCTCGCTCTGTAGGCGCCGGCGAGGTTGAAACGTGAGGTCAGGGTGCTGGGATGGTCGGTGCCCAGGCCGCGGATGGAGTCCTCAAGGGTCTGCTCGTACAGGGCGATGGCCTTGTCGAGCCGGCCGCTCGGCCGGTAGGCGCCGGCGAGGCTGTTGCGTGAAGCCAGGGTGTCGGGGTGGTGGGGGCCCAAGGCGTCGCAGGCCCGGGTCACGGAGTCAGTGAGGCAAAGGGCCGGCTGCGACATCCCAAGGCTGGTCGCGTCGTGCAGTGTCTCGGCGAGCTTTGAAGACACCTGTGGCTCAGAAAACAGTGAATGAGAGTAGTCCTGTGATGTGACTGAGAGCAGCTGCTCGATGAGATGTTGGGTCTCGTGTCGCCGCTGTTCAGGATTCTCTAGGCGGTCTACGTCAATCCCGCTGAGAAGTGCTGCTGTGCGCGCACTCGCCTCATCGAGCTTCTTCTGGTCATTCAGGTAGGTCTCCCGGTACACGTGTCCCTGGAGCCTGTGAATAATGGTCTTGGTGCCGTCGCTGGATTCTTGGATGACGGAAGCACTCTTCAGAACAGACAGAGTGTCACGTACTGCGTCGGAGTCGCCGTCGAGCCTCAAAAGCCAGTGAGTCGGCAGTCCGGAAGCAGCCAGGAGGGACAGCGCGTCGAGGAGTGACACGGCGATCCTCTCCCGCTGAGGGTGCGTGGTTCTGAGCTGCTCCAAGACCTGTTCATATGCCATGAGCAGTGCGATGCCGACGGCGTCGGGGTAGTCGGCACCCTTGAGGCGACTGATGCTTGACTCGAGCGGGTGATGACTGAGCCTGTCGATGTAGCCGGATAGGGAGTATCCACCCTGTTGTGCTGTCGCGGCGGCTTGGGTGATGGCGACGGGCACGTCGCCGAGCGCATCCGCGATCCGGTCAGCAGCTTCGCGGTGAGTGTCGCCGGTGCGCTCGCACAGGAGGGTGATCGACTGCTCCCGTTCGAAGGCGCCCACCGCCAACCGCAGCCACCCCAGGCCGTCCCAGTCGAGGTGGCGCGTGGTGGTGATGAGGGTCCGGACTCCAGTTCCCTTGGGGATGAGGTCTCTCAGGTGGTCCGGATTCTCCACGTTGTCGAAAACGAAGAGACGGTCCGCCGCCTCTGCTGAGCGCAGCCGATCCAGGAGGCGCTGAACAATGACCTCCAGAGGGATGTTCTTCGGCGCGTCGATACCGATCCGCAGTGCGAGCTCGTAAAGACCGGCAAGGATCTCCTTACGTGAGGCCGCATGAATCCAGGCGACAAGGGGCCAGCCGTCCTCCTCGCACCTGGCCGCAACCGCAGCGGCTAGCTGAGTCTTGCCGCTTCCCCGCATCCCCATCAGAACCGTGCGAGGCTCGGAGTGAGTGAAGACGGCGTCGAAGAGCTCATCCTGCCCCTGCCGCTTGACGAAACCTGCGGCAACCATCGGGCGACATCCGAAGCGAATTCGCGTGGGAGAAACGGACGGGTGGCGTGTGGTCATGCTGTGGACCTCCCCGATGTCCTTCGTCGTCGTCCTCAGTGGCTCGTGAGTCTGCGCGTACCCCAGGGGTGGCCATGGCGCTTATCGTACAAGCGGACGACGATGCCGGAACAGGATTCGTACGGCGCCGGAGCCCGACGCTGAGGAGCACAGAAAACACGTGGGGCAACGGAAAGATCCGTTGCCCCACGTGAAGAATGCCGGCGAAGGTGAATTGAGATCGGCGGCAAGAACTCCGTCAGGCGGCGATGGTGCCGGCGGCTACCAGGGCGATGATGATGAGGCCCAGCAGCACGCGGTATACGAGGAAGGATGTGAACTTGTTGGAGGACACGAAGCGCAGCAGCCAGGCGATGGTCGCGTAGGCGACGACGCCGGAGACGACGGTCGCGACAATGGTGGGCGTCCAGCCCACGGTGTTGCTGATGGTGCTGGCCTCCGTTGCGGCCTCCAGCAGTCCGGCCGCGACCAGGGATGGGATGCCCATGTAGAAGGACAGGCGCGTGGCCGTGACCCGGTCGAACTTGAGGAACAGGCCGGCGGAGATCGTCGCCCCGGAGCGGGAGATGCCGGGGAACACCGGGGCCAGGGCCTGGAATGCGCCAATGATGAGGGCGTCCTTGACGGTCACGTCCTTCATGCCCTTGGTGAGGTTCTGCTGGTGGTCGGCCAGCCACATGGCCCCCGACCAGATGATGAGGGCTCCGGCGATCACCCACAGGGAGCGGACCGGCCCCTCGATGAAGTCCTTGAACAGCAGTCCGACGGCGGCCACCGGGATCGATCCCAGGATGATGCCCCAGCCGAGCGTGTAGTCGGGGTCCTGGCGGGCCTGCTGGTTGCTCAGTCCCCTGAACCAGGCGGTGACGATGCGGACGATGTCGGCCCAGAAGTAGATGATGGCGGCGATGATCGCACCGACCTGGATGACGGCGGTGAAGGCGGTCATGCCGGCGGAGTTGATCTCGTAGCCGAGGAGCTTCTCGACGATGTTGAGGTGACCGGTGGAGGACACCGGGAGGAACTCGGTGATGCCCTCGACGATGCCGAGGAGGATGGCGTGCAGCCAGTTCAAAGGGACTCCTGGGGTGGATGGATGGTGGACTCACGGCAGGTTACCGGCGCACGGGGTGGGGAAACGGCCGGGTCACTGTGGTACCCGCCGCAGCGGTGGCGGTTCAGCCGCGCGGCGACACCGGGGCAAAGGCCCAACTCTGCGGCCGCATATCAGTTTGTATCCCTTTTATAACGTTGGATGCGTGACAAGTCCAGCCCGTGCGACCTCGGCGTGTGGCCCCGAGGAGCGGCTGCTTCCGCCATGCGGTGTCCAGTAGCGCCCCGCCCTCGTACAGTGTGGGCTACCCCTTACCCAAAGTGTCTTGGCTCACTTTTGCGCGTTTTAGATCTTTTAGATCTTTTATAACTTCGGGGCGCACTGATGTCCAGCAGATGGGGTTGCGGCTCAAGCGGGCCTGCTCAGTCCGTCTCGGCGCTCAGGTGGTGCAGGGCGACGTCGTGCAGCAGCGAGTTCGTGGCCACCGCGTTGCCCCCGAAGGGCCCGGGCTCGCCGTCCAGGGAGGTGAAGCGCCCGCCCGCCTCGGTGACCACCGGCACGAGCGCCGCCATGTCATAGAGCTCGAGTTCGGGCTCGGCGGCCAGGTCCACGGCGCCCTCGGCCACGAGCATGTAGGACCAGAAGTCCCCGTAGGCACGGGTGCGCCAGCACGACTGCATGAGCCCCAGCATCCCGCGCAGCCGCTTGGTCTGAGCCCACCCCGACAGCGAGGAGTAGGACATCGAGGCCCGGGTGAGGTCGTCGACGCCCGACACCGACAGCCGCCGCGCCGAGCTCAGGGACCGCCCGGTCCATGCCCCGCCGCCGGACACGGCCCACCAGCGCCTCCCCAGCGCGGGGGCCGAGACCAGCCCGACGACGCACTGGCCGTCCTCGATGAGGCCGATGAGCGTGGCCCACACCGGCACGCCCCGCACGAAGTTCTTGGTCCCGTCGATCGGGTCGATGACCCACTGGCGCGAGGAGTGCCCGGTGGTGGGCAGCTCCTCACCCAGGACGGAGTCGCGCCCGCGCGCCCGCCCCAGCTGCTCGCGGATGACGCGCTCGGCCTCCTTGTCGGCCTCGGTGACCGGCGTGAGGTCCGACTTGGTCTCCACGGTGAAGTTGCCGGCGTCGAAGCGGGCCAGGGTGAGGCTGTCCACCTTGTTGGCGATCGTGTGCGCCAGGTGCAGGTCATCGCGCCAGCGCCGCTGCTTGGCCGGAGGAGCCGTCAGCGCGGGCTGCGCCGCTGCCGGTGAGGGCGCCGCGGGCGGTTCCGGAAAGACGGGGCGCTGTGGGCGGGGAGTCTCGCTCATGGCACCACGGTAACGGGGGAGCGGGCTCGGCGAGACCCCACCGTCGTCGGGCGCGCCACCCGGCAGGCCGCCCGGCGTGCGTCGAGCCGTTACCTCGCCGTGAGATTCCAGGTGACGTCAGAGGTGCGAGAGAGGTGTGGGGGAGAGGTGGTTTATTTCCCGTTATATTGCGGAAGAACGGCGTCGGTCATCGTGAGGATAGGAGCCTTCGATTTGGCGGGCCGTTATTGGTTCGTTACGCTGACGAGTATGACCCAACCCGGGAGGCTCAATGCAGCATAATGCCGGTTTTACCAGGGATGACGTCGTCACAGCGGCCCTTGAGATCGGTGTGGACCGGTTCACGATGGGCAAGGTGGCGCGTCGGCTCGGGGTGAGTACTGCTGATCTGGGACGCACCGTCAGCTCGCGCGACGACCTGCTCGTGGCTTGCCTGGAGCGTGTGTCCGCCGACGCCACACTGCCCCCCACCGGCCTGAGCTGGCAGGACTACCTGCGCCGGCTCTCCGACTCGCTGTGGGACGTGCTCGACGCCCATCCCGGCCTGGACCACACTCTCATCAACCTGGCCTGGGCCTACGTGCCCTTCATGTCCGTGGCCAAGCGCGCCCACAACGCCCTCGTCTCCGGGGGTCTGCGCAGCGAGGACGCCTACCTGGCGCTCAACTACACCCTCTCGACGGTTCTGACCGCCCACCAGCAGGCGGTCGCCATGGCCGAGACCGTCGAGTCCGACCGTCAGCCGGGCCGGAGCAAGCGCGGCATCGACGTCGCCACCCGCATGTGGGACGAGCGCTTCGGCGACTCGAACGCCGCCCTGGGCATGGGCGGACCCAATGAGCTGCACAGTGGCGACGACGCCGATCGCGTCCCCTTCCGCCCCAAGGAGTCCTGGCTGGATCGCGGTGCGATGGCTCCCAAGCTGGAGGTCATCATCGGCGGCTTCTCCAGCCTGAGCGACGTCCTGTCCGGCGCCGGGAGCCCCGGCGCCTCACGGGGGCCATCCCCCGCTTCACAGTCCAACGACACCAGGGAGTCCTCCGTGAACACTCTCGTTCTCGTCTTCCACCCCAACATCTCCGAGTCCCGGGTCAACAAGGCCCTCGGGGCCGCGGCGGAGTCGCTCGGCGGCAACATCACCGTGCGCTACATGTACGACCTCTACCCCGACTTCAACATCGATGTGGCCACCGAGCAGGCGGCTCTGCTGGGCGCCGACCGCATCGTGCTGCAGTACCCCATGTACTGGCTCTCCTGCCCGCCCCTGCTCAAGAAGTGGCTCGACGACGTCCTCACCTTCGGCTGGGCCTACGGCTCGACCGGCACGGCCCTGCACGGCAAGGAGCTGCTCCTGGCCGTCAGCGTCGGCGGCGCCGGCAGCGCCTACGGCCGCGAGGGTGCACACATCTACACGATCCACGAGTTCCTGCGGCCCATGCAGGGAACCTCGCGAGTCATCGGCACCAAGTACGCGGTGCCCTTCCTGTCGGTGGGCGCCCTGGAGATCACTGATGAGGCCATCGCCCGCCGGGCGCAGGACTACGCCGCGGTCCTTCAGACCCCCGAGCTCCCGCTGCTCGACATCTTCGGCTGAGGTCCTTCAGCGGTCCTGAGCTACTGGGTCCCCGTCGGCGTAATGACCGGCGGGGACCCGGTGTAACTATGGGGAGCGCCGTAGGATCTCGGCATGGTTGAGATCGTTGCGTACCGGCCGGAGCAGCGTCAGGTGCTGCTGGACCTGTCCCTGCGCGCCTGGGCTCCAGTCTTCCCACTCATGGAGCAGGACGTGCCCGCCTTCGTCTACCGCTCCTTCTACCCCGAGGGCTGGCGGCAGCGACAGTTCTCCGATCTTGCCGAGGTCCTCGACGGCGAGCCCGACGGCGTCGACGTCGCCGTCCTCGACGGTCGCCCGGTGGGCTGGGTGTGCACCCGTCTGCATCCCGAGGACAGGATGGGGGAGGTCTATATCGTCGTGGTCGACCCCGACTACCAGCGTCACGGCATTGGCCGTGCCCTCATGAACCACTCCATGGAGCGGGCCCGGGCCGCCGGGATGGCCATGGTGATGGTGGAGACCGGCGGGGACCTGGGGCACGCCCCGGCCCGCGCCACCTACGAGGGACTCGGCTTCCAGCGCTGGCCGGTGGCGCGCTACTTCAAGGACCTGGCCGACGGCGACTGAGACACCCGTGAGACGCCCCGGGGGCCCAGACCGGCGAACCGGCCTGGGCCCCCGGGCATGTGGACGCTGCCTGCTGGCGGACTCAGCCGCGGAGGTCCAGAACCGGCAGGTCCGTGGACTGCAGGGTGGCGGCGTAGTCCTCAGCCCGCTGAGCCAGGGCCTCATCGGTGATGGTGAGGGTCCCGGTGGTGGTAAAGGGCTCGAGGTAGGTCATCTGGACCATGTTCGCCGTCGCCTGGAGGGGCCGCAGCAGCTCGGTGAGCGTGTAGCCGTAAGAGGACTCGTGGCTGTAGGCGTCGCCGGGGCCACCGGTGCTCACAGCCACCAGCAGCTCCTTGCCGGCCAGGGCCTTACCGGTTGAGCCGTAGGCCCAGCCGTAGAGGAGCACGTCGTCCTGCCACTGCTTGAGCAGGGCGGGGGTGGAGTACCAGTACATGGGGAACTGGAGGACGACCCTGTCGGCGGCCTCCAGGGCCGTCTGCTCGGCGGCGACGTCGACCTTATGGTCGGGGTAGAGGTCGTACATGTAGCGCACGGTGACGTCGTTACCGAGGGCCTCGGCCTTGGCCGCCAGGGGTCGGTTGGCGCGCGAGGTGGACATGTCGGGGTGGAAGACGAGAACGAGGGTCTTCATGAATGCTCCTGTTGTCAGACGATGATGGTGGGGTGTGCGGATCGGCTCAGGGCTCCAGGAGCACCTTGATGGCGCGGCGCTCGTCCATGGCCTTGTAGGCCTCTGCGGCCTCCTCCAGAGGCAGGCGCAGGGTGAAGACCTTGCCGGGGTTGATCTCGCGCTTGAGGATGCGGTCGATGAGGTCGGGCAGGAAGCGGCGCACGGGTGCGGGGCCGCCCAGCATGTGGATCTCGGCGAAGAAGAGCTGGTCGCCGGGCAGGGAGACGCCGTGGGCGACGCCCACGTAGCCCAGGTGCCCGCCGGGGCGGCAGGAGGCGATGGCCTGCATCATCGAGGTCTGGTTGCCCACGGCCTCGACGACGCCGTGAGCACCGTAGCCGCCGGTGACCTCCTTGACCTTCGCGGCGCCCTCGTCGCCGCGCTCGGCGATGACGATGTCGGCGCCGAACTCGCGGGCGAGCGCCGCCCGGTCCTCGTGACGGGAGAACGCGATGACCTTCTCAGCCCCCAAGGCCTTGGCGGCCAGGACGGCGGACAGGCCCACGGCGCCGTCGCCGACCACCGCGATGGTCTTGCCGGGGCCGGCCTGGGCTGCGACGGCCCCGAACCAGCCGGTTCCCAGGACGTCGGAGGCGGCCAGCAGTGAGGCGATGATCTCGGGGTCATCGGGCTTGCCGCCGGGAACGACGACGAGAGTGCCGTCGGCCTGGGGGACACGGGTGTACTCGGCCTGGGTGTCGCCCATGAAGCCACCGTTGGCGCAGCGGGACTGGAAGCCGTCCTCGCAGATCTCGCAGGTGTTGTCGCTGATGCAGAAGGAACCGACGACGAAGTCGCCGACCTTGACGCTGGTGACGTCGTCGCCGACCTCGACGACGGTGCCCACGTACTCGTGGCCCATGGGGCGTGCCTCCTCCACCGGGGAGATACCCCGGTAACGCCACAGGTCCGAGCCGCACACGCAGGCGGCCTCGAGCTTGATAACGGCGTCGGTGGGCTCGATGACGTGGGGGACATCGCGGTCCTCGACACGGACGTCACCGGCGGCGTGCATGACGACGCCGCGCATGGTGGTGGGCAGGGTGGGAGCAGAAGCAGTCACAGGTATGTTCTCACATCAGTTCTGGTTGATATGTGAAGACTAGGTGCGGGCCTTGGTGCGGGTCCACCGCCCAGCAGGTTGTGTCAGGGCAACCCTGCGGGGCCGTGGGGGACCGGTCCTGGTAGGTGAGGTTGGTGTGTATCGGCCCGAGAGCAGGCGAAGACCGGTGCCGGCGAGCGGGCATTCAGGCTCGCAGGCGGTCGCAGATGATCGCGCTCGGCCGAAGCCGGGGCGCGGGCAGCGCCGTTCCCTACCCGGCCTTGCTGCCCGACGCCGTGTCCCGGGTCTTGCGCGGAAGAGGCAGAACCAGCGGGGTCCCGGTGAGTGGGTCGGCAATGACCTGGACCTTCAGGCCGAAGACCTCCTCAACCATCTCCGCGGTGACGACATCCTCGGGGCGGCCATGGGCCAGGATGCTGCCGGCGCGCATGGCGATCACCTCGTCCCCGTAACGACAGGCCTGGTTGAGATCGTGGAGCACCGCCACGATCGTGGTGCCCAGCTCGGCGTTCAGGTCCCGGCACAGCTCGAGGAGGTCCACCTGGTGGGCCAGGTCCAGGTAGGTGGTCGGCTCGTCGAGCAGGAGGATGTCGGTGCGCTGGGCCAGGGCCATCGCCACCCACACCCGCTGACGCTGCCCGCCGGAGAGTGCGGACACGTGCCGGTTGGCCAGGCCAACGACGTCGGTGCGCTCCATGGCCTCGGTGACGGCCGCGTCGTCGTCGGCCGACCACTGACGCAGGAGCGACTGATACGGGTAGCGCCCGCGCGCCACCAGCTCGTGGACGGTGATCCCGGGCGGGGCGATGGAGGACTGGGCCAGCATGCCCACTCGCCGGGCCAGCTTCTTGGGGGCCAGGGTGGCGATGTCGCGGCCGTCGAGGACCACCTGCCCGGAGCTCGGGGAGAGGACCCGGCTCATGGCGCGCAGCAGTGTGGACTTCCCGCAGGCATTTGGGCCCACGATCATTGTCACCGCGCCCGGGGTGATGGCCGTGCTCAGGTCCTCGATGACCGGATGGCTGGGATAGTAGGCCAGGGAGATGCCCCGAACGCCCAGGCCCGTGGTGGGGGCCTGGGCGTCTGAAGGAGCCTCCGATGAGACCGGAGCGGGCACGGACTACTTCTTCTTCGGCAGCGTGTCCGCCACCGTGGTCATGACGAGCCGTGCCGCGGTGGGGCCGGCGTTGAGGAAGAAGGCGTCGTCGTCGACCCGCACGGCGTGCTTGTCGTTGACGGCCTTGAGCCCCGTCCACAGGGGCATGGCGGTCAGCTCGGTGTTGTTCTTGTCCTTGTCCTTCTCGTCCTTCGGGGTCTTCTGCGCCCCGTAGAGGATCCAGTCGGCTTCTGCCTCAGCCAGCGTCTCGGAGCTGATGTCCTTGTTGCCGTTGTCGGTGAAGGTCTGGGTGCTGGGGCGGGCGACGCCCATATCGGACAGGACCGAGCCGGCCAGCGAGACCGCCCCGAAGGTGCGGAGCTTGTCGCTGGTCTTGCGCAGCAGGGAGACGGTGGGGTTGCCGTCAATGGCGGAGCCGGCCTTCTCGGCGTCGACCTGATAGGTCTCCATCCACTTCTTGGCGGTCTCCGGCTTGCCCAGGGCGTCGGCCACGAGGAGGAAGTCCTGCTTCCACGCCTCACTCTTGCCCTGGGTGACGACGGTGGGCGCCACCTCGGACAGGGACTTGTAGAGGGTGTCGATATCGTCCTTGCCCGCCTGGTTGACAAGGATGAGGTCCGGGGACAGGTTGCCGATGTCCTCGACACTGGGGGACTTGCGCGAGCCGACGTCCTTGATCGCGCCCAGCTTGTCGGCCTGCTTGGGGAAGGCCTTCTTGAGGTACTCCGGGACCGTTGCGGCGCCGTCGCCCTTGGTTGAGCCGATCGGCACGATGCCCAGGGTCAGGGCGACGTCGAGCTGCCCGGTGGACAGGATGACGACCTTGGTGGGGGCCTTCTTGATCTCGGTGGTGCCCTTGAAGTGGACGACCTTGCGGGGGAAGACGTCGTCGGCCTTGCCTGAGCCCTTGCCCTCGGGCATGCCGGTGGGCACCGATGAGGTGGGCTTGGCCTTGGCGGTCGAGGAGGCGCTGGAGTCCGCCTTCTTGCTGGAGCAAGCGGCGAGGACGGGGATGGCGGTGACCAACCCTGCGAAGACGAGAGCGCTGCGGCGGCTGTAGTGGGATGTCATGGGCTTAGGCTAACCTAAGTCATAGCGTTTTTATCAAGAATCATCCTGAGGAAAGGTGGGGACGTGGCGGAGGTCGCTCGTCAGTCGCAGCCGGGAGCTCTGGCGTGATCGCCCGGTGGTGGGAGCGCCGCCGTGGCTCTGGTGAGAAGTCTGCCGGGACGTCCGCCCCTACGTCAGTGGCGGTCCCGGTGGGTGGGACCGTCCTTGTTCTCGGGGTACTGTCGGTGCTTCTGTGCCTGGTGAGCCTGGCCGTTGGGTCGCACAGTCTGACGCTGGAGGAAGTGGCCGGTGCCTTCGTGCCGGGGAGGACAACGGTCGCCTCGGTCATTGTCTGGCAGCTGCGGATGCCGCGGACCGTCCTGGCGGTCATGGTGGGAGCCTCGCTGGCCGTGGCGGGAGTCGTCATGCAGGGGCTGACCCGCAATCCCCTGGCCGAGCCGAGCATCCTCGGTGTCAATGCAGGTGCGTCCCTGTCGGTGGTCCTGTCGATGTCTCTGCTGGGGCTGACAGATGTGAGTGACTTCCTCTGGTTCGCCTTCGCAGGGGCCGCCCTGGCCGCCTTTCTCGTCCATCTCATGTCGGTGCGCAGCGCCGACGCCGGACCTGCCAGGCTCGTGCTGGCCGGGGTGGCCCTGGGGGCGAGTCTGCGGTCGATCACCGGGACCATCACGATGTATGACTCCGTCACCTTCGACTCCTATCGTTTCTGGGTTCTGGGTTCGCTGGCGGACCGGGATGCCGCGTTGCTGGTGTGGGTGGCGCCCTTCCTCGCCGTCGGGCTGGTGCTGGCCCTGGCCTCGGGGCTTACGCTCAACGCCCTGGCGTTGGGGGAGGAGCAGGCCAAGGCGCTGGGTGTCAGCCCGAGGCGCGCTCGGGCGCTGGCACTGACCTCGATCACTCTGCTGTGTGGGGCGTCGACGGCGGCGGTCGGGCCGATCTCCTTCGTTGGGCTGGTGGTCCCGCAGGTGCTGCGGCTGGCCCTAGGGGCTGACCAGCGCAGGCTGCTGGCGGTCTCCCTCGTCGCCGGACCGGTCCTGCTGCTGGCCGCCGACGTCGTCGGGCGGGTCATCCTGGACTCCGGTGAGATGGAGGCGGGGGTCGTGACCGCATTCATCGGCGGTCCGGTGCTGCTGGTCATGGTCATCCAGCGGATGGGGGTGACAGGGCGGTGAAGCGGGTTCGGGACGTGGCCGGTAGCTCGGAGTCGGAGACCGAAGGGCCCCGCCTCGGGGCCCCGGCCTCTCAGCTGCGATGCCCCGTTGGACGTCGCAGGGCTTTCCTCGTCCACCGGCGGGCCGCTGTGGTGACGGTGCTGGCGCTTGCTGCGGCGCTGGCCGTGGTGGCTGTCTCGGTGCTGTTCGGTGCTTACAACATCTCCGGGGCCGACGCGCTGCACACACTGCTGACGGGATCTGGAAGCAGGATGGATCGCTTCTTCGTGCTCAACCAGCGGCTTCCGCGCGCGGTCGCGGCGGCGCTGGTGGGGGCGATGCTGGCGCTGTCGGGTGCGGTCTTCCAGAGCCTGTCACGAAATCCCCTGGGCAGCCCCGACATTGTGGGGTTCACGACCGGCGCCTCCAGCGGCGGGTTGCTCATGCTTCTGCTGGCGGCGTCGGCGAGTGATCTCCAGGTCTCGGTGGGGGCGGTCCTCGGAGGATTTGCGACCGCGACGGTGGTCGCTCTCATCTCGC
This sequence comes from Actinomyces sp. SKVG-SVH-4(1), assembly GCF_048514265.1. Taxonomy (NCBI): domain Bacteria; kingdom Bacillati; phylum Actinomycetota; class Actinomycetes; order Actinomycetales; family Actinomycetaceae; genus Actinomyces; species Actinomyces sp. SKVG-SVH-4(1). The sequence continues at coordinate 38,797 of NZ_JBGEVE010000005.1, read as the reverse complement.
GGCGCGGTGGCGTGGGCGGCGACAACCTGATCCTGACCGGGGTCGCCATCTCCGAGATGCTCTCGGCGGCCAACAGCTACCTCATCTCCCAAGCCAGTCTTCCCAGCGCCGAGACCGCCAAGGCCTGGCAGTACGGTTCCTTCAACGCGATTTCCTGGGGACAGGTCAAGCCCCTGGCTCTGGCTGCCGCGGTGCTGCTGATTCAGGTGGTGTGGCTCGTGCGGCCTGCGAGTCTGCTGGAGATGGGCGACGACGCCGCAACCAGCCTGGGACTGCGGGTCGGCAGAGTGCGCGGCGCGATGCTCGGCTACGGCGTCATGCTGGCGGCGATCTGCGTCGCAACGGCGGGCCCGATCGGTTTCATCGCCCTGGCCGCACCGCAGCTGGCGCGTCGGCTGAGCCGGTCGGCGGGGATGACGCTGATCGCGTCGGCGGCCATGGGGGCGCTGCTGTTGGGCGGGGCTGATTTCCTGGCGCAGCGGCTGCTCAGTCCCTTCCAGATTCCGGTGGGCCTGGTCAGTGCGGCGCTGGGCGGGCTCTACCTCGTCTGGCTGCTCATGGCTCCTTTGGGGCGTGCGGAACGGGCCGGCTGAGGTTGTGGCAGAGAGGCAGAGTACGACTTGGTCCGTATCGTCACCTACCTCACCGACGACGCCGAAGAAGCCCAGTGCCACTAACCCCCAGCACGCGCTCACACCACAGACCGCCAGGCTCACTCCACAAGCGGTGTCACAATCGGCGACTTTTAAGAGCACGTTTGGTCGATGACAGTCGAGCTCTGACACGTATGCGCAGGTCAGAGCCCTACAGGCCCGGGCGCGTCAGCCGATGGACAGCCTAAAAGTCGCCAATCGTGACACCAAGGCCCGCTGATGCCGCGGTCAAGGTCGGCGAGAGACCCAGGCCCTCATGCCGCCCTCAAGGTTGAGGAGCCGGCCGGGGTAGCCCGCAGCCTTCAGTGCCTCGATGGCGCGGGCCGAGCGCACCCCAGCGGCGCACACCACCACCGTCAGCCGGCCCGGGTCGAGCTCGTCCATCCGTGCCACGACCTCACGCAACGGAATGTGCAGCGCGCCCTCCATCGGCTCGAGCGCCACCTCGATGTCCTCACGCACATCCAGCAGCGCCGGCGGCACATCGCCCTCCAGGAGCCTCCTCAGCTCGGCTGCAGAGACACCCCCCACTCCTGCCCCCAAGGCCTCACCCCCGGAGCCGGGCTCCTGCGGCTGCGTGTCGGCCTTGGGAGTCCGGGGAATCACGCAGGCATCAGCCTCCGTGACCAGCCCGGTGATACTCGGGTTCTCACCGCACACCGGGCAGTCCGGGTTCTTCGCCACCGGAATCTCCCGCAGGTGCGCCCCCCAGGCGTCGAGCAACGCCAACCTGCCCAGCAGCGGCTGCCCGCCACCGATCACCAGCTTGAGCGCCTCAGCGGCCTGCATCGTCCCGATGATGCCGGGCAGCACCCCCAGCACCCCCGCCTCCGCGCAGGAGGGCACCGAACCTGCGGGCGGCGGGGCAGGATGCAAGCACCGGTAGCACGGGCCCCGGCGCGCATCGAAAACCCCCACCTGCCCGTTGAACCCCAGTACCGCCCCGTGCACCAGCGGCAGCCCCAGCATGACGGCGGCGTCATTGACCAGATACCGCGTGGGGAAGTTGTCCGTGCCGTCAATGACCACGTCCCAGCCGCCCAGAAGGCCCCGGGCGTTATCGGCCGTCAACCGCCTCCGGTGGGCAACGACCTCAACGTCAGGATTGAGCGCCCTGATCGCCTCGGCCGCCGAGTCCACCTTCGGACGCCCCACCGCGGCTGTGGCGTGGATGACCTGACGTTGCAGGTTGGACACGTCGACCTCGTCGTCGTCAATGAGCCCGATCGTCCCCACCCCGGCGGCCGCCAGGTACAGGGCCGCCGGCGCCCCGAGCCCACCGGCACCGATGAGCAGGACCCGGGACGCGCGGATGCGCTGCTGCCCCACGAGCCCCACCTGCGGCACGAGCGCATTGCGGTGGTAGCGCTCCAGCTCATCGCGGCTCAGCGGCCGCAGACGCTCCTCAGCAATCACCGATCCACAGACCCCATCGCGCTCGCTTCCCTCAACAGCGCTCACGTCGCCCTCCCTCATCTACACCCGGTCCTTCTCTCAACGTCTCAGTGCTGCAAGTCCTTAACCCCGGCGAGCCAGGATACGCACCTGCACCGCCTTGATGACGCAGCAGACCTCCCGGCCCTCGGTGATGCCGAGCTCGGCAACGGCACCCGCGGTGACCGCCGCCGACAGCCGCTGCCCCTCCTCGAGCTCCAGGCGCACACTCACCAGCGCCCCCGAGCGCTCCAGCCCCGTCACCCGGCCGGTCAGGACGTTGCGGGGACTGCCGTGCGGCGCCTGTCGGTAGAGGGCGACGGCGTCGGGCGGCACCAGCGCAATCCCCGGCGCTCCGGGGCGCAGCACCTCGTCGCGGTCGTCCCTGTGAACCTGCTCGCCGACATGCCCGTCAGCGGCGTCCTCCCGGGGGCGGCCATGAACGACCCGCCCCGACGGCAGCCGCAGCCCCGGAGCCTCGGCGGCGCCGTCAACGACCCCAGTGAGCACGGCCGTCCCCGTCAGGTGGGCGACGAAGTCCGAACGCGGCGCGGACAGGACCCGCGCCGTCGGCCCCTGCTCCACCACTCGGCCCCGGTCCAGGACGACGACGTCCTCGGCCAGCGCCGTCAGGTCCAGGACGTCATGGGTCACCAGCAGCAGTGTCAGCCCCTCCTCGGCGCATCGGCGTGCCACCAGGCGGCGCATCTCCTGGCGGGCGGTCACGTCCAGGGCGGCCATCGGCTCATCCAGGACCAGCAGGCGGGGCCCCGTCGCCAGCGCCCGGGCCAAGGCCACGCGGGCCGCCTGCCCTCCCGAGAGCGTTCCTCCCGGGCGGGAGGCCAGGTGTTCGGCCCCGACGGCAGCCAGTTCGGCTCTGGCCCGACGCGTCGCCTCCGCCTGGCTCACCCCCTGGCAGCGCAGCGCGAAGACCACGTTGCCCAGCACGGACATGTGGGTGAAGACGCCCGGCTCCTGGCTGAGCAGCGCCACCCGGCGCCGCCCCGCCCGCACGAAGCCCCCGGTGCCGTCCAGGACTCGCCCGCCGAGCACCACCTGACCGTTCTCGGCGTCCAGCAGGCCGGCCACCACAGAGCAGACCGTTGACTTGCCCGAGCCATTGGGACCGACGAGCGCCGTCGTGCGCCCCGCCTCCACCTCCAGGTCGACCACGACATCGCGCTGCGGCAGCTCGAAGGCGACGTGCAGGTCCTGGCCGCGCCCGATGCTCTCCTGGGGCGCCTTGGCGGACGCGGTACCCGCGGAAGAGGGCACGTCGCCGTCGGACTCCTCGTCAGAGGAGAGCTCGGACGGCGGGACGACCTCCTGCCCGCCCCGCTTCTGGCGAGCAGTCAGCAGTGCACCGATCAGACCGGACCAGTCCACGGTCGTGGCCCCGACGATGATGAACGACAACCCGATGAGCACCACTGCGAGGGCCAGGGCCGTGGCCGTGTCGCTCTCCTTCTCCAGGTAGATGGCCAGCGGCATGGTGCGGGTGACGCCCTCTCGGGAACCCGCGAAGGCAATGGTCGCCCCGAACTCTCCCAGGCTCCGGCCCAGAGCCAGAGCGGTGCCCCGGGCCATCGCAGGCGCCGCCAACGGCAGCGTGACCTGTGTCAGCACCCGCCAGGGCCCCGCCCCCAGTGTGCGAGCCGTGGTCTCGGCATGAGTGTCGCGGCTGCGCAATGCCGCCTCCAGAGTGACTACCAGGTAAGGCATGGCAACGAACACCTGAGCGAGCACGACGGCGGTCGTCGTGAAGGCGATCGGAGTATCCCACGCCTCCAGGTAGGCACCGAACACGCCCCGACGTCCGAAGGTCGCCAGCAGCGCGATACCGGCCACCACCGGCGGCATCGTCATCGGCAGAATCGCGAGAACCCGTGCGAACCTCACCCCCGGCCAGCTGCGGGACAGGAGCAGTGCCAGCGGTATGCCCAGTACCACGCAGACCAGCGTGGCAATCAAGCAGGTGCGGATCGAGAGCCACAGGGCGGCCTGCGCCGACGGCGTCGCCAACAGCTGGGGCAGCTGCCCCCAGGACACACGCGTCCCCATGCCCACCAGGGGCAGGACGATCGCGCAACCTCCCAGGATCGCCAGGGCGGTGACGAGCACCGGCAGGGGGGAACGAGCGGCCCGCCCACGCCCCAGGAGGGCGTGGGCGGGCCGCTGTGCTGACTGCTGCGCGAAGCGCTCAGTGGGGGACATCTGGTTCACAGAATCATGTGTACCAGGCCGGCGAGTCAGGCCTGTACTCCATCACGGAGCAGTCGTCTGCGCGGTGGGCTTGTTCGCCTCCGGGGCGGAGGACCCCTCAGCGGTCGCGGCCTGGGACGGGGCGGCGCTGGCCGCGGTACTGGCCGTAGCGGCGCCCCCGGCGCTGGGGCTCGCCCCGGCACTCGCACTAGTGGCGTCGCCGGGCTTCCCGAAGCCGTACTTGGCCAGGATGTCCTGACCGGACTTACTGGTGATGGCGTTGATGAAGACCTGAGCGGCCTCGGGGTTGGAGGGCTTGGCGGTCTGGGCGACCGGGTAGTGGTTCACGACGCCCTTGTTGTCGATGGTGATCTCATCGACCTTGTCCTTGGCGGCCACGGCATCAGTCTTGTAGACCACGCCCGCGTCGGCCTCACCGGACTCGACCTTGGTACGCACGTCCGTCACCTTCTGCTCCTCGGAGACCGGGTTGAGGGTGACGTTGTAGGCCTTGGCCAGCTCCTTGGCGGCATGGCCGCACGGGGCGGTATCCACGCAGACCACGAGCTTGGCGTTGTCGAGGGAGGAGTCGATGCCCTTGACGTTGGCGGGATTGCCCTTGGGGACGATGAGAGTCGGGACGTTGGTGGCGAACTCGGTGCGCTCACCGACCAGCTTCTGCTCCACGGCCTTATTCATGGTGGGCTCGTCGGCCGTGGCCAGGATGTCGGCCTCGTTGCCCTCGGACAGCGAGCTGACGAGGGTCTGGGAGCCCTGGAAGTCGAAGGTGACGTGGAGGCCGGGGTTGTCCTTCTCCAACTGGGTCCCGATCTCCGTGAAAGACGCCTTGAGGGAGGCGGCGGCCAGGACCTTGAGTTCGCCGGTGGCCTTCTGTGGGGCACTTGAGCCGCTTGCGGAGGCGGCGCTCGAAGCGGCGCCGGTGGAGCTGTTGGAGGCGGAGCCGCCGCAGGCGGCCAGAGAGACGGCGGAGAGCAGGCTGACGGCGGCGATGGCCGCGCGACGAGTGATACCCATACGTTGTCCTTTCGGGGTAGGGCAGCCGGGATCAGGCGCCCTGAGAAGGGGTGACGTCGTTGGTTCCTTGGTTGCCGGTGCCCTGGGTCCGCACCGGGGTCCAGCCGCGTGAGGTCTGAGCGGTGGAGGTGGCCCCCTCACGCGAACGGTAGACCACATAGGGGCGGGTCACGTAGCCCACGGGCGCGGAGACCACGTGGACCAGGCGGGTGAAGGGCCAGATCGCCAGGAGCAGGAAGCCCGCGATGACGTGGAGCTTGAAGGAGACCGGCACGTCGGCCATGAGCTCGGGGCGCGGCTGGAGCACCAGTACCGAGCGCAGCCAGGGGCTGATCGTCTCGCGGTAGTCGTAGCCGTGGGCGTCGGCGAGCTGGTTGAGGACCGTGGCCGCCGAGCCCAGCAGGATCGGCACGATGAGGAAGCAGTACATGACCAGGTCGTTGCGGGTGGTGGCCAGGCGCACGCTCTTGACGACGATGCGCCGGTAGATCAGCCCGACCAGGCCCACGATCGTCAGGATGGCCGCCAAGGTTCCCAGGTAGGTGGCGCCCAGGTGGTACATGTGCTGGGAGACGCCCAGCATCTCGGTGACGTCCTTGGGCACCAGCAGCCCGACGACGTGACCGCCCATCACCATGAGGAAGCCCAGGTGGAACAGGGGGGAGGCCAGGCGCAGGATGCGGGACTCGTTCCACTGCGAGGAGCGGGAGGTCCAGCCGAACTGGTCGGTGCGCCACCGCCAGATCATGCCTGCCACCAGCAGCACCAGGCTGGCGTAGGGCAGGGCCACCCACATGAGGTTCTGCTGAATCGGGCTCATGTCATGCTCTCCTGGCTGCTCGTGAAGGGGGAAGGATCGGCGACTGGTGCCGAGCCCGGCACGGCGGGTGCACCGGACAGGCTCGGGTTGCGCACGGGAATGGTCGGGAAGGGCAGGGTATTGGTGACACCGACGGTCTCGGTGGGTGGTCCGGCCGCCACGAGGGCGCGCACGCGCTCGGCGGTGGCCTCGTCGATCTGCGGCAGAGTCATCGAGACGGCCTCCACCAGCCCCGCGTAGGGGGAGGCGGCGTCGGCCAGGGCGCTGCGCAGCACCTCGATGCCCTCGCGGTGGGAGGACAGGAGCGCACTGGCCACCTCGTCGCCGCTGCGCGCGGACAGCTCGAGGACCACCGGCAGGTAGTCGGGCAGCTCGTCGGCAGCCATCTCGTAGCCGGCCGCCGCCAGCGCCTGCTTGAAGGCCAGCAGCGCGGCGCCCCGGTGCCGGGTGTCGCCCACCGTGTAGTACGTCAGGTACAGGCAACAGCGCCGACGGCGGTCGAAGACCTCCACGTAGTGCTCGGCCATGGCCCGCTCGCCGCGGCGCCGCGCCTGAGCGATGAACTCCTCCAGGAGGACGGCCACCTCCGCCGGCAGTGTGGCCAGCTCGGCCTCGACGGCGTTCAGGCGCGTCTCCAGAGTCCCCTCGGCCGGGTAGTCCAGCAGCAGCGAGGCCGCCATGTGCACGGTGGCTCGCTGGGAGGGTGTCAGCTGCACCTCGGCGGGTTTCTCAAGAACCCGGGGGGCGCGGACGAAGGAGACCATCTCAGAGGTCCCTGGGGGCTGCGACCGCGGGGCCGGTCGAGGAGTCGGCCGCCGGGGCCTGACCCACCGGCTCAGGAACACCGACCTGCGGCATGCCCGGGCCGGCGGCCGGCACCGGCTCGCGGCGCACGGTCGGCAGTGGCAGGCTCACCGGGCCGCCGTTCATGGCGCCGCCGCCCTGGCCGTGGAAGGAGGCGACGTCGGGGTGGCAGCCGGCCGGGGCCCCCTCACCCAGAAGGGTCATGACGTCGTTGCCCATGGACTCCATGCCGCGGGGGACCTCGGGCTTGGCGGTGGGGATGACGTAGCGGTCGTCGTACTTGGCGATGGCCAGCAGGCGGTACATGGCCTCCAGCTTCTTGCCGTCCAGGCCCACGGCGGCGGCGATGGCCGGGTCGGGCTCGCGGCCCAGGCGCACGTCGCGCATGTGGGAGCGCATCGCGGCCAGGCGCCGCAGCACGAGCTCGACCGTGTTGGTGTCACCGGCCGTGAACAGGCCCGCCAGGTACTCCAGCGGAATGCGCATGTCGGAGACGGCCGTGAGCAGCACCTTGTAGTTCTCACCGTCCAGGCCTGCGGCCGCGACCTCGTCGACGACCGGGGAGAGCGGCGGGATGTACCAGACCATCGGCATGGTGCGGTACTCGGGGTGCAGGGGCAGGGCCACCTCGTAGGTGTCGATGAGGTCCCAGATGGGGGAGGCCTGAGCCGCCTCGATCCAGTTGTCCGGCACGCCCTCGGCGCGCGCGCCCGCCACGACCTCCGGGTCGTGGGGGTTGAGGAGGATCTCGCGCTGGGCCATGTACAGGTCCTGCGGGTCCTTGACGGCGGCGGCCTGCGAGACGCGATCGGCGTCGTAGAGGAGGACGCCCAGGTAGCGCAGGCGGCCCACGCAGGTCTCCGAGCACACGGTGGGCTGGCCGATCTCCAGGCGCGGGTAGCACAGGGTGCACTTCTCGGCCTTGCCGGTGGCGTGGTTGAAGTAGACCTTCTTGTAAGGGCAGGAGGACACACACATGCGCCAGCCGCGGCAGGCGTCCTGGTCCACCAGGACGATGCCGTCCTCGGTGCGCTTGTACATGGCGCCCGACGGGCAGGCGGACACGCAGGTGGGGTTGAGGCAGTGCTCGCAGATGCGAGGCAGGTAGAACATGAAGGCCGACTCGATGTCGGTGCGCACCTTCGTGCTCATCGCCTCGATGATCGGGTCCTGCTGGAGGGTCTCCATGGAGCCGCCCAGGTCGTCATCCCAGTTGGGACCCCACTTGATGGTGGGCATGTACTCGCCGGTCAGCTGGCTCTTGGCGCGCGCCACCGGAATCGCCGGGGAGTCCTTGGGGGCCGAGAGCAGCTTGTCGTACTCGTAGGTCCACGGCTCGTAGTAGTCCTCGACCGTGGGCATCTCCGGGTTGGCGAAGATGTTGACCAATCGGCGCAGGCGCCCGCCCGAGCGGGGCCGCAGGCGACCCGAGGCCGTGCGCTCCCAGCCGCCGCGCCAGGTGTCCTGGTCCTCCCAACCCTTGGGATAGCCGACACCAGGGCGGGTCTCGACGTTGTTGAACCACATGTACTCGGTGCCCTCGCGGTTGGTCCAGGCCTGCTTGCAGGTCACTGAACAGGTGTGGCAGCCGATGCACTTGTCGAGGTTCATCACCATTGCGATCTGGGCCATGACCTTCATCAGAAAGTCACCTCCTGGTTGCTGCGGCGACGGATAAGCGTGACCTCGTCGCGGTTGTTGCCCGTGGGGCCGATGTAGTTGAAGGCGTAGGACAGCTGCCCGTAGCCGCCTGCGAAGTGGCTGGGCTTGAGCACGATCCGGGTCAGGGAGTTGTGCGTCCCGCCTCGCCTGCCGCTGGTCTCAGTCAGCGGGGTGTTCATGGTGCGCTCCTGGGCGTGGTGCATGAAGACCATGCCCTCGGGGATGCGGTGGGAGACGATGGCGCGCGCCGCCACGATGCCGTTGCGGTTGTAGGCCTCAACCCACTCGTTATCCTTGACGCCGATCTTGTCGGCGTCCTGGGGGCTCATCCAGATGGTCTGACCCCCGCGTCCCAGCGTGAGCATGTGCAGGTTGTCGAAGTACTGCGAGTGGATCGCCCACTTGTTGTGCGCGGTGATGTAGCGCACCGCGACCTCCGCCGTGCCCGCCTGGCTCGTGGACACCGAGCCCGGTGCGGCCTCCCCGTACAGGGCGTGGAAGTCCAGTGGCGGCCGGAAGACCGGCAGGGACTCGCCCATGTCTCGCATCCAGTCGTGGTCGAGGTAGTAGTGCATGCGCCCGGTCAGGGTGTGCCAGGGCTTGGCGTGCTCCACGTTGACCACGAAGGCCGAGTAGCGCCGTCCGCCGTGCTCGGAGCCGGACCACTCCGGGGAGGTGATGACTCCCTGGGGCTTGACCTGGGTGTCGGCGAAGGAGATGTGCTTGCCTGCCTCCTCCTCGCTGAGCTCGACCAACGTGGTGCCGGTGCGCTTGGACAGCGTGTCCCAGCCCTCGGTGGCGATGCGCCCGTTGGTGGTGCCCGACAGTGTGAAGATGGCGTCGGCGGCGCGGATGTCGGTGTCGAGCAGCGGCCGGCCGGCGGCCACGCCGTCGGAGGAGACCCCGTGGTTGCGGGCCAGGCGCTCCACCTCCGGACCCGGCTTGAGCATGATGCCCTTGCAGGGCAGCCCCAGCTTCTCGGCCAGGGGGCCCAGGGCATCGAACTTGGCCCGGATCTGGGTGTAGTCGCGCTCGGTGGGCACCAGCTTGGGCATCGTCACTCCCGGCACCCACTCCTGGGGCAGGGAGGACACGTCACCGTGCGCCATCGTCAGGGCGTCGGGGGTGTCGTGCGTCAGGGGCGCGGCGACGACGTCGGTCTGGGTGCCCAGGTAGCGCGGCGCCCAGGCGGAGATGAGCCCGGCCAGGGTCTGGAAGACCTGGAAGTCGGTGCGCGCCTCCCAGGGTGGGTCGATGGCCGCGTTGAAGGAGTGCACGAAGGGGTGCATGTCGGTCGAGGAGATGTCGTGCTTCTCGTACCAGGTGGCCGCCGGCAGGACGACGTCGGAGTGCAGGGTGGTGGAGGTGTTGCGGAAGTCCGCGGTCCACATGAGGTCGAGCTTGCCCACGGGGGCCTCGTCGCGCCAGGTCACCGAGGCGGGCCGCTGCTCGGCCGGGGTCTCGACGGCGTTGACGTCGTTATCCGCACCCACCATGTGGCGCAGGAAGAACTCCGTGCCCTTGGCCGAGCTGCCCAGCAGGTTCGTGCGCCACGAGCACAGGATGCGCGGGAAGTTCTCGGGGGCGTCGGGGTCCTCGCAGGCGAAGCGCAGCTCACCGGAGCGCAGCTGCTCAACGATGTAGTCCTTGGGGTCCATGCCCGCCTCGGCGGCCTGCTGTCCCAGGAGCAGCGGGCTGCGGTTGAAGGTCGGGTAGGACGGCGTCCACCCGCGCTTCATGGCCTCGACCATGGCGTCGGTCGTGGTCTTGCCCGCCAGGGTACCGGACCCCAGCGGGGAGGCCAGGCGCTCGGCGGAGGTGGTGTCGTAGCGCCACTGGTCGGTGGTGAGGTACCAGAAGCCCGTGGAGATCATCTGCCGGGCCGGGCGGTGCCAGTCCAGGGCGAAGGCGTACTGCTGGAAGCCGCTGAGCGGGCGGACCTTCTCCTGACCCACGTAATGGGCCCAGCCGCCGCCGTTGACGCCCTGGGTGGCGCACATCGAGGTCAGCGCCAGGATCGTCCGGTAGATCTGGTCGGCGTGGTAGTAGTGGTTGATGCCCGCGCCCATGACGATCTGGGAGCGGCCGCCGGACTCCACGGCGTTGAGTGCGAAGTCGCGCGCCACCTGGATGATGGCGGGGCCGGGAACGCCGGTGATCTCGCTGGCCCAGGCGGGAGTGCCCGGGACGGTGGCGTCCTGGTAGTCCGCGGGCCACTCGCCCGGCATGGACGGGCGCTCGACGGCGTACTGGGCCAGGAGCAGGTCGTAGACGGTGGTGACCATGCGGTCCCCGATGCGGGTGACCGGCACGCCGCGGCGCACGACGCCACCGCCCACGGAGCCCTCGGGGGTGGATGAGCCGGGCAGGTCGAAGCGGGGCAGGAGCACCTCGGCGGCCTGAACCTGGGGGCCCTGGCCGTGCAGGTCCAGGATGCTCATGACCGGGTCGACACCCTCCATGAGCAGGTTCCACTTGCCCTCACCCTCGGGGGTGAAGCGGTCGGCCAGGGTGCCGCCGGGGTCGGCCGGGCCCCGCTCGCGGTCCCACACGAGGGGGCGGAACTCGTTCTTCGGGGCGCCGGTGGCTACGCCGTTGACGTCGGAGGCCGTCACGAAGCGCCCGGGCACGTATCCGGTGCCGTCGGGGGAGGGGTCCAGACTGATGAGGAAGGGGGAGTCGGTGTGACGGCGCATGTAGTCCAGGAAGAAGGACTCCTCGCGCTTGACGTGGAACTCCGAGAGGATGACGTGACCCATTGCCTGGGCCAGGGCGCCGTCGGTGCCCGGGGCCACGCGCAGCCACTGGTCGGCGAACTTGGTGTTGTCGGCGTAGTCGGGGGAGACGGCCACGACCTTCTGCCCGTGGTAGCGGGCCTCGGTCATGAAGTGGGCGTCCGGGGTGCGGGTCAGCGGCAGGTTGGAGCCCCACATCATGAGGTACTGGGCGTTGTACCAGTCGCCGGCCTCGGGGACGTCGGTCTGGTCCCCGAAGACCTGGGGTGAGGCCGGCGGCAGGTCGGCGTACCAGTCGTAGAAGGAGAGCATCGTGCCGCCGATGAGCTCGTGGAGGCGGCCGCCGGCTCCGTAGGAGACCTGGGACATGGCCGGGATGACGCTGAAGCCGGCGATCCGGTCCGGACCCCAGGCGCGGATGGTGTGGACGTAGGCGGCCGCGACGATCTCCATGGCCTCGTCCCAGCCCACGCGGACCATGCCGCCCTTGCCTCGGGCGGACTTGTATGCCTTGGCGGTGGCGGGGTCACCGGTGACCTGCGCCCAGGCGGCGACCGGGTCGCCGTCGTTGTCGGCCTTCGCGGCGCGGAAGGCATCCAGCAGGACCGAGCGCACGTAGGGGTAACGGATGCGCGTGGGGGAGTAGGTGTACCAGGAGAAGGCCGCGCCACGCGGGCAGCCGCGGGGCTCGTACTCGGGCATGTCCGGCCCCGTGGTGGGGTAGTCGGTGATCTGCTTCTCCCAGGTGATGATGCCGTCGGAGACGTAGACCTCCCAGGCGCACGACCCGGTGCAGTTGACCCCGTGGGTGGAGTGGACCATCTTGTCGTGGCTCCACCGGTGGCGGTAGAAGGTGTCGGCCTCGCGCCCTCCGGTGAGGAACAGGCGGCGGGCGTCGGCAGAGGCTTGTCCTCGACGCAGGTACGAGCCCAGCGTGAGCAGTCCGGGTGCGTTCTCGACCTGCTGGTCGGGTCCAGGAACGATCCCGGGGCCGGTGGTCTGGGAGCCGGTGGTGCTCATCAATGGTCCTTCGGTCCGTAAAGCTGATGGTTGTTGCGGTGGTTGGTGACGAATGGTGGCCAGGAGCCCGTGGGCGTGGGCCCTGAGTGGCTCCGGCTGCTCCCGGCGGACGCGACCACGATGCTGGTCGCGTCCGCCGTCGAGCTGGTCAGTCGGTTGCGGATGGTGGCCCCGGCGGGGTGATCCCGACCGGGGCCGGAGGGGCGGATCAGCCCGGACGCTTGGCGCCCGGCTTGGCGTAGCGGACCCAGCAGATGACGGCGCACAGGACGCAGAAGACGGCGCAGCTGTAGAAGAAGACGTGCGTCGGCATGAGGGTCAGGGCGATGCCGACCAGGAAGGGGCCGAGGGAGGCCACGGCGGCGGTGAAGCCGATGGCGCCGCCGGCCTGGCGCTTGGGCATGATCATCGGCATCTGCTTGAAGGTCGAGGCGTTACCGACGCCGGCGAAGAAGAACATCGCCAGCAGCGCCACCATGAAGATGGTGAAGTCGGCCGGGTCGTCCGCGGCGGCCACCAGGTAGCCGCACCAGGCCATCGTGATGGCCATACCGATGGCGGAGACGAAGGTCCAAATGGCTCCGCCGAAGCGGTCGCACAAAGGGCCCCAGGCGAAGCGCAGGAAGGAGCCGATGAGGGTGCCGATGAAGGCGTAGGAGGCTCCCTGGGGCAGGTCGCCCTTGGCAAAGTGGTCGGCCAGGTCGGAGGCGGCGCCGTAGTTGTTGTTGATGATGTTGGCGGTCTGGGCGGCGAAGCCTGAGAAGACGCCGAAGGTCATGATGTACAGGACCGTCATGAGCCAGGTGTCCAGGTTGCCGAAGATGTCCATCTGCTCCTTGATGTTGGCCTTGAGCGGGACGTCCTTGATGTAACGGAAGGTCAGGAAGGCCGCGATGAGGGACCAGGGCAGGAAGAAGACGGTGGCGTTGACGACCAAGGGGGCGCCCTCGTGGTGGGGGGCGACCCAGGTCAGCCCGAACAGGCTGATGCTCATGAGGAAGGGGGCGGCGAGCTGGATGATGCTCATGCCCATGTTGCCCAGGCCTCCCTGCAGGCCCAGGGCGGTGCCGGCCAGACGCTTGGGGAAGTAGAAGCCGGTCGAGGGCATGTAGCCGGAGAAGGTGGCGGCCCCGATACCGCAGGCGAAGGACAGGGCGAGCAGGACACCGAAGGAGGTGTTGTGGTTCTGCACCGCGACGAACCAGCCGAGCATCGGCAGGATGTAGAGCAGCGAGGACCAGCCGATCATCTTGCGGGCGCCGATGGTGGCGGGCAGGAACATGTAGATCAGGCGCAGGGCGGCGCAGGACAGGCCCGGCATCGAGGTGATCCAGTAGATCTGGTTCTTGGTCAGGTGGAAGCCGATGTCGTTGAGCCTGGGGGCCACCGCGCTGGGCAGAAACCAGACGGTGAAGCCGAGCATGAGGGAGAAGGTGGTGATGGCCAGGGTGGTCCAGGCGATCTTCGCGGACCAGTTCTCCGGCTCCTCGGGGTTCCAGCCTGTGAGGACACGACCGGAGGTGTCGAGCGTGGACATAGGGCTCCTGCTGTTGTGGGGCTCGGTCCGCTGGGCGACAGCGCCCTGGACCTGAGACTGTTTGGAGAGAGTCGGTGAAAGCCTGCGGACTCACACCGCGCTCAATGATGCAATGAACTGGTCAGATCTTCATGCAAGGGACGAATGTCTGAGCAATACGAGGCGAAACCGACATCTCAGAGGTGACTAAGGGCGGTGAATTAGGTTCATTATTAGTTGCCTAATTGAGGTTGCCGGTTGGATCGGGACGTGTTGCCCTTGAAACTCCGGGTGGGAGACGGAGGAGTCGCGCGGGGTGTATGCGGACTACGGTGGGTCCATGAGTGAGACCCCCATCGTCCAGAAGGGCCTGGCGGCCCTGCCCGAGCCCGTCAAGGGCGCCGTCATCACCGTCTCCGACCGCTGCGTCAGCGGTGAGAGAGAGGACCTCTCCGGCCCGCTGGCCCAGCGCCTCCTGGCTGAGCACGACGTCGTCGTCGAGAAGGTGGACCTCGTGCCCGACGGTGTTGAGCCGGTGCGTGAGGCGATCAGGCGGGCGGTGGCCGGCGGCGCCCGGGTGGTCCTGACCACCGGCGGTACCGGGGTGACCCCTCGGGACCTCACCCCGGAGGCGACGGCACCACTGCTGGAGACCCGCATCGAGGGCATCGAGGCGCAGATCCGCGCCCACGGGCTGACCAAGACACCGCTGGCGGGACTGTCCCGCGGGCTGGTAGGCGTGACCTCTCGCGGCGACGACGGCGCCCTGGTCGTCAACGCCCCCGGCTCACGCGGCGGGGTCAAGGACACCGTCGCCGTCGTCGGCCCCCTGGTGCCCCATGTCCTGGAGCAGCTCGGCGGCGGCGACCACTGAGCACGCTCGAGCACTACTGAGCGATTCGGATTGAGCCGGGCTGCTACTCGGAGCGGCCCGAGTCCCAGGAATGGACCTCGGCCCAGGTGTCCAGATCCCGCACGACATCGCGAGCCGTGGGGATGGCCCTGACGCGGAGCGTCCCGAGGGCCCGGCGCACAGCCGTGTCCCGCAGAGGCGCGCCGTCCGGGGCGACGGCCGCGGCCAGTGCTCGGCGACGGTAGAGGCCCAGCAGGTACTGGGTGTGCTCGCCGTCGCGGGCGCAGACGCCGTCCAGCTCCGGCCCGGCCTGCGCCAGCGCCCGGTGCAGGGCCGGCAGCGCCCTCCAGGACAAGGGCGCGTCGCAGGTGAGAATCCCGGTGAGTCCCGCAACCGGGGCGCTCCGTCCTAGGACATCCAGCCCGGCTCCGATCCCGGCGACGGGTCCTCCCAGGGGAGGGTCCTCCAGCGCCCGTAGGACGCCTCCGGGCAGAGCGACCTCTGCCGGGGCGACAACGCACACGCGCCCGAGCGGAAGGCCCTGTTCGCGAAGCTGCTCCAGGCCGGCCAGCACGTGGTCGAGCAGGCGCAGTCCCCGGGCGACGACGTCGGGCTTGGAGGCTCCGTCCAACCGAGCGCCGGTCCCGCCGGCCAGCACGACGACGTCGGCGACCTCGGCCGCATCCGTGGTGCTCATGATGGCGCCGACCGTCTGCTCAGGCGGCGTCACCGCGGTCACCGCGGTCACCGCGGTCACCGCGCACCCAGTCCCCTGAGCGTCCCCCGGACTTGGCGACCACCTTGGCCTCTCTCAGCTCGACGCCCCGGTCCACTCCCTTGACCATGTCGACGATCGCCAGTCCCGCCACGGTGGCGGCAGTGAGGGCCTCCATCTCCACGCCCGTGCGGTCGGCCGTGCGCACCGTGGTCTCAATGTGCACGCCGCCGTCGACGATCTCCAGGTCCACGCGCGCCCCGTGTACGCCGATGACATGCGCCAGGGGGAGGAGCTCGGGGACCTTCTTCGTTGCCGCGATCCCGGCCACGCGGGCCACGGCGAGCACGTCGCCCTTGGGGACAGAGCCGCCGCGCAGGGCGTCGACGATCGCCTCCGAGCAGGCCACGAAGGCGGTGGCGCGGGCCTCGCGCACGGTCGGGGTCTTGGCGGTGACATCCACCATGTAGGCGGCGCCCGCCTCGTCCAGGTGGGTGAGGGTGATCTCGGGGCGGGTCGTCATAGGGGCTCCTTCACTGGGGGTGGGATCGTGCGTCGTGGATGTGGCTCGTCGCTTGCACCGGTGGCCTTCAGGGGCGGCCGGCGGGCGCTACGAGGCGGACAGCGGGATGAGGGGCAGCTCGTCGCCGACCTCGACCGCCTCGACCTCGGCGACCACCACCGCCAGTGCCTGCGCGGCCGGCAGCGATGCCACCAGGTGCGAGCCGGAGCCCAGCCGGTGGGTGGGCGTGACCCAGGGGAGGCCCGCGCCGTCACCGAGGTCGGAACGGACTCCGGAGCCGGTGGGGGCCTCGGTGAAGCGCACCGGAACGTGCTGGCGCCGCCTCGGCGGGGTCCGCCAGCCCACCGCCGCGCGCGCCGTCAGGACAGGCCGCCCCGGAAGCGGCTCTGCGCCGCCATCCTCTGCGTCCTGCCCGGCCAGGCGGGCCAGCGCCGGGGCCACGATTGTGGTGAAGGAGACCAGGACACTCACCGGGTTGCCCGGCAGGCAGATGATCGGCACCCGCCGGCCGTCGTCGGCCAGGACCCAGCCGTGCCCCTGGGGCTTGCCCGGCTGCATGGCCACCTTGACGAAGTCCAGGTGCACTGGGGCCTCCTCGCCCCGCTGCGCCTGCGCCAGCATCGTCAGAGGATCGAAGGCCCCCGCAGACACGCCCCCGGAGGTGACGATGAGGTCGGCGCCGGCCGCGGCCTGCCGCAGCACCTCGGCCAGGGCCTCGGCCGTGTCGCCGCTGCGGGCCACGCTCGTGCACACGGCCCCGTGTTCGGCGACCAGCCCGGCCAGCAGCAGGGAGTTGGAGTCGGGAATCGTCCCGGGCTCCAGCGCCTGGCCGGCGTCACGCAGCTCGGCCCCGGTGGACACCACCGCCACGCGCACCTGCGGCCGCACCAGCACTGAGCCGAGCCCCACGGAGGCCAGGGCGGAGATGGCCGCCGCCGACAGCCTCGTCCCCGCCGCCATGACCGGATCACCCGCGGCCACGTCCTCCCCGGCGCGGCGCACGCTGAGGCCCGGGGTCGCTGCCGCGCGGATCTCGACGCGCTCGGGAATCGGGTGCGGGCCGGGAGCCTGGTCGGTGTCCTCCACCTTGACCACGGCGTCCGCGCCCTCAGGCAGCATCGCCCCAGTCATGATCCGCTGGGCGGTTCCCTCCGCGAGGGGCCGCGGTGCGGCGCCGGCCGGAACGTCCCCGCTCACCGGCAGCGCCACGGGCGTGAGCGGGCAGGCGCCGGTCGTGTCCTTCGCGCGCACCGCGTAGCCGTCCATCGCCGAGTTCGTCCACGGCGGCACCGGGACGGCGGCGGTCACGTCCTCGGCCAGCACCCGGCGGTGCGCCCGCCCCAGTGGCACACGGTCGCCCTCCAGGGGAGAGAGGGCCTCCAGCACCTGGGAGACGTAGTCCTCCAGCGGAATCATCTGCGCCATAGCGGTCCTTCCTTCGGCGAGCGCCCTGTGGGCTGCGACTCGGGGCGGGCGGTCGCGGGGCCGGTGCCCGAGCATCCGGGGCCTATCATGCCCGTTCAGCCGGGGAAGCCCACATGGGTATGCTCGCGGCCGACCATCCGATCACTCCCAGCCCGCCGCCCCGATCGAGGAGACCCCGTGACGCCCAGTCCCGACCAGCCCAGCCGGCCGCTCCCGGCTCCCACGGCCCGCGTGGTCCGCGCCGAGGTCACCGAGGCCCCCATCAGCGTCACCGAACTCGCCGACGCTGTTCAGGACGCCGCCGCCGGCGCCGTCGTCACCTTCGAGGGCGTGGTCCGCAACCACGACGCCGAGCGCGCCGTCACCGGCATCGGCTACTCCTGCCACCCCACGGCCGGCCAGATCGTCGAGCAGATCGCCCAGGACGTGGCCCAACAGGGGCGGGTGCGGGCCCTGGGGGTCGTCCACCGCGTCGGCGACCTGAGCGTCGGGGAGGTGGCGCTCGCGGTCGCCGTCAGCTCCGACCACCGCGCCGAGGCCTTCGCCGTGTGCAGCCAGATCGTCGAGGAGGTCAAGGAGCGCCTGCCCGTGTGGAAGCGCCAGACCTTCACCGACGGCTCGAGCCAGTGGAGCAACATCGCCTGACGTCTTGTCGCCGAGCCTGGAACGTCTCGGGCAGCCGGCCGGAAGAACGGTCGGGATGTGCGACAACCGCCCGGCTCGATGCGGTCGTCACCCGCCGGCGAAGGGCGGGAGCACGTCGACGGCGTCGCCGTCGGCCAGGGGCGTGAGCGAGTCCGCCGGGGTGGAGACCGAGTTGACGAGGAAACTGCAGATCGGGATGACCCGCGCCATCTCCAGGCCTCTACCGGAGAGCTGCTCGCGTAGAGCCGCCAGTGTCGTGCCGGCGGGCAGGTCCAGGCGCTCCTCGGGGCGCCCGGCGGCCTCAGTGGCCGCGGCGAAGTAGCGCAGGGTCACGGAGATCTGCGCCTGACCGGCGTGCGCGCCCGCCTGGGGCGACAGCTCGGGGGAGGGGTTCGTCATAGGGGGCTCCTGAGGAATCGGGTCAGCCACCGATGGCCGACATAGTGCGCTGCGGGCGAGCGAAGCCGTCGCTCTCGGTATGGGGACTGTCCGAGCCGTGCGCGCGGGGCTTCCCCCAGGTGGCGCCGGCCCAGATGCGGATGAGCTCGTCGTCGTCGGCCCCGGCGCGCATGGGGCCGCGCAGGTCGGTCTCGGTGCTGGAGAACAGGCAGGTCATGAGGCGTCCGTCGGCCGTGATGCGGGTGCGGTCGCAGTCTGAGCAGAAGGGGGCGGTGACCGAGGCGATGACGCCCACCGTCCCGGCCGGATGCTCCTGGCCCAACGCGCTTCCGGCGGCGACGCGCCACAGCGCCGCCGGACGACGGTCCGGGCGGCCCACCTCGGTGAGGGTGAATCCGGCCTCCCGCAGCACCTCCAGGATCTGATCGACGCCGACGACGTCCTGGCTGCTCCAGGTCTCGCGCGGTCCCAGCGGCATGTGCTCGATGAACCGCAGCTGCCAGCCACGGCGCAGGCACTCGGCCAGGAGACGTGGCGCGCGTTCCTCCACGGTGGCGGGCACGGCCACGGCATTGACCTTGATGGGGTCCAGGCCGGCCTCCTGGGCGCCGGCGATCCCGGTCAGGACGTCGGCGAGCCGGTCGCGGCGAGTGATGGCGGCGTAGTCCTGCGGGTCCAGGGAGTCGATGGAGATGTTGACGCGGTCCAGGCCCGCCGCCCGCAGCCCGGCGGCTCGCTTCTCCAGGCCCAGGCCGTTGGTAGTCAGGGCGATGTCCGGCTTGGCTCCGGCCAAGGTCCGCAACGCGGACAGTGCTTCGACGATCTCCTCCAGGTCGCGCCGCATGAGCGGCTCGCCACCGGTCAGGCGGATGCGCTCGACTCCCAGGCGCTCGACGGCGATGCGCCCCAGGCGGGTGAGCTCGGCGGTGGTCAGCAGATCCGGGGTGGGCAACCACTGGAGACCCTGCGCGGGCATGCAGTAGGTGCAACGCAGGTTGCAGCGGTCCGTGATGGACAGGCGCAGGTCGCGCACGGTGCGCCCGTAGCGGTCGACCAGCTGCTGGGGGACGCCGTCGGCAGCCGGGGCCGGCGGGCCGGGACGTTCGGACAGCTCGGGTAGCACCGGCCGGGTCGTCGGCATGGGCAGGTCCGCGGAGGTTCCACGGCTCCTGCTCGGGCCGACGACCGCGGCATCGAGCGGTGCAGGCGTCATGCGTTGAGCATATCGGGAGCGCGCCGGCGGCACGGAGTCAGGCCCGCTGAGGCCCCGAGCCCGTGGCCGGAGCCAGGGGTTCGGGGCCGCGTGTGCCTCCGGCCGACCGGTCGCGCTCAGGCGCGGATCAGGCGGTGCGCAGGATCTCGACGCGGGCGAAGCCCTCGGACTGCTCCAGCAGCGTGTGCTGGAAGGTGAAGGGCAGCTGGTCGATCTGGGCCAGCAGCGGGGTGGGCACGTGCGGGGCCACCAGGTCGAAGCCCTCGCCGGGGTTCAGGGAGGAGGCGGCGCCGATGACCGCGGCGTGGCGCAGACGGTGCGGGATGGCGCGCGCGTCCAGGGTGAGGCGCTCGTCGCTGTGCTCGTGGCAGCCGCAGCTGGACTTCTTCTCAGTGACGGGCAGCAGCTCGGGGCTCTCGCTCATAGGGCTCTCCTTCGGAGTGTTTCGTACTGGTGGGCGTGACCTTACTACCACCGCGGGGCCGGCTGGAACGACCGTCCACCTCCAGTGGAACGGCTGTCCACCTCCGCTGGCGCGGCCAGCCCCACACAAACCTACCGAAGCTTCATAAGTGACGCGGAGCCGTGTCGTCTATGAAGTTTCTGTCGATGTGAGTGCGTGGTGCGTGGGTTTGCGGCGCCGTTGGATACGGTTGGGGCGTGGAGACGGACCGACTCAGCCGGGCGCTGACCAGCCGCGTGGCGCCGCGCCTGGTGGCCCTGGCCCTGGGCGCCGCCTGCATCCTCATGGGACTCAACGCCGCCCTCCTGCGCCTCAACCTGCCGGCCCCCGTCAATGGGGCCGAGCTGGCGGCGCTCCACGGCCCCCTCATGCTCGTCGGCTTCCTGGGGACCGTCATCGCCCTGGAACGGGCGGTCGCCGCCCGCACCCCCTGGGCCTTCCTCGCCCCCCTGGGAAGTGCCGCGGGCTGCCTGGCCCTCCTGGCCGGCGCCCCCGACGTCGTCGGCCGGGGACTCATGGCCGGTGCCGCCGGCGTCCTGTGCGCCATCTACCTGCGGGTTCACCGCCGCGCCCCCAGTGCCGCCGTCGATGTCGAGGCCATGGGCGGGGCGGCCCTCCTGCTGGGGGACGTCCTGTGGCTGGGTGGGCGCGGCATGGAGGACGTCGTCCCGCTGTGGCTGCTCTTCCCCACGCTCACCATCATCGGCGAGCGCCTGGAGCTGGCCCGCATCGCCTTCCTCGACGAGATGGTGGAGACCGTCGTCGAGGCGCTCTCCGGCGCGGCGGTCCTGGGCGCCTGCCTGCTGCTCATCGCACCGGGCTCCCACCTCGTGGTCGGCCCGGCCCTGCTGGGACTGGCCGTCGTCATGGCCTACTACGACGTCGCCCGGCGCACGGTCCGTCTGCGCGGCGGGGTGCGCTTCATGGCGGCCTCCATGCTCGCCGGCTACGTGTGGCTCGCCCTCGCCGGGGCGGTCTGGTCGCTGTGGGGCCTGCAGGGCCTGAACGGGGCCGCCTACGAGATCGTCATCCACTGCATCACGGTGGGCTTCGCCTTCTCCATGATCCTGGCCCACGCGCCGGTCATCATCCCCGCGATCGTCCACCGGGCCCTGCCCTACCACCGGCTCATGTGGCTGCCCTACGTTCTGCTGCACGCCGGCCTGGTGGTGCGCGTCGTCGGCCTGCTGGCGGAGGCCTCCGCGGTCTGGAAGGTCGGCGGTGCCGTGGGAGTGGCCGCGATCCTCGTCTTCATGGTCCTCACCCTGGGGCGCGTCCTGACCTCCGGCAGCATCCGCAAGCCGGTCCGGGTCGGACCTCCGGATGCGGCCGCGGCATCCGGATCGACGACGTCGCAGGCGGGAGGGAGCCGCGCATGAGCCTGTCCATCGGTTCTCCCGGTACCGGGTCCGCCCCCCGGCCCGGCTCGCTTCCCGGCCCCGGACGAGCAAGCGGCCCGGGCCGTCCCGGCAAGAAGCCCTCCCGGCGCACCACCCAGGTACGTCGCAACGCCCTGGTCATGGCCTGGCTGCTCATTGCCGCGGTCCTGGCGGCCCTGACCATCGTGGGCCCGCTGGTCTCCTGGGGAACCTGGCTGCCCCTGCATGCCCTGCTCCTGGGCGGGATCGGCAGCGCCATCACCATCTGGTCCGCCCACTTCGCCGACACCCTCCTGCACCGCCCGGCCCTGGGCGGCGCCGCCCTCCTGGACGCGCGCCTTTACGCCCACAGCCTCGGCACCGCCGTCGTGCTCACCGGCATCACCATGGGCCAGCAGGCGGTGGCGCTCGTCGGGGCGGGTATCGTCATGGCCCAGGCCATTGCGGGCGTCGTGGCCATCACCGTGCAGTACCGCAGGGCCATCGCCCCGCGCCTGGCCTCCCTGGCCCTCCACTACGCCGTCGCCCTGGTCCTGCTGGCCACCGGTGCGCTGCTGGGCTTCCTCATCTCCTGGTCCAACGCCCACGGGCGCTCCGCCCTGGCCGACGGCTTCTACCTGGCGCACACGACCACCATGCTGCTGGGCTTCGTGGGTACCACGGTCCTGGGCACGCTCACGGTCCTGTGGCCCACGATGCTGCGCACTCCCATGGAGCCGGTCGCGCCGCGCTGGACCACTCGCGGCCTGCCCTATCTCGTGGGCGGCACCGCGCTGGTGGCCGCCTGCGGGCTGTGGCCGCCCCTGGCGGGCCTGGGCACGCTGGTCTACCTCGGTGGTGCCTGCGCAGTCCTCGTGCCCGCGTACCGCACCGCCCGCCGGGTCCCGCCGACCTCCTTCGCCACGGCCTCCGCCACGGCCTCGGTGGCCTGGTTCGTCGGCTGCGTCGCCGTCCTGGGGGCCCGCATGGCGCTGGCCGACGACGCCGCCGCTGCCCGTGGGGTCATCCACTCCCTGCGCCTGCCCCTGGCGGCGGGCTTCGCCCTGCAGATCCTCGTGGCGGCCCTGAGCTACCTCACTCCGGTGATGCTCGGCGGCGGCCCCGCGGCCACCCGGGCCACCAACGCGATCATGGACCGCTTCGCCGCCTACCGGGTCACTGCAGCCAACGTCTGCCTCCTGCTGGCGCTCTACCCGGGGGCGCCCTGGCAGGTGCGCGTCGTCGCCGGCGCCCTGGCCGCGCTGGTGACCTCCTACCTGCTGGCGGGCATGATCCTCAGCCTGCGCGAGGTCTCCCAGCGCAAGCGCCCGCCGCGTACCCCACGCACCCCGGCCGACGCCGACCCCACCTCCGACCCCGCGGGCCACCGGTCCGCCCAGCCCCGAAGGGGAACCCGATGACGAAGACGCCCGACGCACAGGCACCATCCCCTGATGAGGCCGCCGCTCCTGAGACTGCTGGCTCCGAGAACGCCCCTTCTCAGGACGCTGCCTCCCAGGAGACCGAGCGCAGCGGCGCCGACAGTGCGGCTCAGGCCCCCGGCGACACTGCTGGGCGCGCGGCGACGGGCGCTAACAAGCCCGAGGGCGCCCACCGCCGAGCGGTGACGGCCGGTACCGCCCCCGCCATCGACCGCAACCGCCGCCCCCTGACCGGCGGAGCCGGCCCGACGGCGGGAGACGGGACTGCCGCACCGTCCTCGGGCGGCCTGCTCCAGTCCGCCGACCGCCGCGGCGTTCTCATGGGGCTGCTCACTGCCGGAGCGGCCGTCGTCGTCGGCAGCGTCATCGGCAACCGGGGTCAGGGCGGAACCACCCAGGACGTCACGCCCACCGGCAACACCGTCAACGCCACCATCACGGTGGAGGGCCTGCGGTTCGTGCCGGACACGGTCGATGTCACCCCCGGCGACCGGCTCGTCATTACCCTGGACAACACCGCCGATCAGGTCCACGACCTCGTCCTGGCCACCGGCCAGACCACCGGGCGCATCGCCGCCAGAGCCAAGGGCACCCTCGACGCCGGCATCGTCGCGGGTCCGATCGAGGGCTGGTGCTCCATCGCCGGCCACCGCGCCCAGGGCATGGTCTTCCACGTCACCGCGGGCGGGGCGGCCGCCGGCGCCCACCAGCACGGCGGTGGCCAGAGCAAGCCGGCCGGCTCCGGCAAGGACGCGGTTCCCGACTACTCGGCCCAGCTGCCCGCCGGTTTCAAGGCCTTCGACGCCGCCCTGCCACCGGCCCCCACCAGTCCCGACGGCGGCCCCATGACCCACCGGCACACCTTCACCGTCAAGGAGCAGGTCATGCCGGTCGGCGCCGGCGTCACCCAGCGGCGCCTGACCTTCAACGGGCAGGTCCCCGGCCCCGTCCTGCGCGGCAAGGTGGGGGACACCTTCGAGATCACCCTGGTCAACGACGGCACGATGAGCCACTCCCTGGACTTCCACGCGGGGATCACCCCGCCCGATCAGGCGATGCGCTCGATCAACCCCGGGGAGTCCCTCGTCTACACCTTCAAGGCCCAGCACTCGGGGATCTGGCTCTACCACTGCTCCACCTCGCCGATGAGCCTGCACCTGGCTGCCGGCATGCACGGGGCCGTCATCATCGACCCACCCGGGCTGACGGCCGTGGACCGCGAGTACGTCATCGTCGCCTCCGAGGTCTACCTCGGCCCCGAGGGCGGCGAGCCCAACACGGAGAAGATCGCCGCCAAGACCCCCGACCTCATGACCTTCAACGGGGTGGCCTTCCAATACCACCAGCAGCCGCTCAAGGCCAAGGTCGGGGAGCGCGTGCGCTTCTGGGTCATGGCCGCCGGCCCCTCTCTTCCGACGTCGTTCCACGCCGTCGGCCTACAGTTCGATCAGGTCTTCTTCGAGGGGGCCTGGACCCTGGGCGGCCCGAACCGGATCGGGGCCGCCTGGTCCGGCGGCTCCCAGGCCCTCGGCCTGCAGCCGGCTCAGGGCGGGTTCGTCGAGTGCGTCGCCTCCGAGCCGGGACACTACGTGTTCGTGACGCACTCCTTCGCCGACATGGAGAAGGGAGCTCACGGCGTCCTGGAGGTCACCGCCTGAACCGCGGGAGCCTCAGACCAGGGCTCGCAGCACCACCGAATGCCGCTTCGGCCCCGGGCGACTGTGCCCGGGGCCGAAGCCTTGCGATCTAGAAGTGGTGGACGAGTGATGCTGTTGGAGCCGCGTGCTCAGGCGACGTCGGCGTGGACGATCTTGAGATCCGGCTCCTCGTCGACGGGCTGAGCCGAGCTGATCTGGCAGCCGTCAGGACCGTTGGGCAGGAACTTGAGACGCTCGTAGGCGGCCGGGTCGGGGCCGACGACGGCCCGGAGGAAACCCTCGTGCATGGTGCACACCAGGTCGCGCGGCTGGTGGTTGCGGGTGATGAGCGGGCAGGAGCGCAGGACGACGCTGTCTCCGGAAACCTCCGGGGCGAAGCCCATGACCGCCAGGTAGGGGATGAGGGCGGTGACCCGGTCCACCTGCTCGCCGTCGACCGTGGGCTCAGCGATGGTGCCGGGGGTCAGCTCGGCCCACCGGCGACCGATCTCCAGAGCGGTGGCGCGGGCGTCCTCGCCCTCGCCCAGGGTGTCGGCGATCGCGTCGAGCAGCAGCAGGTAGGCGTCGACCATCTGCTGGGGGTCGGGTGCCGTTGAGGCGTAGCGCAGGGCCGGGCGGCCCCGCTTGCCCGTCGGCTTGGTGGACACCGTGACGAACCCGGCGTCAACCAGGGCGTCGAGGTGCTCACGGACGGTGTTGTGGTGCAGGTTGAGTGCGCTGGCGACCTGAACGGCCGTCATCGCGTCGTTAGAAGCCTCCACGACCTCCAGGACGCGCCGGCGCGCCGCAGAGAGGTTGGCGCGTGCGGACAGGTCGCCCAGGGCGGGACGTGGAAGCGAAGGGGTCGGACGGTTGTGCATGTCCTGAGACTAACGCGCTTTCGCTTGTGGGAACCGTCAAAATCGGTGTGTAGTTGAATCCTGCAACGGCTACGTGATGTGACTTTTAGCACACCGTGTCCAATAGTGGTTCTGGCGGAACGTGAAAAAAGTCAGTATTGACGCCGTTTTTGCCGGGTCGTCGCCCTGTTCCAGGGCAAACGGCTCTCAGGGTTATAGGGCCTACTGTCGACGAAACTGTGACGTGCCCGGAAGGGCTCTGCGCGCGCCATCGGGAGTGCTTCAGGGGCGGGTGGGGTCCTCGGCCTCCAGTGAGGGGGCCAGCAGTCGGCGGAAGGACTCCACCCTCGCGCGCCGCTCCTCGCGGGCTGCCGAGGCTCCCGAGGCGTCGGGCCCGTCCGCCGCGCTCGCCCACGCATCCAGGGCGCAGTCGACGACGCCCTCCTCGTGGGTGCAGCCCCGCGGACAGTCCTCGGCCACGCGGGCCAGGTCCGGAAAGCCCCTCAGGACGTCGGCGCTGCCGACGTGGGAAACCCCGAAAGAACGCACGCCGGGGGTGTCGATGACCCAGCCGCCCCCGGGCAGCTCGAGGGCCTGAAGACTGGTGGAGGTGTGGCGGCCCCGGCCGGTGACCTCGTTGACGTGTCCGGTGGCGCGGTCGGCGCCGGGCACGAGTGCGTTGATGAGCGTGGACTTGCCGACCCCGGAGTGGCCCACGAGCACTGAGACGGCGTCGTCGAGCGCTTGGCGGACCTCCTCGACGCCGTCGTCGGGCCGCTCGCCGCAGGCCTGGGAGGGGCCGGTCTCGGGGGCTTGGGGGTGCAGCTGCGTAGCCAGGCAGCGCACGCCCAGGGGGCTGTAGAGCTCCGCCAGCGGAGCGGCGTCGGCCAGGTCGGTCTTGGTGAGCACGATGAGCGGCTCCATGCCGGCGTCGTAGGCGGCCACGAGGTATCGGTCGATCATGCGTGGGCGCGGCTCGGGGTCGGCCACGGCGGTGACGATGACGAGCTTGGCGGCGTTGGCGACGATCGCCCTCTCGGTGCCGGCGGCGTCCCCGTCCTCGGCGCTGCGGCGCAGCAGGGTGGTGCGCTCCTCGATGCGGACCATGCGCGCCAGGGTGCCCTTGCGGCCGCTGGTGTCCCCGACGACGGCGACCCGGTCGCCGACGACGACCTTGCCCCGCCCCAGCTCGCGGGCCTTCATGGCGGTGATGTTGCCGCTGGAGTCCTCGGTGAGGCTTGGGTCGTCCAGGCGGATCCGGTAGTGACCGCGGTCGATGCGGGTGACCATGCCCAGGGCCGCGTCGGCGTGGCTGGGGCGCTGCTTGGTGCGCGGGCGCGAGCCCCGGCCGGGGCGGACCCTCACGCGCGGGTCGTCGGTGCCGATGTCGCGGCGGGCCATCAGGCGCCATCTCCCGGGGTTGCGGGCTCGCGGTGCGATGCGGTGGGTCCGGCACCGCCCTCACCGGAGGTGGCGAGCATGGCGGCCCACAGGTCCGTGAAGCCGGGCAGCGTCTTGGAGGTGCACTCGACGTCGTCCAGGCTCACCCCGTCCACGCCCAGGCCGATGATGGCGGCGAAGGTCGCCATCCGGTGGTCGGCGTAGGAGCGCAGGGCGGCGCCGTGCAGCGGTGCGGGGCGAATGATGAGCCCGTCGTCGCTCTCCTCGGCGTCCCCGCCGAGGAGGCGGATCTGGGTGGCCAGGGCCGCCAGGCGGTCGGTCTCGTGCCCGCGCAGGTGCGCGATGCCGGTGAGGGTGCTGGTGTGGCCCTGCGCCCCGGCGAGGGCGGCCAGGGCCGCTACCGTGGGGGCCAGCTCGCCAACGTCGGACAGGTCCGCGTGGATCCCGGTCAGCCGCCCGGTGCCGTGGGCCGTGAGCAGTCCGTCGGTGAGTGTCACCTTCCCGCCCAGGCGGGGGAGGAGCTTGCGCCAGGCGTCACCGGCCTGGGGCGTGGCCGCCGGCCAGTGGGGGACGCTGACCCGGCCCCCGGCCACGAGGGCGGCCGCCAGGAAGGGGCCGGCGTTGGACAGGTCCGGTTCGATGGCCACCTCCCCGCCGCGGGGGCGACCGGGGTGGACCCGCCAGGTGCGCTCGCCGTCACCGGCCCCGGGGGCGGGCTCGTCCACGGCGATGCCCCGCTCGCGCAGCGTCGCCACCGTCATGCCCACGTGCGTCAGTGAGGGCACCGGCCCGGTGGGGGTGAGCTCCAGGCCGCCGGGCAGGATGGTGCCCAGGAGCAGGAGGGCGGAGACGAACTGGGAGGAGGCCGAGCCATCGACCGCCACGCGGGCGCCCTCGGCTCGCAGGAGGGCGCCGTCGCCGGGGCCGACTCGGAAGGGCAGGAAGCCGGGCTCGCCGAGGTGGGTGACCTCCGCGCCCAGGGCGGCCAGCGCGTCGAGCAGAGGCGCCATGGGGCGGCGCCGGGCGGCCTCGTCCCCGTCGAAGACGACCGGGGCGTCGGCCAGCGCGGCCAGGGCGGGAACGAAGCGCATGACGGTCCCAGCCAGGCCGACGTCGATGCGTCCGACGCCATCGGGCCCGGCCTGCACGTGCAGCGGCAGGGGAGCCGGCGTGACGCGCAGCCGCGTGCCGGTCTCGTCGAGGTCCTCGAAGCGGGCGCCGAGCACGCTCAGGGCGGCGAGCATGAGCTCGGTGTCGCGCGAACGCAGAAGCCCGGTGAGCGTCGTCGGTGCGTCGGCGAGCGCGGCCAGCAGCAGGGCCCGCGCACTCAGTGACTTCGACCCCGGCAGCTCCACGACGGCCTCCAGCGCCCCCGCCGCCACCGGCGCCCGCCACGGCCCGGCGGATCCGGCCGAGCCAGCCGAGAGGGCCGCAGGGACGCCAGGGTCGCCGGCGCCGGGGGCATCGGTCATGCGATGGCCTCGATGACCGCGTTGAGGGTGGTCGAGGGTCGCATGGCGGCGTCGGTCAGGGCCGCATCGGGGCGGTAGTAGCCGCCGATGTCCACCGGGGAGCCCTGGACGGCCAAGAGCTCGGCCTGGATCGTGTCATTGAAGGCCTCGAGCTGCTGGGCGATCGGGGAGAAGGCGGCGGCGAGCTCGGGACTGGTCTCCTGCGCGGCCAGCTCGCGGGCCCAGTACAGGGCCAGCCAGGCGTGCGAGCCGCGGTTGTCGACCTGCCCCAGGCGGCGTGCCGGGGAGCGGTTCTCCTCCAGAAGGCGGGCCGTGGCGGCCTCCAGGGCGCCGGCCAGGACCTCGGCGCGCTCGTTGCCGCTGACCTGGGCCACGTGGTGGAAGGCCTCGGCCAGGGCCAGGAACTCACCCAGGGAGTCCCAGCGCAGGTAGTCCTCCTCGAGCAGCTGGCGCACGTGCTTGGGGGCCGAGCCCCCGGCCCCGGTCTCATAGAGGCCGCCGCCGTTCATCAGCGGCACCACCGAGAGCATCTTGGCGCTCGTGCCCAGCTCGAGGATGGGGAAGAGGTCGGTGTTGTAGTCGCGCAGCACGTTGCCGGTCACCGAGATCGTGTCCTCGCCGCGGCGGGCGCGCTCCAGGGACAGGCGCGTGGCCGCCACCGGGTCCAGGACGCGGATGTCCAGGCCCTCGGTGTCCTCATCGGCCAGGTAGCGGTTCACCAGGTCGATGAGGACGGCGTCGTGCCCGCGCTCGGGGTCCAGCCAGAAGACGGCCGGGGCGCCGGTGGCCCGGGCCCGCGTGACCGCCAGGTGCACCCAGTCGCGCACGGGGGCGTCCTGCGTGGTGCAGGCCCGCCAGATGTCGCCGGTGGCCACCTCGTGGGACAGCAGTACCGCACCAGGCTCGGCGCCCGCCCCCTCGACCACGACGACCTCCACGGTGCCGTCGGCCGGGATGAGGAAGGTCTTGTCGTGGCTGCCGTACTCCTCGGCCTTGCGGGCCATGAGACCCACATTGGGCACCGAGCCCATGGTGGCCGGGTCCAGGGCCCCGTGGGCGCGGCAGTCATCGATGACGGCCTGGTAGACCCCGGCGTAGGAGGAGTCCGGGATGATGGCGAGCGTGTCCGCGGTCTGGCCATCCGGCCCCCACAGGTGGCCGCCGGCCCGGATCATGGCGGGCATGGAGGCGTCGATGATGACGTCACTGGGCACGTGCAGGTTCGTGATGCCGCGATCGGAGTCCACCATGGACAGGCGCGGTCCGGCGGCCAGCTCGGCCTCGATGGCGGCGCGGATCTCCTCGCCCTGGGGCAGCGAGTCCAGGCCCGCCAGGATCGAGGCTAGCCCGTCCTCGGCGCGCAGGCCCGCATCGGCCAGGATCCGCCCATAGGTGGAGAAGACCCCCGGCAGGGCGGCGCGCACCGCGTGACCGAAGATGATCGGGTCGGAAACCTTCATCATCGTGGCTTTGAGGTGCACCGACAGCAGCAGGTCCTCGTCCTTGGCGGCGGCCACCTGCCCGGCGAGGAACTCGTCCAGCGCGGCGGCACTCATGAAGGTGGCGTCCACGACCTCCCCGGCCGTCACCGGCAGTGACTCCCGCAGGACGATCGGCTCGCCGCCGTCGGCCGGGCGCAACCGGATCTGCAGGGTGCCGGCCTCGGGCACGACGACGCTGCGCTCATTGCGCCGGAAGTCCCCGGCCCCCATCGTGGCCACGCGGGTGCGCGACTGGGGCGACCAGGCCCCCATCGAGTGCGGGTGGGAGCGGGCGTAGGCCTTGACGGCCGCCGGGGCTCGCCGGTCCGAGTTGCCCTCGCGCAGGACGGGGTTGACGGCGCTGCCCTTGACGGCGTCGTAGGCGGCGCGCGCCTCGTGCTCGGCGGGCGTGGCCGGGGAGTCGGGGTAGTCGGGGATCTCGTGGCCCAGGGCCTGAAGCTCGGCGATGGCGGCCTTGAGCTGGGGCAGGGAGGCCGAGATGTTGGGCAGCTTGATGATCGTGGCCGCCGGGGACTGGGTGAGCTCACCCAGGCGGGTCAGGTCGTCGTCGGCCAGGGAGAATGCCGCCAGGATGCGTCCCGCCAGTGAGATGTCCGCGGTGCCCACGCTCACGCCCGCCCGCTGGGCGAAGCCGCGCACGATCGGCAGGAAGGAATGGGTCGCCAGCATCGGGGCCTCATCGGTCCAGGTGTAGATGATGTCGGGCTGGGCGGCCTGCTCCGACTGGGGCGACTGGCTTGCCTGAGCCGGCTGGGCGGACTGGACGGTCATGAGTGCTCCCTAGCGTGTCGATGACGTGTCTGCGCGTGGTGGTCAGTGGTGCGGGGTGTCAGGGCACCGCGACCGGTCGGAAGTGGACCGGGGCGAGAGTAGCCGCCGCCTGTGACGCCCAGGTGACATGTGTCGGGGCGCTCCGGAAGGTGACGGTGACGAGCTGACGTCGGACCCGAGCTCGGAGCCAACGGGTGACGATCCGGGGTCGACCAGAGTGACTCAGGCAGTCACGTAGCGCTGCTGAACTGCCTCGTTGGCGGCCTGCATCGCCTCGCGCTGCTGACGGGCGTTGCGCACCTGCCAGGCCAGGGACGGCCTGCCCTGACGGTCGACGGCGGCCAGCGCGAGCCCGGCCCCCAGGGCGGCCCCGCGCAGCAGCCCGGAGAGGGCCTCCTTGCGGGCCTGCGTCCCCTTGACCGCCCAGACGGGGTTGTTGACCACGGTGAGGGGCACATTGAGGGCCGCCAGGATGGTGGCGTTCGTGCGGGGTGCCCGGCCGGTGGCCAGCCCCAGCCCGGCCACGAGGCTCACGGCACCCGAGGCGCGGGTGAGCAGTCGGGCGTCGGACGCCAGCACGGGCGGCAGACCGACCCGCTCCAGCGTCGGGGCGACCTTCTCAAACTTCTCCACGTGGCGCGAGGGGCGCACCAGGGCGTCGAGTCCATCGACGATGAAGGGCGCGGCGAGCATGGGGCGGGCGAAGGAGCGCAGAATGTTCATGCCCCCATCCTGACCTACGAGGGCGGCTCGGGCCAGCGATATCGCTGCTCGAAGGTGGTGCGTGCCTCGCTCAGGGCGGACGGGGAATGAAATCGGGGCGCCATCGTGTTGGCCGGGACATGAGCATCCAGCAGCCGATCGTGTCGCCGACGAGCCGGACCGCCCGCCTGCGGGGCGCACCGCCGAACGGGCCGCGCGGCCGCCGAGAGCGGCCCGGCCGACAGGACCGTCGCCGCCTGCACCGGGATCTGCCGGGACGACCCGCCACGATGACGGAGGCGACGACCGAGACGATGACTCAGATGATGACCAAGGCTCGTGGCGTCGGTTGGGCCGAAGACTCCCCGGGCGCGTTAGGCTCGTGGCTGATGACGGACATCGACGACCACACTGATGAGATCACCCTGGATGAGGTGATCGATCCTGACGATGGCGCGCGCGATCTGGACCGGGCGCCGGCCGATGAGGACGAGGCCGCCCGGGCCGCCCGTTTCGAGGCCGAGGCCCTGCCCTACCTCGACCAGCTCTACGGCGCCGCCCTGCGCATGACCCGTAACCGGGCCGATGCCGAGGACCTCGTGCAGGACGCCTACGCCAAGGCCTTCGGCTCCTTCCACCAGTACCGGCCCGGCACCAACCTCAAGGCTTGGCTCTACCGGATCCTGACCAACACCTTCATCAACTCCTACCGCAAGAAGCAGCGCGAGCCGCTCCAGTCCGACGCGGAGACGGTCGAGGACTGGCAGCTGCACCGGGCCGCCTCCCACGACTCGGTGGGGCTGCCCAGCGCGGAGAACCTCGCCCTGGACGCCCTGCCGGACTCCGACATCAAGGACGCCCTGGGCCAGCTCACCGAGGACCGACGCCTGGCCGTCTACCTGGCGGACGTGGAGGGCTTCTCCTACAAGGAGATCGCCGAGATCATGGATACGCCCATCGGGACCGTCATGTCCCGGCTGCACCGAGGTCGCCGCCAGCTGCGCGAGCTACTGGCCGACTACGCCCGAGAGTACGGATACGGGGAGGAGGAGAAATGACAGACCGCATGGAACCGGGAACCCCCGGCGACAACAGCGTCGGGCCCACCAAGGACCCCAAGAGCGCGGACGGCTCCCAGGACTGCTCCTGCGCCGAGGCCCGCGCCCACCTGGAGGCCTTCCTCGACCGCGAGTGCACCGCCGACCTGGCCGAGCGCCTCGCCCAGCACGTGGCCACCTGCTCGCACTGCTCCCGCCTCGCCGACGCCGAGACCCACCTGCGGGAGATCCTGCGCTCGCGGTGTGCCGAGCAGGCCCCTCCCGAGCTGCGCGCCCGGGTCCTGGGGCGCCTGTCGGCCCTGCGCGCCACCGCGGTGAGCGTGACGACGACGTCGACCACGACTCGGACCCAGGCCTCCGCCTCCGGGCGGGTCGTGCGCGTCGTGGAGTCCCGGGTCGAGTCCTCCCGGACCGTCCGCTTCGAGCACGACTGAGGAAGGCGGCCGGGGCCCCGGCTGCGACGTGCGCCGACGTGTGGTCGCCTTCACCGGCTGGTCGGCGGCGCCAGACTGGCCCAGGCGCGCCGCCGTGTGCGAGAATCAGCGGCGTTCCGTGCCCCCTCGTGGGGCGAGTCAAGACACGAGGAGGCAGTGATGAGCAAGCGCGGTCGTAAGCGTCGTGCACGCGCCAAGTCCAGCGCCAACCACGGCAAGCGTCCCAACGCCTGAGCCGGGTAGCGCGCCAGGCGCAACGCCCTGAGACATAGCAGACGTCGGCCGGTCACCACAGCGGTGACCGGCCGACGTCGTTCTTAAGCCGTCCCGCAACTGTCCTGGTCAGGCGCCGGTTCGCGCTCGCAGCCTGGGTCCTTCGGCCTTGACGGTGATGAGACGCTGAGGTGTGAGCCGCGGAACACGGCCTGATTCGTGGTGAGGGGCACTGTCCAGCCTCTCACCAAGGAACCCGGTGGTGTCTCGTAGGTATGGCCTTGCCGGCTCCTCCTCAACGACGGCGGTGTGACATGAACCTGAGGAACCTGACAGCACCAGACCAGTGGACACTCTCTGACAACTCGCTCCTGCGGCGCATCCTCGTGTGCTTCCTGGGGGAGGTGATCACGGCGGTCGGGATCGCGATCTGCCTGGAGGGCAAGAGCGGCGTCGACCCGTTCACCGCCTTCCTCCAGGGCATCTCCCACGTCTCTGGGATCTCCTTCGCGGCGATCGTCCCGATCGTCAACATCATTATGCTGATCCTCGTCTTCCCCTTCGACCGGTCCATCTTCGGCCTGGGGACAGTCATCAACTTCACCGTCGTGGGTGTCCTCGTGGACTACTTCCGCCCGATCTACCGCAGCTTCTTCCATGTCGAGTACTCCTTCGGCAGCATGCTGCTCCACCTGGCGATCGGGCTGCCGCTGTTCTGCCTGGGAGTCTCCATGTACATCACCTGCGACCTGGGCCAGTGCCCTTATGACGGGATCGCGCCCTCGCTCAGGCGGCACTTCCCGCGCTACAGCTACCGCGTCTACCGGCTGGTTCAGGACATCGTCACAATCTTCCTGGCCCTGCTCCTGATCAGGTTCGACCTCTCGCTGGGCATCGTCGCCCTGGGTACGGTCATCATGGGCTTCTTCATCGGCCCCATCGTCGGTTTCTTCAACAACCACGTCTCCAACCGCCTGGTGGGGATCAGCGGCGACATCTTCGCCGTCGCCGAGTCGTCGTCTGACGAAGGCTCCCCAGCGCCTGCCTGACCGGCGGGTATCGAGGCCTCAGGACTCGGGGCGCTCGACGCCGAGCCACTCGTACCAGCCGCGGTGCAGCACCAGCCAGGCCAGCAGACCGTAGCCGGCCTGGCCCGGGTGCGTGCCGCCGGCGGCGGCGACGTCCGCCGTCCACTGCTCGTGGTTGCGCAGCGGCTCGAAGGCGTCCACGTAGGGCACGTTGCGCCGCAGGCACACCTCCTCGGCGGCCTGGGACAGCTGGGCGGTGGCATCGGGGTCGGCCTCCGGTAGGGGAGGGGGCCCGACGACGAAGCACTCGCGGTGGTCGGAGGCGGCGGTGTCGAGGATATTGGCCAGGGCCAGGCGTGAGCGGGCGTAGGAGATGCCGGCGAGCACGTCGGCCACGCCTAGCCCCACGACGAGCCGGTTGATGCCGGTGTGTGTGGAGCGGCGGGCCACCTCGGGGCCCCAGCGGTCGGACATCTGCGCCGTCGTCTCACCGGGAACCGCCAGGGAGGTCCACAGGATGTCGGCGTCCCGGGGCGTGCGGGCCATGACCCGGCCCGTCCATCCCAGGGCGCGCCCGTCACCATGACCGGCCACCAGCTCGTCACCGATGAAGCTCAGCCTCGT
Organism: Actinomyces sp. SKVG-SVH-4(1); assembly: GCF_048514265.1. Classification (NCBI taxonomy): domain Bacteria; kingdom Bacillati; phylum Actinomycetota; class Actinomycetes; order Actinomycetales; family Actinomycetaceae; genus Actinomyces; species Actinomyces sp. SKVG-SVH-4(1). The sequence continues at coordinate 4,178 of NZ_JBGEVE010000005.1, read as the reverse complement.
CTCACGCATGACAGCGCCTCCTCATGCCTCATGATCCCTCATGCTGTCTTGACATTATCGTGACCTTGCGTTGTAACGGTGGAGGCTGACGGCATTTCGGCGGGGCTGCCCCAGGACGGGCCGGTGAACCGGTCTTCTTTCAGTGGCGGGCGAAGGCCTGGCGGAGGATCTCCTCCTGCTGGGCGCGGTGGACGCCGGCGGTGCCCACCGCTGGGGCGGCGGCCTCCGGCCGGGAGACCAGCGTGGGCAGGACGCCACCGGTCAGATCCGTCGGCAGGTTGAGCGCCAGGTAGGGCCACATGCCCTGGTTGGCGGGCTCGTCCTGGACCCACACGAGCTCGGCTCCGCTGAAGGGGGCCAGCGCCTCGGCGATGTCCGAGCTCTCCAGCGGGTAGAGCTGCTCGAGGCGGACGATGGCCGTGCTCGTGTCCCCGGTCTTGGTCCGGTGAGCCAGCAGGTCGTAGTAGACGCGCCCCGAGCACAGCAGCACCCGGTCCACGCCCTGCTTGCGCGCAGTGGCCAGGACGGCGTCGTCGGTCTCCCCGATGACCGGCTGGAAGGTGCCGGAGGTGAAGTCCTCCACCGGGGAGCAGGCGGCCTTCAGACGCAGCAGCTGCTTGGGGGTGAAGACGATGAGTGGGCGGCGCGGGCGGGTGTAGGTGTGCTCGCGCAGCAGGTGGAAGTAGCTGGCGGGCGTGGAGGGCTGGGCCACCAGCATGTTGTCCTGGGCGCACATCTGCAGGTAGCGCTCGATGCGGGCCGAGGAGTGGTCGGGTCCCTGCCCCTCCTGGCCGTGAGGGAGCAGCATGACCAGACCGGAACGCTGCCCCCACTTCTGGGCGGCGGAGGTGACGTACTCGTCGATGACGGACTGGGCGCCGTTGGCGAAGTCGCCGAACTGGGCCTCCCACATGGTCAGTCCCTCGGGGCGCTCCACGGAGTAGCCGTATTCGAAGGCCAGGGCGGCGTACTCGCTGAGCAGGGAGTCGTAGATCTCCAGGGGCGCCTGGTCCGGGGTCAGGAAGCTCAGGGGCGTCCACTCCTGCCCGGAGGTGTGGTCGTGCAGGACGGCGTGGCGCTGGGCGAAGGTGGCGCGGCGGGCGTCCTCGCCGGCCAGGCGGATCGGCACGCCCTCCATGAGCAGGCTCCCCAGGGCGATGAGCTCCCCGAGCCCCCAGTCGATGCCGCCCTCGCGCGTGGCCTCGCGGCGCTTGGAGAGCATCGCCTGGAGCTTGGGGTGGACGGTGAAGGACTCGGGCCAGGCGACCTGGGCGTCGCCGATGCGCTCGACGACGTCGCGGGGCACGGCCGAGGTCCAGCCCAGCATCATGCCGGTGCCCGCCCGCTGGGAGTAGGGGATCTCCAGGGAGGAGAGGGGCACGCCCACCTTCGTGGGGTCCGACAGATCCTGCGTGGCGGTGTCGGCCGCCTCCCCGGCGCCGTCGGAGCCCGTGCCCCCGGTGACCTGGACGCGGGCCTCGGCGAAGACCCGCTCCAGCTCGTCCTGGTAGCTCTTGGCGATCTCCTGGGCCTCCTGCGGGGTGATGTCGCCGCGACCCACGAGGGCGGCGGTGTAGACGCCGCGCGTGGAGTCCAGGGAGTCGATGAGCCGGTACATGAGCGGCTGGGTCATCGAGGGGTCGTCGCCCTCGTTGTGGCCGCGCCGCCGGTAGCAGATGAGGTCGATGATGACGTCCTTGTGGAAGGTGCGTCGGTACTCGTAGGCGTGGCGGGCGGTGCGGGCCACCGTCTCGGGGTCGTCGGCGTTGACGTGGAAGATCGGCACCTGCAGGCCCTTGGCCAGGTCGGTGGCGTAGATGGTGGAACGGGCCGAAGCCGAGCCGGTGGTGAAGCCGATCTGGTTGTTGACGACGATGTGGACGGTACCGCCGGTGCGGTAGGCGGGCAGCTGGCTCATGTTGAGGGTCTCGTAGACCACGCCCTGGCCGGCGAAGGCGGCGTCGCCGTGGACGAGGACCGGCATGACCGTGTAACCCTTCTCGCCCAGACCGATGCGGTCCTGCTTGGCGCGCACGATGCCCTCGACGACGCCGTCGACCGTCTCCAGGTGGGAGGGGTTGGCGGCCAGGGAGACCCGGGTGGACACGCCGTCGGTCCCGGAGAAGACGCCCACGGTGCCCAGGTGGTACTTGACGTCGCCGGTGCCGGCGCCCTCGATGACGCCATTGCCCTCGAACTCGTCGAAGACCTGGCCGTAGGACTTGCCGGCGATGTTGGTGAGCACGTTGAGGCGGCCGCGGTGGGCCATGCCGATGACGACCTCGTCGAGGCCGTCGTGGGCGGCGGCGTCGAGCAGGCGGTCCAGGGCCACGATGAGGGACTCCCCGCCCTCGAGGCTGAAGCGCTTCTGGCCCACGTACTTGGTCTGCAGGAAGGTCTCGAAGGCCTCGGCCTGCTCCAGCTTGGTGAGGATCCGACGGCGCTCCTCGTCGGCGATGTCCTCCCAGTCGCGCTCGAGGCGCTCCTGCCACCAGGCGCGCTGGGCAGGGTCCTGGATGTGCATGTACTCCACGCCCACGGTGCGGCAGTAGGCGTCGCGCAGCATCCTGAGGATCTCGCGCAGGGTGGCCCGGTCGCGCCCGCCCAGGCCCCGAGTGGGGAAGGAGCGGTCCAGGTCCCACAGGCTCAGCCCGTAGGAGGTGATGTCCAGGTCGGGGTGGCGGCGCAGTCGGTAGGTGAGCGGGTCGTTGTCGGCCGCCAGATGGCCACGCTGGCGGTAGGCGTGGATGAGCTCGGCCACGCGCGCCGGCTTGCCGGTCTCCAGCTCGGGGTCATAGGTGGTGTCACGCACCCACTTGACCGGCTCGAGGGGAATGCGCAGGGACTCGAAGGCCCGGTTCCAGAAGCCGTCCAGTCCCAGGAGCTTGCGCTCCACCAGGCGCAGGAACTCGCCGGAGGCGGCTCCCTGGATGACGCGGTGGTCGTAGGTGGAGGTCAGGGTGACGACCTTGCCGATGGCCTGGCGGGCCAGGGTGTCGGGGCTGGCACCGGCGAAGGCGGCCGGGTAGTCCATGGCGCCGACCCCCACGATGAGCCCCTGGCCGGGCATGAGGCGCGGCACCGAGTGCAGGGTGCCGATCATGCCGGGGTTGGTCAGGGTCACGGTGGTGCCGCGGAAGTCGTCAAGGTCCAGCTTGTTCTCGCGGGCCTTGGCCACGAGGGCCTCGTAAGCCTCCACGAACTGGGACAGGTCCATGAGGTCGGCCTGCTTGATGGAGGGCACCAGCAGGCGGCGCTGCCCGTCGGAGCCGGGCACGTCGATGGCCAGGCCGAAGGCCACGTGGGCCGGCTCGTGCAGGACCGGCTTGCCCGCCTCGTCGACCCCGTAGGAGACGTTCATCGAGGGCATCTCGGTCAGGGACTCGACCACCGCCCAGCCGATGAGGTGGGTGAAGGAGACCTTGCCGCCGCGGGTACGGGCCAGGTGGGTGTTGATGACGGCCCGGTTCTCAATGAGGACCTTGGCGGGCACGGCGCGGGCGGAGGTGGCCGTGGGCATGGACAGGGAGTCGTCCATGTTCTTGGCGGTGCGGGCCGCCGCACCCTTGAGTCTGGTAGTGCGGTCCTCGTAGGCGTCACCGTCCTGGTCGTGAGCGGGGTGGCCGGCCTGGCGCTGGGCGTAGGGGGAGGTCGGGGGCGCGGTGTCCGACGGCGGGGCCGGCGGCAGGTCGGAGCGCGTGACGTCCTGGACGGCGGAGGAGCGGCGCAGGGAGGAGGCGGCCTGGGGCGTGATGGTGGCCCGGCGCGGCCCACCGGCGGCCGACGACGCAGAGCCGTTGGAGGAGGCAGGGCCCGGTTGGTGCAGACCAGCACTCGGATCGGTCTCGAAGAGCTCGCGCCACTGGGGACTCACGGAGGAGGGATCCGCCGACCAGGCGGCCCGCATCTCCTCCACCATCCACTCGTTGGCACCGAAGCCTGGGCTGATCTGGTCCTGCGTGGGCACGTCGGGTCTCCTCGGAGCTCGTCAGTCTCCCGTTCCGACACTGGGAGCCTCAGCGGGACCCCGGGGGAGGAACGGCGGTGTTCACAGGACATCCTAGAAGGTGAAGGGCGTCTCATGCGAGCAAACACGGGACCAAAGACACATGCGTGTCCGGGGCATGGCGAGCCCCTGAGGTACCTAGGAGGCTCAACTGGGATGGTGGAGATGTCGT
>NZ_JBGEVE010000004.1:33673-274570 GCF_048514265.1 Actinomyces sp. SKVG-SVH-4(1) | reverse complement strand
GTCTGACCGACGCCGCCAACGACATCCTCACCGCCCTGAGCACCCCACCCCCGGCACACTAAGCGTCATGAGTCAGGCGGTCGACGTCAGGGCCCGAGTAATTGCAGCAATGGTCACAGATCAAGTTGCAGAATCGCGTGACCTCCCAAGTCACCTGTCGACCGGACGGAGGTGGCCGGAATCGGCAGGATTCCTCTTCCCTCATAATTGGTTCCATAGACGCACCGCCATTCTCAGTGGCTCTATGGAGAGCATCGGTACCTCCGGTGAATGACTTGTCACCTGTGGTTGGTCGACCAAGACACGGGTGAAGTATGCAGCGCAGGACACCGCCCATATTACGCAGCACGCGGCGAGCTGACGGGGGGAAATAGCTAACACTTCATGTTCATAAGCAAAACGATCAAGCATATCAGCAGCTAGCGCACCTCGTGTGTTCCAGCTGATTCGGAGGGCAGGATTGTAGGCGAGACGAACCACATCCATCGCGGGCACGTCGAGTCCAAACGATTCAAAGTCAATCGCCACCGGTCCGTCGTCTCCGATTAGAATGTTCGACGGCTGAAAGTCCCGATGAATGGCATGCGCGGGCAATGTGGAGACGATGGGCAACACCACACTCGGGGGCGGAAGGCCCCGACTGTCAGTCCTCCCCTCTAACTCTCGCCAAGCAAGAGGATACTCACGATGCTTAGGCGCACGACCGGGGGGGCCGGTGGACAAGGAAGAGTATAGGGCGGGCACCGCTGCTAGGGCAGCTTCAAGAACAGCGCCACGGAGTTCGCTCAACCGTCCACCGGAGACGTAGTCGGTGACTAGTAATCGCGCCTCAGCGTCGGCGAGATGCATGCGTGGCACGATAGGGAGTCCATTGAAGCGCGAGTAGGTTGCAAACTCATTTCTCATCGCGTGCACGGCCTCCTGCGCGTACGTTTTCGCGAATCGAAGGCCATCCGCCGTTTGGCAGATCGCTAACATGTGATCGAGTCGATGTACGCTCACGACTTTGATTTGAGAGTCGTCCCCCGCCCAGGTGCGCATAGTGTCCAGAGCTGTTGATCGCCAATCAGGATCATCGGGTAGCGCAAAGGAAGCAGCTGAGACTTCGGTGTCTGTAGTAATTTGACTTCCAGTCATACATTTCACATCCTTGCTGGTTCTTGGCCCTACCTCAGGCTAAGTATAATTCATCCCCATCCCATCCGGGGCGAGGGGTTACGGGTGTAAATCGTTGGGATCGTGTGGGAAGGTGGGTGTGCCATAGGCGGCGCACGCGGAGCTTTGTGTCAGTTGGGGTTCGACCGAACTTAGAAGGCTCCGCTTACCGTTCATGATACCGCCTCAATGTTCCGTCTGCCGGTGGTGCGGCGGCTATCGGCTGACCGCTGTGCTCATGACGCCCGGTTCTGTCGGCATGTCGCCACCCGGTGGGCCCAGGCCATGATGCTGCGCTGGCTGATCAAGGCCACCGGTGTGGCCGCCTTAGTATGCCACCCGCATGTGTACCCGGCAACCGCCTGCTCCTGCCTTCACGAGGCCCTGGACGCAGACGCCTCCCGTTCCCCGGACCTGACCGAGGTCATCAACCAGCAGCACCAGCGGGGTGAGCCCTTGGCATGGCTGGGCGTCACCCTGATCCGTTCTGACAAGGGTGCGGTCCGCACACAAAGAGGAAATCACTCGCGGCGCTCGTGTAAGCACAAGGCATCCGGGGGAATCGTCCAAGTTCGACCGACTCTATCGGCTTGCCAGTGTGGGTTTCGCTGGTCGAGTCGGGCTCGCCCCATGCCTCACCGCCGCGCGCCCATGCGCTATCCGCCCTGTGCGAAGGTCGCCTCCCAGGGGCTGAAGACTCTGTGGGTAAGTGCCACACCGGCGCTGGCATCGGTGTGCTCACGCCCCTAGAAAGCACCAGCCCCGACGATACCACCTACAACCATCTGCACATCTCCCTACGTTCCCCTTGTAGAGAGGGCAAAGGGCATGCCCAAGCACTTCAAGGCCCTGCAACGCGTCACCCTCGGCTAGCGTCGTACCGCTCTCGCCATCATCAACCTCATCAAACACCCCTAGTGAGTAGAGACTTATCGTATTCTGGTCAAACCTGATGCGTATGCTGGTAATCATTACTGGCTCGTTGATGCTGTCGGCGCCACCAGCAGCAAGTGATCAAATGCTAGGACGAGTTCGACACGTACCCCGTGAGCTCCACCAGTGCATGAGTTCCCATTGAAGGACGCTTGTCAGTGCCCGGTAGCGATACCAGGTGAGCACACCGTTCAGGAACGCAGTACGGAGCCCCCCCACCACCCTTCGCAGGTGGTGGGGGCTCCGTACTGTCGGGTTATGACAGCGCCCCGGGCGCCAGGGCCCTGCGCCGGGTGGCTCAGGTGAGGACGGCGAGGAGTGGGGCGTAGTGGTCGGTGATGGCTTTGCGGTAGGCGGGGGTGTCTCCGGCGTGGGCGGCTTGGAGCATGGCTCGGTGGGCTTTGGCGGTGCTGGTGAGGTCTTCGAGCTTGGGGGCGTCCAGGAGGGGGACGGTGAGGGTGTGGATGGCCCAGAAGGCTTCGGTGAGGTGGAGGTAGAGGTGGTTGTCGAGGGGTTGGAGCAGGCGGGTGTGGAAGCAGCGGTCCTGGTCGGTGAAGAGCTTGCCTTGGGAGGCGAGGTGCTCGATGTTGTCGACGAGGGTGTTGAGCTCGGGGTCGTGGCGGTTGTGCCAGGCGTGGGTGACGGGTTCGGCCAGGGCGTTGTCGAGGGTGATGCGTACTTCGACGATGTCGCGTAGTCCGCGGTGGTCGTCTCCGGGGTTGAGGAGGCCTTTGAAGATGAGGGACTCGACCATGGGGCGCATGGAGACTTGGCCGACGAACATGCCGTGTCCGTGGCGTACTTCGACGATGTCGAGGGCGACGAGGGTGCGGACGGCTTCGCGCACGGAGGAGCGGGATACTCCTAGGTCGGTGCACAGCTGGGACTCCGTGGGCAACGCGTCACCAGGATGCAGACCCTTGGTGAGGATGTAGTTCTTGATCTCGGCCATCGCCGTGGATGACTGAGTCATCGGGGTGGTGGTGAGGCCGGACATGACACCGCGGGAGATCTGCATGGCCCCATTGTCCGACTTTTGGTTCATTTACGCTGGTGAATGTCGAACCGCACTCACCCGTGCGTTCTCAAGGCTTCGAGCAGCTGCAGTGCTGAGGGAGGAAGCCTTCGAGGGAGTCCATCGTCGGGCGGCTGTCGGAAGTGGGGCTTGGTACCGCAGGTCAGTGACCGATTGTGAGCGGCTTGCTGCTATAGCGCTCACAGTGCAACAGTTGCGGCATGTCTCGCACGCATGAGGAGCTCCCCGCCCGTCCTGCCTACGACAGTGCCACCGCCGCCCTGCTCGAGCGTATCGAGCCGCTCGGCGTCTTCGGGACCATGACGGTGCAGGCCATTCCGAGCTGGCGCGCACCGGCTGACGAGGTCCGGGCAAGTTTTCAGCTCAGGCACCCCGACATCGACCTGGAGGACGTTGACGTCCTTCGTCAGAACGGGACGACGCTTCCCGCTGCGGTTGCACGAAGCGCCCAGGGCGCCTGCGTGGGCCGCCCCGGCCCCCTGTTCCTCTCCCTGCACGGGGGAGGGCTGGTGATGGGTTGCCGTTTCAATGGTCTGTCGACCGTTGTCCCGTGGCTGCGGCGGTACGGGGGCGTCATCGTCAGCCCCGAGTACCGTCTGGCTCCCGAGGATCCAGCACCGGCCGGCGTCGAGGACTGCTACACCACGCTGTGCTGGGCGGTCGAGCACGCCGGGGAGCTCGGTGCTGATCCGGAGCGCGTCATCGTCGTCGGGCCGAGTGCCGGGGGCGGGCTGAGCGCCGGCACGCTGCTCATGGCGCGAGACAGGCGAGGGCCGGCCGTTCTCGGCGGGCTTCTGGACTACCCCATGCTGGATGACCGCACCGGCATGCCGCACTGGCAGGGATCGGTCTCGGCGCGTCAGTACCCGGACGACGGCACCTGGCCGACGGCGTACAACAACGTCGCCTGGGACGCGGCGCTGGGGGAGCGGCGAGGCACGGAATCGGTCACCCCCTATGAGGCCCCCGCCCGTGCCCCCTGGCTGGGCGGGCTGCCGCCGCTGTTCATCTCGGTGGCCTCCGCGGAGGTCTTCCGGGACGAGGACGTCGCCTTCGCCTCCAGGGTGTGGCGCGATGGCGGAGATGCCGAGCTGCACGTCTATCCCGGGGGCACTCACGCCATGGAGTTCGTCAACGCGCGTTGGCTCGCGCAGGGGCTGACGGCGGCGCGCGATCTGTGGATGGACAGGCTGCTTCGTCCGGAGGACCCGCGCCTCAATGTCGTGGCCGTGGCGCAGGCCGGCACCTATCCGGCCCTGACGGAGGAGTTCTCCGCTGGGTTGTCTTAGGTGAGGACGGCGAGGAGTGGGGCGTAGTGGTCGGTGATGGCTTTGCGGTAGGCGGGGGTGTCTCCGGCGTGGGCGGCTTGGAGCATGGCTCGGTGGGCTTTGGCGGTGCTGGTGAGGTCTTCGAGCTTGGGGGCGTCCAGGAGGGGGACGGTGAGGGTGTGGATGGCCCAGAAGGCTTCGGTGAGGTGGAGGTAGAGGTGGTTGTCGAGGGGTTGGAGCAGGCGGGTGTGGAAGCAGCGGTCCTGGTCGGTGAAGAGCTTGCCTTGGGAGGCGAGGTGCTCGATGTTGTCGACGAGGGTGTTGAGCTCGGGGTCGTGGCGGTTGTGCCAGGCGTGGGTGACGGGTTCGGCCAGGGCGTTGTCGAGGGTGATGCGTACTTCGACGATGTCGCGTAGTCCGCGGTGGTCGTCTCCGGGGTTGAGGAGGCCTTTGAAGATGAGGGACTCGACCATGGGGCGCATGGAGACTTGGCCGACGAACATGCCGTGTCCGTGGCGTACTTCGACGATGTCGAGGGCGACGAGGGTGCGGACGGCTTCGCGCACGGAGGAGCGGGATACTCCTAGGTCGGTGCACAGCTGGGACTCCGTGGGCAACGCGTCACCCATCTGCAGACCGGAGCGCAGGATGTAGTTCTTGATCTCCGCCATCGTGGCTTCCGCCTGGGTAGTGGGCGACGCCATCAGTGTGGAGTAGGGGCCATGAGGGATGATCGGCTCATCGACTGCGGACGTGAGGTTCATCTCTTTTCCTGTGGTGGTGGTTGCTTGCGGCGTGGAGGCTCTGTTCATGGTGCTGCTCTTCTTGGTGTCGGCCACGGTTCTTGCTCTGTCAATCATTGTTGGTCACTACGATGTGATTCCGCTCGTCGAACGACTCGCCCCAGCGGTGGGGCGGCAGTTCGCGAACGCCTTGCCTGCGAGGTCGTGAGTGGTCTGGACGCCCTGACTTCTGCTACAGTCATCCTACCAACGTCAGACATAAGACGTCAGACATCAGGAGAGAATCAATGGCGATCACAACTCCGGCGGGTACCAGCCGCCGCAACTTCATCAGGCTGACCGGCACCCTGGGTGTGGCTGCCGGCCTTGCGGCCAGTGTGGCGGCGTGCGGCAAGGGGGGTAAGGCGGCGAACAAGGACGGTGTCATCACGGCGGGCATCTCCTATGAGCTGGGCACCAACGGCTACGACCCCGCGACGACCAGCTCCGCTCTCACGATTGCGGCCAACTGGCACACCATGGAGGGGCTCACCGATATTCACCCGGCGACCCGTAAGGTGTACGCGGCTCTGGCGGCGGAGATGCCCAAGAAGATCGACGACACCACCTACGAGGTGACGCTGCGCAAGGATGCGAAGTTCTCCAACGGCTCGGCCGTGACCTCTGAGGACGTCGTCTACTCCTTCGAGCGAATCCTGCTTAAGAAGCTGCCGCCGTACTCGAACTTCCTTCCCTTCATCGACAAGGTGGAGGCCAAGGATGCCAGTACCGTCACCTTCAAGCTCAAGCACGCCTTCGTGCTCCTGCCTGAGCGTCTCAGCGTCGTCAAGATCGTCCCCAAGGCGGTTGTCGAGGCTGACCCCAAGAACTTCACGTACAACCCCGTCGGCAGCGGGCCCTACAAGATGACGGACAACGGTGCGGCGAAGCAGGTCATCGTGTTCGAGCGCAATGACCACTACAACGGTCCGTACCCGGCGCTGGTCAAGACCATGAAGTGGAACATCATGCCTGATGACACCACCCGCACCAACGCGATGACCTCTGGCTCCGTGCAGGCCATCGACGCTGTTCCGGCGGCCAACCTGCCGACATTCACGGAGCCGATCAAGGTCTCGGCGCTGCAGGGATTCAGTCTGCTCTTCGCCATGTTCAACAACACCACCTTCTCCAACGTCAAGGCCCGTCAGGCGGTGCTCTACGCCCTGGACTACGACAAGATCTGCAAGGACGCCATGGCCGGGCTGGCGACGCCGGCAACGTGCTTCGTCCAGGAGGGGCACCCCGCGTACAAGAAGGCCAAGACGGTCTACTCCAAGGATCTCGACAAGGCCAAGGCACTCCTGGCTGAGGCGGGGATCACCAGCATCAGGATGCTGTGCTCGGACCACGGCTGGTTCTCCGGGGTGCGTCCCGTCATTCGGGAGAACCTCGAGGCCCTCGGGGTGACGGTCACCTATGACGAGAAGAAGTCGTCCGATTTGTATAACTTCATTGAGTCCAAGGATGGGGCGAACGCGTGGGACGTCGTCATCGCGCCCGGGGATCCCTCGGTCTTCGGTGAAGATGGGGACCTGCTCATGCGCTGGTGGTACGACACGTCTACGTGGATCGAGAATCGCATGCACTGGAAGGGCTCGGAGGGGCAGAAGGCGATCTATGCACTGCTCGAGGAGGGGGCCAAGCTCGAGGGTGACAAGCAGATCGCCAAGTGGCAGGAGACCTTCGACAAGATCTCGGAGGAGGTTCCCCTCTATCCGATCTTCCACCGCAAGAGCCCGATTGCCTACAACTCCTCGACCCTCAAGGACTTCCAGCCGATCAAGCTGACTGCCCTGTCCTTCGTGGGGACGGGGTCGACCAAGTCCTGAGAATCGCGCACGGGCGGTGTGGCTACCACTGGAAGGTGCCGCGCCGCCCGCGTTGCGCTCGCGGCGTCAGTGTGTTCGAGGCGAAAGTAACGGACTTGCGATCTGACGTCAGACATCAGACAATTGGGGTGGCGGTCGACCTTGCGGCCGCCACGTCACCCAGCCGCCCCTCCTAAGGCGGCAGGACGCTAACGCAAAGGAGCATTTCAGTGTCCAACCTCATCCGCCTGATCGGACGGCGCCTGGTCGCGCTGCCGGTCATGGTGCTGGGCGTGACGCTGCTCGTCTTCGTCGTCATGTCGTTCTCCTCGGCAGACCCGGCGCGTCTCGCGCTGGGTGAGTCGGCCACGCCAGACGCCCTCGAGCAGTACCGAGCCGCCCACCACCTCAACGATCCCCTTCTTCAGCGGTACTGGGACTACCTCCTGGGCCTGGTCCACGGAGACCTCGGCACCTCCTTCACCGGAGTTGATACCTCTCAGCGGGTTGCCGAGGCCTTCCCCATCACGCTTCAGCTGACCTTCATCGGAATCTTCGCCGCCGTCATCGTGGCCACGGTCCTGGGCATCACTGCGGCCCTCTATCGCGACAAGTGGCAGGACCAGGTCATCCGCGTCATCTCCATCGCGTGCCTCGCCACCCCGTCCTTCTGGCTCGCCCTGCTTCTCATTCAGTGGTTCTCCACGGTCCCGGGCGGTACGGGCACCTTCCCGGCGGTGGTTGCCGAATGGGTGCCTCTTGACGAGGATCCTGCTGCCTATGTCAATCAGATCTTCCTGCCGGCCCTGGCCATCGCGGTGCCCAATGCCGGCTCACTGACCCGCGTGGTGCGTACCGCCATGGTCGAGGAGCTCGACCGCGACTACGTGCGCACCGCCATCGGCGGCGGCGTCCCCAGGAACGTCGTCGTGGCTCGCAACGTGCTGCGCAACGCGCTCATCACGCCGCTGACCGTGCTGGGTCTGCGCTTCGGCTACGCCATGGGAGGTGCCGTCGTCATCGAGATGATCTTCAACATCCAGGGCATGGGCAAGCTCATCTTCGAGGGCATCACCCGTAATGACGTGAACGTCGTTCAGGGAGTCTCCATCACGGTGGCACTGGCCTTCATCATCATCAACATTGTTGTTGACATGCTCTACGTCCTCGTCAACCCACGAATCAGGAGCATCTGATGCTGCACCGCTCCACACTGGACAAGGCCTCCAAGCCCGGGACGCGCTTTCAGGGCTGGAAGGCGCTTCCCCTGGGTTCCAAGATCGCTGTCGTCGTGCTCGGCCTCATCGCTCTCATCGCCATCCTGGCCCCCGTCGTCGCCCCATACTCTCCCAATGCGACCGGCCTCGCAGTGGCCAAGTCGACCGCCAATATTGAGGGCGCCGGCAACCTGACCACCAGCGACCTCTCCGTGGCCCCCTCGATGTCGCACCTGTTCGGCACCGATGCCACAGGCCGCGACATCTTCTCCCGCGCCGTCTACGGCTCCAGGGTCTCGCTGGTCGTCGGCCTGACGGCCACCGGTCTGGCCCTCCTGGTGGCCTCGGTCCTCGGTGCCGTCGCCGCCACCTCCCGCAAGTGGATCGCTGAGACCCTCATGCGCGTGCTGGACGTCGTCATGTCCTTCCCCGGCATCGCTCTGGCGGCCGTCCTCGTCTCGGCGATGTCGACCCGCCTGCCGATGCTGCCGGTCATCATCGTCTCCATCGGCATCCTCTACATCCCCCAGCTCACCCGCGTGGTGCGCGCCAACATCATCGCCCAGTTCGGCGAGGACTATGTGGCCGCCTCCAAGGTGATGGGTGCCCCGGTGCCGTGGATCCTCCTCAAGCACGTGGCCCGCAACTGCATCGCCCCCATCATGGTCTTCGCGACCGTCCTGGTGGCCGACGCGATCGTCTTCGAGGCCTCGCTGTCCTTCATCGGTGCCGGCATCAAATCCGTCAACACCCCGACCTGGGGCAACATGCTCTCTGAGGGCAAGGAGCTGCTTCTGTCGGGCCACTGGTGGCCGACCTTCTTCCCGGGCCTGCTCATCCTCATCACCACCCTGTGCCTCAACATCCTGTCCGAGGGGCTCACTGATGCGATGGCCTCTCCGCGCATCAAGGCCAAGCCCGACGTCCAGGCCGATGAGGAGGCCATGGAGGCCCAGGAAACCCTGAACGCCTGGGACGACGCCGCTGAGGCGGTGGTCGCCAACGCCTCCGTCGCTGACGGGGACGACGCCACGAACGGGCTGAGCACGCTGACCGGCGTCGTCGCTCCTGCGACAGAGGACGTTCCCCTGTCCGAGCGGCTCGGCTCCCTGCGGGTGGCCGAGCTCGCCCGGCGGGACCGCCTGGTTTACGAGGACACCGGCGAGGACCCGGTTCTGGAGGTCAAGAACCTCACGATCGCCTTCCCTGAGCAGCACGGTGAGGTCAACATCGTCGATGGCGTGTCCTTCTCCGTGCGTCCCGGCGAGACCATGGGCCTGGTGGGCGAGTCTGGCTGCGGCAAGTCCATCAGCTCGATGGCCGTCATGGGGCTGCTGCCTCCCTCGGCCCGGATCTCCGGCGAGATCATCTTCAAGGGACGCAACATCCTTGAGATGACGCCGGCTGAGCATAACGCGCTGCGTGGTCACGAGATGAGCATGGTCTACCAGGACGCTCTGTCCTCACTGAACCCCTCCATGCTCATCCGCACCCAGATGGCCCAGCTGAGCGCGCGCGGAGGCACCCGCAGTGCCGCCGAGCTGCTCGAGCTGGTGGGGCTCGACCCCAAGCGCACGCTGCGCAGCTACCCGCACGAGCTCTCCGGCGGTCAGCGTCAGCGTGTCCTCATCGCCATGGCGCTGACCCGAGACCCCTCCCTGGTCCTGGCCGACGAGCCGACGACCGCGCTGGACGTGACCGTTCAGAAGCAGGTCATCGACCTGCTCAACGAGCTGCGCGAGAAGCTCGGCTTCGCGATGGTCTTCGTCTCGCACGACCTGGCCCTCGTGGCCAAGCTGGCCCACCGGATCACCGTGATGTACGCGGGCCAGGTGGTTGAGCAGGCGCCCACCAGCGAGCTGCTGGCCAACCCGGTTCACGAGTACACCCGGGGCCTTCTCGGCGCGGTGCTCTCCATCGAGTCCGGCTCCAAGCGACTCCACCAGGTGCGAGGGGTCGTCCCCTCACCCAGCGAGTTCGTCAAGGGCGACCGGTTCGCTCCGCGATCGTCCCACCCGACGGTCGGACTTGAGACCCGTCCGGTGCTCAAGCCCGTGCCGGGCACGACGGAGCACAGCTACGCCATCACCCCCGAGCTCGAGGCTCTGCTCGCTAAGGAGAAGCACTGATGTCGCCCAACACGTCTGCATCGTCCTCATGGAGCGAGGACCAGCCGGTCGTCGAGCTCAGGAACGTCAATGTCATCCACAAGTCCCGTACCGGTGGCCTGTTCCACCCGGACACGGTTCACGCGGTCAACGACGTCTCGCTGAGCGTCAAGCGCGGAGAGACTCTGGGACTCGTGGGGGAGTCGGGTTGCGGCAAGTCCACCACGGCCCGAGTCATGGTGGGGCTGCAGCCGGTCACCTCCGGTGAGGTCATCTTCAAGGGTCGTCCCTTGGGGCGCTCGGCCTCGGACCGTCGCGATCTGGGGCGCAGCATCTCGGTGGTCTTCCAGGACCCGGCCACGGCCCTCAACCCGCGCATGATCGTGCACGACGCGCTCATCGACCCGCTCAACGTCCACGGAATCGGGTCGCCCAAGGAGCGTGAGGCCAAGGTGCGCGACCTGCTCCACCTGGTCGGGCTGCCCCCCAGCGCACTCAACGTGCTGCCTCGGCAGATCTCCGGTGGTCAGCGCCAGCGCGTCGCCATCGCCCGAGCGCTCGCCCTGGACCCCGACATCATCGTGGCCGACGAGCCCACCTCCGCACTGGACGTCTCGGTGCGCGCCCAGGTGCTCAACCTCCTCCAGGACCTCAAGGCCTCCTTGGGACTGGGGCTGGTGTTCATCAGTCACGACATCAACACGGTGCGTTACGTCTCGGACCGGATCGCCGTCATGTACTTCGGCAAGATCCTCGAGCTCAACACCACTGAGGAGATCTTCAACAATCCTCAGGAGGAGTACACGCGCACTCTGCTGTCGGCAGTGCCCTCGCTGCTTGATGTCTGAGTAGCCGGCTCCGGCCGCGGCCGGAGGTGCCGTCGCCTCATGGTGAGGGGTGGACCCACCCGGGTCCGCCCCTCACCGGTACATACGGTCGCTAGGAGACCCGGGCCCCGGGGTGGCGCCAACCGGGAGCATCTGCAACAATGTCTCGTGACGTCAGATGTCAGACGTCCGATATCCTTTCAATGAAGAGAGTCACCACAATGGACAACCGTTTCACCGGCGTCATCCCGCCGGTCGTCACCCCTTTCACCGCTGCGGGCGAGGTTGACTTCGACAGTCTGGACAAGGTCGTCGAGCACCTCATCGCCGGTGGTGTCAACGGCCTGTTCGCCCTGGGGTCCTCCGGAGAGGTCGCTTACCTCACTGACGCCCAGCGCGACGCCGTCATCGAGCGGGTCGTCAAGACCGCGGCAGGACGCGTCCCGGTGCTCGCCGGTGCCATCGACACCACCGCCCACCGGGTCATTGACCAGGCTCGTCGGGCAGCCGCCCTGGGCGCCGAGGCGATCGTGGCCACCTGCCCGTTCTACGCGCTCAACGATGCCGAGGAGATCAAGGCTCACTTCCGCGCCATCGCCGCGGCCATCGACGTCCCCGTCTTCGCCTACGACGTCCCCGTGCGCCTCGGCGGCGCGAAGCTCGGTTGCGAGCTGCTCGTCGAGTTGGGCAAGGAGGGTGTCCTGGCCGGCGTCAAGGACTCCTCCGGCAACGACGTCGCCTTCCGCAGGCTGGTGGCCGCCAATGAGGCCGTGGGCCACCCCCTGGCCCTTCTGACCGGCCACGAGTGCGTCGTCGACGGCATGCTGCTGCTGGGTGCCGACGGCCTCGTCCCCGGATACGGCAACGTGGACCCGGTCCGCTACGCCGAGATGTGGAAGGCCTCCCGCGACGGGGCGTGGGACGAGGTGCGCCGCCTCCAGGACGAGGTCTGCGCCGGCTTCGAGATCGTCTTCGTACCCCAGGGCCGCTCGGCCGACGCGACCGGCATCGGCGCCTTCAAGACCGCCATGGAGGCGATCGGGATCATCGCCACCAACGAGATGGCCTTCCCCGTCAAGGCGCTCGAGGGCGAGACCAAGGAGCGGGTCCTGGAGATCGTCAAGGCTCAGGGCCTCATCTGACGTCCCGGCGGCTGCATGGCCGGTGGTCGCGGCACCGACCGATCCGGACATGCAGCCGCCGTGGCAGCGGCGAGGCCTAGAGCCTCGCACCAGGCGGCCTCCTGCGGCCGCCCCTCATCCATTTCTCACCCCGGTGCGCCAGCGCCCAACATCCCGTCGGAGAGCGTCATGAGTCAGGATGTCCTCCCATCCACACCCCTTGCCCCATCATCATCGTCGTCCGGTCGCGCCCCGCTCGTCGTCGGACTCGACCTGGGCGGCACCAAGATGGCCGCCGCACTGGTCGACTCCGGAGGGACCCTGCAAGGACCGGTGAGCTCCTGCCCGACCCCGGCTCACGAGGGCCCCACCGCCATGCTCAATGCCATCAGCGGCCTGATCGCGACGGTCGTCGAGACCGGAACGCACCAGGAACCCGGCAAGGCCGCGGCGATCACGGCGGTCGGGATCGGCACCGCCGGCGTCGTCGACGTCGAGCGAGGGACCATCCTGTCGGCCACTGACGCCATCACCGGATGGGCCGGCACGCAGGTCGCCGCCGGAGTTCGCGAGCGGCTCGCCGCCCAGGGGCTGGGTGAG
The DNA here is from genome assembly GCF_048514265.1 of Actinomyces sp. SKVG-SVH-4(1). Lineage (NCBI taxonomy): Bacteria > Bacillati > Actinomycetota > Actinomycetes > Actinomycetales > Actinomycetaceae > Actinomyces > Actinomyces sp. SKVG-SVH-4(1). Next base: position 261,712 of record NZ_JBGEVE010000004.1, on the reverse strand, counting down.
CTGCCGATCCACGTCGAGAACGACGTCGACGCCTACGCCGCCGGAGAGGCCTGGCTCGGTGCCGGTACCGGGGCCGAGGTGGTCCTCATGGTGGCGGTGGGCACCGGGGTCGGCGGCGCCCTCGTTTTCGAGGGGCGAACCCGCAGGGGCGCTCACCACGTGGCCGGCGAGATCGCCCACGTCCCCGTCCCCGGGGCTCAGGGCGAACCCTGCACCTGCGGCAGGACGGGGCACCTGGAGGGCATCACCGCCGGGCCCCAGATCCACCGCCGCTACCTGGCCAAGGGCGGAGACCCCGACGTTCCCGACGCCCGCGGGGTCGAGGAGCGCGCCGCTGCCGGGGACGACATCGCTGCGGAGGTCTACCGCGACTCGGCCGCCTGCCTGGGCAGAGCCCTGGCAGGACTGGTCACCGTGATCGACCCCGACGTCGTCGTCGTCTCCGGTGGCCTGGCCCGCGCCGGTGACCTGTGGTGGGAGCCCCTGCGGCAGACCTTCGCCGCAGAGATCATCGACCCCCTGGCTCCCATCAAGATCCTTCCCGCCACCCTGGGGACCACCGCGCCGATCGTCGGCGCGGCTCGCGGTGCCCTCGCCCTGGCCGCCAGCAACGACAACCATCGCCCCTAGCCGCCGGGCTTGGGCACCATCAGACAGGACACACCTATGACCGAGCAGTCATCTTCACAGCCGTCAACGCAGGTGCAGGGCGCCACGGCGGGGGACCACCCCGTCCTGGAACGCCTCAGGGGAGGGCTCATCGCCTCCGCCCAGGCCTACCCGGGCGAGCCCATGCGCGACCCCCGCACCATGGACCAGGTGGCCCAGGCCTGCGTCGCCGGCGGCGCCGTCGGCATCCGTGCACAAGGACTGGCGGACCTGGCCCTCATCTGCCAGCACGTCGACGTCCCCGTCATCGGCCTGTGGAAGGACGGGCACGACGGCGTCTTCATCACCCCGACCCTCACCCACGCCATCGCCGTGGCCGCCACCGGAAGCCAGATCGTGGCACTGGACGGCACCCGGCGCCCCCGCCCCGACGGGCTGAGCCTGGCCCAGACCGTCGAGGGGCTGCGAGCGGCCCGTCCCGAGGTCCTCATCATGGCCGACTGCGGCTCCCTGGATGACGCCAAGGCCGCACAGGACGCGGGAGTGGACATCCTGGGGACCACCCTGGCCGGCTACACCGGGGAGCGTCCCAAGACCGACGGGCCCGACCTCGAGCTCGTCGACCAGGTCGCCGGCATCGCGGAGGTCCCGCTGGTGGTGGAGGGCAGGGTCCACACGCCCGCGCAGGCGGCCGCCGCCATGGAGCACGGCGCCTTCGCCGTCGTCGTCGGAACCGCCATCACCCACCCGACGACCATCACCTCGTGGTTCGCCAGCGCGCTGCCCGGCGCCCTGTGGAAGGAATGAGCGGAAGGGCGCAAGGAAACGGCGCCGTTCCGCGACTCGCTCCGTGTGTGACGGATGTGACTGTTGTGGCGCAAATGTGCGAATTGTTACTCGCTACCCAGCGCGACACTCCGGTCTGACCTGACAAACCCAAGGTTTTATGCGTAGCGTTGCCAGAAGTGGCACCACACAAGGGTGTCCGTCCACGATCGAGAGGGAAGACATGTCCGTCAACCGCACCGAGCTCATCGCCGCCATCGCCGAGAAGGCCGGCCTGACCAAGACCGACGCCGACGCCTTCCTGGGAGCCTTCCAGGATGTCCTCGTTGAGAACGTCGCCAAGGGTGAGGCCGTGAAGATCACCGGCCTCATGGGTATCGAGCGCGTCGAGCGTGCCGCACGCACTGGCCGCAACCCCCGCACCGGTGAGGAGATTCAGATTCCCGCCGGCTACGGTGTCAAGGTCACCGTCGGCTCCTCGCTGAAGAAGGCTGTCGCCGAGTGATACGTGGGGCCGCGCCCCTGATGTCCTGATTCCGGCCCGTTGCCGCCCAGTCGAGGCGTGGCAACGGGCCGAATCGTGTTCTCCAGCGGTTCCCTCCTCATCGGGCTGATGAAGCTCAGGGCGGTTCTCCAGGAGGATGTCGGGATCAGTGATCTCCTCCCTGCGGCGGAGGGCTGAATAGGATAAGGCTTTTACAGTGGAAACATGTCTGCTTCCACATTCGCGGTGAACTCGCCCGACGGCACAGACGCGGTTGCCGCACTGGCCGGGGCCTCGCCCGCTCCTGCCTCCGTTCCAGCACTTCAGATGAGGGGGCTGGTCAAGGCCTTCGATCGCAAAGTCGCGGTGGATCGGTTGAGCCTCGACATTCCCGTATCCAGCTTCTACGGCATCGTCGGGCCCAACGGAGCGGGCAAGACGACCAGCCTGTCGATGGCCACCGGCCTGCTGCGACCCGACGCCGGTCAGGTACTCGTTCATGGCGTCGACGTGTGGACGCAGCCTCAGCGGGCCAAGACCCTTCTGGGGGTCCTGCCCGACGGGCTGCGCACCTTCGACCGTCTCAACGGTCTTGAGCTCGTCACCTACTCCGGACTCCTGCGTGGGCTCGAGCGCGACGTCGTCGTGCCCCGGGCGACCGAGCTGGTCAAGGTACTGGGGCTGTGGGACGCCGGAACCACCCTGGTCGCCGACTACTCGGCGGGCATGCGCAAGAAGATCCACCTGGCCTGCGCCATGGTGCACTCGCCCTCCATCCTGGTCCTGGACGAGCCCTTCGAGGCCGTCGACCCGATCTCCGCCCAGACGATCCAGGCGATCCTGCGGGACTACGCCGCCGCCGGCGGCACGGTGGTCATCTCCAGCCACGTCATGGCCACGGTGCAGCGCCTGTGCGACCACGTGGCCATCATCAATGCCGGCCGGGTCGTCGCCGCAGGCACGACGGAGCAGGTCGCCGCCGGCGCGGACCTTGAGCAGCGCTTCACCGAGCTGGTGGGGGGCCACGTGCGAACGGAGGGGCTGTCGTGGTTGCGACCCTCGTCAAGCTGAAGTGGCGCCTGACCGTCAACGCGCTGACCAAGAACATCTGGGCCATCATCGGGACCGTGTTCGGGGCCCTCTACGGTATCGGGGCGCTCGTCATGGTGCTGGCCGGCGCCGTCGGACTGGGGCTCAAGGCCTCCCCTGACGTCATCGGGCTGGTTCTCGGGGCTCTCGGGGCGCTGCTGGTGGCCGGTTGGGCCGTGGTGCCACTGCTCGTCACCGGGGTCGACTCCACCCTGGACCCCCGCGCCATGGCGGCCTGGGCCGCTCCGTCCAGAGGTCTGGCGCTCGGCCTGGTGGCCGCCGGCGCCCTGGGGATCCCCGGTTGCATCACGGCTGCCGTCTGCCTCATCCCGGTTCTCACCTGGCTGCTGGCGGGCCAGCTCGCGGCGGCGCTCCTGGCGCTGCTGTGCGCTCCGGCCGCCCTGGCCGCCTGCGTCCTGCTGTCCCGGATCATCGTGACGGCCGCAGGCATCTCCTCCTCGCGCCGTGGGCGTGAGACGACGGCGATCATCGCCTTTGTCGCCTTCTTGGTGGTGACGCAGGCACCGAATCTCATCCCCCGGATCCTCGGGGACGATCCCACCGGCTTTCTTCAACAGCTCCGGACCCTGGCCAAGGTCATGGGCCTGAGCCCCTTCGGGTGGGCCTTCGCGGCCCCTGGCCTCATGTCCGCCGGCTCCGTGCTGCCGGCACTGGCATTGGCGGTCGGAGCATGGATCCTCCCCGTGATCCTGCTGCCCCTGTGGCAGCGCGTGGTGGGCAAGGTGATGACCTCTCCGGGGACGTCGCACACCCGGACGCGGGCCTACGCAGCCGGTAGTGCGGACTCCGACGCGCGGAATCAGGGCCTGCCCGACGTGCTGCCATGGGCCCGCAGGCTCGGCGCCGCCCTGCCCGCGCCCGCCGCCGCCGTGGCGGCCCGCAGCCTGCGCTACTGGCGCACCGATCCCAGGTACCTGGTTCAGTTCCTGTCCGCCATGCTCCTTCCCGTTGTGATCGTTCTGGGTCCTGCTCTCAACTCCAGTCGGTTCTCCGCCGGTGTCAACGGCCAGCCGGTGGACACCAGCTTCGCCCTCGGGCACGCGCCGGCCCCGCTGCTGTTCATGGCACCCGCCCTGGCCGTCTTCATGGGGTGGGCGATCCACGATGACCTCGGCCTGGACTCCACCGCCCTGTGGAGTCATATCAGCGCTGGGATCCGTGGGGTCCACGACCGTCTGGGGCGGGTGGTCGGGGCGGCCGTGTGGCAGGTTCCCGCGCTGGTCGTCATCGACCTGCTCATGGTCGCGTGGACAGGGCGATGGGAGGCGCTGCCCGCCGTCACCGGTGCCTGCCTGGCGCTCTACGGCTGTGCGCTGGCCTGGTCCTGCCTCGCCAGCGTCCTGCTGCCCTACGAGACACTCGCCCCCGGGGACAGCCCCATGCGCTCGCGGACCTCGGGGACGGCCTTCCTGGCCGCGCTCGTTCAGATGGCGGCGATCCTGCTTCTGCTGGCCGTGTGCTCCCCGGTTCTGGGGGTGGCGGTCTACGGCGTCGTCCAAGGTGCGCCGGTGTGGGGTTGGGTGGCGCTCGTCGCGGGGGTCGTGTGGTGCGGTCTGCTGCTGTGGGGCGGAGTCGTCTTCGGCGGGCGGGTGCTGGATCGGCGAGGACCTCAGGTTCTCGCCACGATCCGCACCTGGCCGGGACACTCCCAGCCGGTGTGATCGCCCTGGTCACACCACAACGGGGTGATTGATTCTGATGGCTCGGGGTAGGATTGCTTTAAACTCGCTCACTCAATGAGCGGCTCTCAGAGATCCGTACACCCCATACCATCAGTTGTTGTGTCAGAGAGGACATCACCGTGCAGCTTGTCATTCTGGATTCCGCGCAGGCGATCGCGCAGCGGGCGGCCGACGAGATCGAGGCGCTGCTCAAGGACAAACCGGCAGCCGTGCTGGGAACCGCTACAGGCTCCTCGCCCCTGCCCCTGTACGACGAGCTCACTGCTCGCTGCGCCGCCGGACGCCTCAGCTTCGCCGAGGTCACTGGATTCATGCTCGACGAGTACGTCGGCCTGCCTGCAGGCCACCCGGAGCGCTACGCCACCTTCATGGAGACCAACCTGCGCTCCCGTGTCGACATGCGCCCCGGCGCCCTCCACGGCCCGGACGCGCTGAGCGAGGACCTCGAGGCCGCCTGCCGGGACTACGAGGCGCAGATGTCTGCGGCCGGATACTGCGACCTGCAGATCCTCGGCATCGGCTCCGACGGGCACATCGGGTTCAACGAGCCCGGCGGCGCCCTCGACTCGCGCACGCACCTGGGCGAGCTCCACGAGCAGACCCGCCGGGACAACGCTCGCTTCTTCGGCGGCGACGTCGAGGCCGTGCCCACCCAGTGCATCACCCAGGGGCTGGCCACCATCATGGAGGCCCGCAAGCTGGTCCTCATCGCCACCGGCGAGGGCAAGGCCGAGGCCATCGCCCAGCTCGTCGAAGGTGAGGTCAGCACCCAGTGGCCGGCGACCGTCATGCAGCGTCACGACGACGCCCTCGTGCTGGTCGATGCCGCTGCCGCCAGCCGGCTCACCTCGACGCACTGACGACGGCGCAGGCTCTCCTCAAGGGAGAGCCTGCCCACAGGGGCGGGGCGGGCGACTGCCGGTGCGCGCTGTCCGACCTACACTGGGCGGCATGACAGACGTCCTCGCCAGTGCCGATCCCGGATCGCCCGGAGCCCCGACAGACCCGGCCGCCGAGCCCACCCAGGGCGTCGGTACGGCTGTCCTGGAGCGCGAGGAGCTCCAGTCGACCGACGACGGCGACGCCGACCGCTTCGCCCACTACGTCCGCAAGGACAAGATCGCCGCGGCCGCTGTCACCGGGCGTCCCGTCGTCGCCCTGTGCGGCAAGGTGTGGACGCCCGGGCGCGACCCGTCGAAGTACCCGGTGTGCCCCACCTGCAAGTCCATCTACGAGGAGATGCGCAACGGGGAGGGCTCCGGCGATGGCAAGGGGCCTCGCTTCCCCCGCTTCCCGTTCGGGCGAGGCGGTCGGTGAACGCCGCCCGCGGCGGCCAGGCGACCCATCCCACCCCGACGCGAGCCTCGACGTCGGCGGCCCAGAACCTCTCCCCGGCCTACCCGCGCCGCGCCGCCTGGGGAACAGCAGGTTCACTGCGCGCCTGGCAGGCCGCTGCGCTCGGGCAGTACCTGGAGACGATGCCCCAGGACTTCCTGGCGGTGGCCACCCCCGGGGCCGGCAAGACGACCTTCGCGCTGCGGGTGGCCACCGAGTTGCTCAGCTCCGGAGACGTCCACAAGGTGACGATCGTCTGCCCCACTGAGCACCTCAAGTACCAGTGGGCCGAGGCCGCCGCCCGCGTCGGCATCCATATCGACCCCTCCTACTCCAACTCCCAAGGGGCACTCGGCTCGCGCTTCGACGGCGTCGCCCTGACCTACGCCCAGGTGGCCGCCAACGCCAACCTGCACCGCGCCCGCACCGATCAGGCCCGCACCCTGGTCATCCTCGACGAGATCCACCACGGGGGAGACGCCCTGAGCTGGGGTGACGCGATCCGGGAGGCCTTCACTCCGGCACGGAGGCGACTGGCCCTGACTGGAACGCCCTTCCGCTCCGACACCTCCCCGATCCCCTTCGTGCGGTACAAGGAGGACGCCTCCGGGGCGAAACGCTCCCAGGCGGACTACTCCTACGGCTACTCCGACGCCCTGCGCGACGGAGTCGTGCGCCCGGTGATGTTCATGTCCTACTCGGGGCAGATGCGGTGGCGCACCAAGGCCGGCGACGAGGTCGCGGCGCGCCTGGGCGAGCCCCTCACCAAGGACCTGGAGTCCCAGGCCTGGCGCACCGCGCTCGACCCGGCGGGGGAGTGGATCCCCGCGGTCCTGGCCGCCGCCGACCAGCGCCTGACCGAGGTGCGTCGCCAGGTCCCCGACGCCGGAGCCCTCGTCATCGCCTCCGACCAGGCCAAGGCTCGCGCCTACGCCAAGCAGCTGCGCGCCATCACCGGCGAGGCCCCCACCGTGGTCCTCTCCGACGACAACGGCGCCTCCAGCCGCATCGAGGCCTTCTCCGCCTCGACCGACCGCTGGCTGGTGGCCGTGCGCATGGTCTCCGAGGGAGTGGATGTGCCCCGCCTGGCCGTGGGCGTCTACGCCACCTCTACCTCCACCCCGCTCTTCTTCGCCCAGGCCGTGGGGCGCTTCGTGCGCTCGCGGGCGAGGGGTGAGACCGCCTCGGTGTTCCTCCCCTCGGTCACGCCGCTGCTGGCTCTGGCCGGGGAGATGGAGGTGGCCCGCGACCATGTCCTGAGCCGCCCCGACTCGGCGGCGCAGGAGGACGCCCTGTTCAGCCCCGAGGACCGGCTCCTCGCCGAGGCCAACAAGACTGAGAACGCCTCGGCCGAGCTGCTGCCGGGCTTCGAGGCCATGGACAGCCAGGCCGAGTTCGACCGCGTGCTCTTCGACGGCGGCGAGTTCGGCACCGGCGCCATGGTGGGCAGTATCGAGGAGCAGGAGTACCTGGGGCTGCCCGGTCTGCTGGAGCCCGAGCAGGTGACCGCCCTGCTGCGCCAGCGCCAGGACAAGCAGATCGCCTCCCAGAAGAAGCAGGCCGCCGCCGAGGCGCAGAGGCGGAAGAACTCAGGCGTCGACGACGCCCGGCGGCGGGCAGCGGCCCGTAAGGAGCTCTCCCAGCTGGTGGCCGCCTGGGCCCGCCGCTCGAGCCAGCCCCACGGCGTCGTCCACAACGAGCTCAGGCGCGTGTGCGGGGGACCGGAGGTCGCGGCGGCCTCCACCGAGGAGATCGAGAAGCGCATCCAGACCCTGCGGCGCTGGTTCGTCGGCAAGCGCTGACAGTGCTGATAAGGCTGAGGACACAACGCCGACAACGCTGATAACGCCGATAACGTTGACAAGGAGCGCCGGCCAGGGGCGGGATGCGCCCCTGGCCGCCGGTCAGCGTCGGGTGGCGCCTCGCCCGTCGAGGTCGATGTGACGGGTCGGCAGCGCCGACTCGCCGTCGCTCAGACGCCAGGCGTCGTAGGGGAGCTCGGCGCGCGACGCCCGGTGCCGCTCCGCCGCGGCGCTCAAGGCCTCCTTGCCGCGGTGCTCCTCGATGATCCGGCCCTCATCGACCAGGAGCACCTGAAGCGGCCTGGCACCGGCCTGGCTCAACGCCGACATCCCCTCGTCCTGCGAGCTGGAGGCGACCACCAGCTCCTCGGCGGCCGTGCCCTCGGAGCTGAGGATGCGGCCGGCCCACTTGCGGCCACCCACGGTTGACTTGCCGCCCGAGGAGAACTTGGCGACCTCCTCCATGGTGCCGTCGGCGCCCTCGCGCTCCACCAGCTTGTAGACGAGCGCCGCAGTCGGGCGCCCCGAGCCCGTCACGAGCTTGGTGCCCACGCCGTAGGAGTCCACGGGGGCCGCCCCCAGTGCCGCGATGGCGTGCTCATCGAGGTCGTTGGTGACGGTGATTCTCGTCGAGGTCGCCCCCATGGCGTCGAGCTGGGCGCGCACCTTGAAGGCCTCAGCCACCAGGTCGCCGGAGTCCAGGCGCACCGCCCCGAGCTCACCGCCCGCGGCACGGGCCGCCTTGACGGCCCGCTCTACGCCGGTGGCGATGTCATAGGTGTCCACCAGGATCGTGGTGCTCGGTCCGAGGCTGGCCACCTGCGCCGCGAAGGCCTCCTCCTCGGTGTCGTGCAGGAGGGTGAAGGAGTGGGCCGAGGTCCCCACAGTGGGAATGCCGTAGAGGAGCCCCGCCTCCAGGTTGCTCGTTCCCACGAAACCGCCGACGACCGAGGCCCTGGCCGCGGCGACGGCTGCCTGCTCGTGGGCCCGGCGCGCCCCGAAGTCCACGCAGGGGCGCCCGTGGGCGGCAATGGTCATACGGGAGGCGGCTGCGGCGACGGCGCAGTCGTAGTTGTAGATCGACAGGGCCAGGGTCTCCAGGATGCAGGCCTCGGCGAAGGTGCCCTCCACGGTCAGCAGCGGGGAGCCGGCGAAGTAGCACTCGCCCTCGGCGTAGCCGCGGATCGTCCCGGAGAAGCGGTAGTCGCGCAGGAAGTCCAGGGTCTCGTCGTTGACGACCCCGGTGCGGTGCAGGAAGTCGATCTGGGCGGGGGTGAACGTGAAGGCCTCGATGGCGTCCAGCAGCCGACCAGTGCCCGCCACCACACCGAAGCGGCGTGACCCGGGGAGCCTGCGGCCGAAGAGCTCGAAGACGCTGCGCCGTGAGGCGGCCCCCGATGCCAGTGCTCCTTGCAGCATCGTGAGCTCGTACATGTCGGTCAGCAGGGAGGTGGAGGCCATGGACACGTCCATGGAGGCGGCGGCGGAATCGGCAGAGGGTGCGTAGCTGTTCACGGGAACAACCTATCGCGGCTCACCGCTACCCTGGTGGTATGAGCACCTCGTTGCCCGTTGCTGAACCGGAGATCCTGGAGGAGTCGCGCGTCCGTGCCCAGCGCCTGTGGTGCACCGTGGTCCACGACGACCCGGTCAACACGATGAGCTATGTGACCTGGGTGTTCCACTCCTACTTCGGTTTCTCGCTGCCTGTGGCCGAGGCCCGGATGATGCAGGTGCACACCACCGGCCGCGCCGTGGTCTCCCGAGGAGCCCGCGAGCGCATGGAGGTCGATGTCACGGCGATGCACGGATACGGCCTGCGCGCCACCATCGAGCCCGTGGGTGACGACGCCGGTGCTGACGACTCTTCAGGAGGGCGCTGATGCGAGCCTTCCGCCGCGTCCCAGAGGGGCTGGCCTGCGGTCTTGACGACTGGGAGCGCGAGCTCCTGGCCAGGCTGGCCCTGGAGGTGAGGGCCCTTCTCCAAGCGGATGCTCCCCAGGGGGCTGGCCAGTCCGAGACCTCCTCGCCGTCGCGTCCCGACCCGGTCCGCCCGGGGGAGAGCGAGCGGGATCGTGAGGTCCTGGAGGCCCTGGACTTCGACCTCGATGCGCCGACCAACCACGTCCATGCCGGCCGCCCGAGCGCGGACCCCGTTATCGCTGTCCTGCTCCCGCAGGCCTCGGAGGATCCCATCACCTCGATGGAGGTCAGCAGCCTGACTCGTGCGCGCCTGCGGGGCGACAAGGTCGACCGCCTGGCGCGCCTGGCCGCCGAGCTGCGGGCGCCGTCGGGCCCTGAGGGAACGGTGCTCGTGGCCCCGGGCCAGGAGTCCGACTGGCTGGGGGCGAGCAATGACATCCGGCTCGTGCTGGCCCAGCGTCTGGGCATCGAGTCGGCTCAGGACGCCGAGCACGTTCACGCAGCCGCCTTCCAGGAGGCCCCCGAGGAGGAGACCTCTCGCGAGCAGTGGTACCGGGGGACGGCGCTCGTCTACGACATGGTCACCTGGTGGCAGGAATCACTGGTATCCGCGCTGTTCGGGGGCACAGGGCCCGCATAGTCTCGCGGTGTGAATGATGCTCCGATCGGGATGTTCGACTCTGGGGTCGGTGGCCTCACCGTCGCCCGTTCTGTCCTCGACCAGCTGCCCCATGAGCAGGTGCTCTACATCGGGGACACGGCCAACAGTCCCTACGGTCCCAGGGACATCGCCGAGGTCCGGTCGCTGGCTCTGGGCATCATGGACGAGCTCGTGGACCGAGGGGTCAAGCTGCTCGTCATCGCCTGCAACACCGCCTCGGCGGCCGTCCTGCACGATGCGCGGGAGCGCTACACCCTGGGACGGGGAGTTCCGGTCATCGAGGTCATCCACCCGGCGGCACGTACCGCGGCCCGAGTGACCCGCAACGGCAAGGTGGGGCTGATCGCCACCCGTGGGACGGTCGACTCGCGCGCCTACGACGATGCCCTCCAGGCCGTTCCCGGCGTCGAGCTCGTCTCACAGGCCTGCCCGCGCTTCGTCGAGCTGGCCGAGCGGGGGGTGACCACCGGCCCCGAGGTACTCGACGTCGCCGAGGAGTATTTGGCCCCCATCAAGGCCGCCGGTGTGGACACCCTCATCCTCGGCTGCACCCACTACCCGTTGCTGGTGGGGCCGATCTCCTATGTCATGGGGCGAGACGTGACCCTGGTGACCTCCTCGGACGAGACCGCCAAGGACGTCTACCGGGCACTGGCCGGCAAGAACCTTCTGCGCGGGCCGGAGGCCCCCGAACCACGCCATGACTTCGCCTCCACCGGCGACCCGGAGGCCTTCTCCGTCCTGGCCCGGCGCTTCCTGGGCCCCGAGGTCACCGCCGTTGAGCATGTCGCCTTCGCCCCTGGGGCAGCCGGCGCCCCTGCCGGGCCGCCCCACCCTCCCTCACCTCCCACCTCCCACCAAGGATCTGCATGAGACTCACGATTATCGGCTGCTCCGGCTCCATGTCGGGCCCCCAGTCCTCGGCCTCCTCCTACCTGGTGCAGGCCGAAGGAGTCGACGCCGACGGCGCGGTGCGCACCTATTCGATCGTGCTGGACCTCGGGCCGGGGTCGATGGGCCAGCTGCTGCGCCACCTCGATCCCGCCGAGCTCGACGCCATTGCGATCTCCCACTGCCACGCCGATCACATGGTGGACCTGGTGGGCATGCACGTCTACCGACGCTGGCTGCCCACCGGGGCTCTCGGGCCGGTGGCCTGCCTGGGGCCCTCGGAGCTGCTGGAGCGTCTCCAGGGGGTCGACGGCGTCCCGCCCAGTGAGCGCTACGCCACGGAGTTCGGCTTCGTCACCGCCGTGCCCGGCAGGTCCTACAGCGTTGGCCCCCTGGTGATCTCCCCCTTCGAGGCGCTCCACCCCGTGGAGGCCTACGGCTACCGGATCGAGGGTCCCAGCGAGGAGGACCCCTCCCGTCGGGTCAGCCTGGCCTTCACCGGGGACACGGACATCTGCCAGACGATCAGCGACATGGCTCAAGGAGTGGACCTCCTCCTGGCCGAGGCGGCCTTCGTCGAGGGCCGCGACACCGTGGGCGGCATGCACATGACGGGGCGTCGCGCCGGCGAGCTCGCCGCCCAGGCCGGCGCGGGGCACCTGGTCCTCACCCACATCCAGCCCTGGACGGATCCGGCCGTGCCCCTCAAGGAGGCCGCAGCCGTCTACTCCGGCCCGCTGGAAGCGGCGACGGCGGACGCCGTCTGGGAGCTGTGAGCGCTGACGGGCACGATCGCCCCGCCCCGCGCAGAACGGTCTCCTTCACCCCGGCTCTTCCCGACGGGGCGGACTGCCCCTGGACCCGAGGAAGACGGACGCGCTGGTGGCTGGTGGTTCCCGCCGACCTGGCGGCGGCGGCCCTCGTGGCCCTGTTCGGTGCCGCCTCCACCCGCAGCCTGGAGGAGGTGCCCGCCTCCCTGTGGCAGGCGGGTGTAGCCCTCCTCGTCGCCTGGGGCGTGACCTGGCTCGTGCGACGCTCCCGCCCCGATCACCTGGAGATGGCGCTGCCCGAGGGACTCATCGTCGTGGGGATCAGCTGGGTGGTCTGGACCGTGCTGCGCCAGGTGGCATCCGCATTCGACGACGTGACCGCCATGGCCTCCTGGGCGGTGATGACCGGGGCCTTCCTTCTGGTGTTCCTGGGCGGATGGAGATGGCTCTACGGCTACGTGCGCGCCCACGACTCCCTGACCCCCAAGCCCGTGGCGCGGCGCCTCGCCGAGCAGGAGAGGGAGGGCACCTAGCCCCGCGGTGGTCGGCCCGGACTCGTTCCGGTAACAGGTCGCTTGTCTTCAGTTGTCTTTACGCAATGACAACCCGGTCATTCGTACCTTGGCGCCATGCAGCACTGCGCCAGTCGACGTCGACCGCTTCGGTGGGTCGGCGTCCTGATCGCCGTCTGCCTCATTCTGGGAGGAACGGTGGGCGGATCGGTCGTCTACCTTCACAGGCACGAGGGGCGGGCTCCGCGCGGAACCATCCTCATGGGCCAGGATGTGACCGGAATGGACCGGTCGACCCTGACCGCGTTCGTGCTTCAGCGGGCCGCGTCGGCGTCACTGACGCTGACCGTCGACGGAACCCCCACCACGGTTCCGCTAGCCCGGATCGCCCAGGTCGATGCCCGGGCCACCGTGGAGGCCGCCGTGTCCGGGGCGGGGTCACTGGTGACCCACATGCACGGCATCGTGGGGACACGGCAGGTGGCGGTGCGGTACGTGGTCAACCAGGAGGCCCGCGCCGCATTGGTGTCGCAACTGAGCAGCACGCTGCGCAACCACGTCGTCGAGCCGGCCGTGACCTGGAATGAGGGCAGCGGCGGCTTCACCGCCTCATCGGGACGAGCCGGCGACGCCATCGACCCCGCTGATCTTGATGCGGCGCTCGACGTCGCCGCACGCGAGCTGGCGAAGAACCATACCGCGCCGGTGTCGATCCGCCGGACCGAGCCCACGGTGAGCGCCCAGGAGGCGAGCTCGGTCGCACAATCGGCAACGGCACTGCTGGACGCCGAGCTCCAGGTGACGGTCGACGGCGCAGCGCACGCCGCCTCCAAGGCTCAGAAGGCCTCATGGATCGACTTCCCCATCAAGGAGGGCCGCATCGTGCCGACGGTCTCCCAGGAGAGAGTCAGGGCCTGGGTGACCTCACTGAGTACGCCGGAGGAGCGCACACCGGTCAACGCCATCAACGACGTCGACTCAGCCGGCACGGTGCTCCAGCTCGCCCGCCCGGGCAAGGCTGGAAGGAAGGCCGGCAACATCGAGCCGGCCACGACGGCGCTCGTCCAGGGACTCGGCCAGGGCCGGAGCGTCAGCCAACAGATCAGCTGGAACGAGGTGCCCCACTCCACCGAGAACCGGGTAGTGCCCAACGGGCCGGAGCGCTTCGCCTACCAGGCCAAGGCGGGGGAGAAGTGGGTCGATGTCAACCTCACCGACTCAACACTGACCGCCTACGAGGGCCAGAAGGTCGTCTACGGGCCGATCCTCATCAACCACGGCGGCGTCGGGCACGAGACCGTCACCGGCACCTACAAGATCTACCTGCGCTACCAGGCGCAGGACATGGGCTGCACCCCCGAGTGGCCCTACTGCGAACGAGGGGTCCCGTGGGTGAGCTACTGGCACGACAGCTACGCCCTCCACGGCGCCCCCTGGGTCAAGGAGTTCGGTATCGGCACGGATGAGTCCTCGCACGGCTGCATCAACATCCCGGTGCCGGACGCTCAGGCGATCTGGCAGTGGTCCGAGATCGGTACCACCGTGGTGACACACTACTGACGGCACTTCACTGACGGCGCCCTCGCGGGCTCAGCCGGCCAGGACCTCGGCCAGGACCGGCGCCAGGGCGCGGAAGGCCTGTCCCCGGTGGGAGATGGCGTGCTTCTCCTCAGGTGTCATCTGGGCGGTGGTGCGGCTCCGACTCCCCGGCTCGTCCTCCTGGACGGGCACGAAGATCGGGTCGTAGCCGAAGCCCCCCTCGCCCTGAGGAGCGTGGACCAGGCGCCCCTCCATGGAGCGCTCGATGGTGGTGACCTGCTCTGCCTGCCCGCCGGAGGCCGGCTGGACCAGGACCGCCGCGCAGGTGAAGCGGGCGCCGCGGTGCGGGTCGGCGACGTCGGCCAGCTGGGCCAGGAGCAGCTGAAGGTTCGCGGTGTCGTCCCCGTGCTGGCCGCTCCAGCGCGCTGAGAAGATCCCCGGCGCCCCACCCAGGACGTCGACGCACAGGCCCGAGTCATCGGCGACCGCGGGCAGGCCCGTGGCCCGGGCCAGGGCACGGGCCTTGAGCAGGGCGTTGTCGGCGAAGGACAGACCGTCCTCCACCGGCTCAGGCGCCTGGAGTGAGGCGGCCGAGATGACGGATTCGGGCACCAGCCCGGGCACGAGCGGCGCCAGGATCTGCCGCAGCTCGGCCAGCTTGCCGGCGTTGTGGGTGGCCAGGACGAGACGGGCTCCGGCGGGCACCCGGACCCGGTTCGTGAGCGGGGCGGCGCCGTCGGCGTTGGACGAGGCACTCACGGCTCAGGCCTGCGACTGGGGCGAGGAGTCCGCCGAGGACACGGTGAAGGGCTCACCGCTGGGGCCGGCCAGGGCCTGGCGCTGGAGCGCCGCCAGACGGCTGTTGCCGGTTGCGGCCAGGTCGAGCAGCTCTCCGAGCTCGGAGCGGTCGAAGGGGGCATGCTCGGCGGTGCCCTGAACCTCGATGAAGCGCCCGTCCCCGGTCTGGACGACGTTCATGTCGGTCTGGGCGCGCACGTCCTCCTCATAGGGCAGGTCGAGGCAGGGAACGCCGTCGATGATCCCCACCGAGATGGCCGACAGCGAGTCGGAGAGCACCGGCTTGCCGGGACGGGCCTTGATGAGGCCGCGCTGCGTGCCCCAGGCTACGGCGTCGGCCAGGGCCACGTAGGCGCCGGTGATCGCCGCGGTGCGGGTGCCGCCGTCGGCTTGCAGCACGTCACAGTCCAGGGCGATCGTGTTCTCACCCAGTGCGGCGACGTCGATGATGCCGCGCAGGCTGCGGCCGATGAGGCGAGAGATCTCATGGGTGCGGCCACCGACCTTGCCCCGCACGGACTCCCGGCCGGAGCGCTCCGAGCCGGCCCGGGGGAGCATGGCGTACTCGGCGGTCACCCAGCCCTCGCCACTGCCCTTGCGCCAGCGTGGGACGCCCTCGGTGAAGGAGGCGGCGCACAGGACCCGGGTGCGCCCGAAGGTCACCAGGACCGATCCCTCGGCGTGGTCGAGCCAGTGGCGGGTCATGGTCACGGGGCGCAGCTCGTCGACGGCGCGGCCGTCCTTGCGGGTGAAGGGGGCAGTTGTCATGGGCTCAGGCTACCCGGCAGCCATCCGGTATCGGGGCGGCTCAACACCGCGGGATGCTTCATGTCTGTAGTCCGCACCGGTGGTCAGGCGGTAGCGTTCGTTGAGATATCTGCTTGCGGCCGTGAGCCGACGGAGACACAGAGGAGAGCACCTATGACCTATGTCAACATCACCGCACTGACCTTCCCCGAGGGAGCCCAGGCCGAGATCGAGAAGCGCTTCGCCGCCCGGAAGCGAGGCGTTGACACCTCACAGGGCTTTCAGGGCTTCGAGCTGCTGCGCCCGCTGGTCGGAGAGGACCGCTACTTCGTGGTGACCCGGTGGGACAGGCGTGAGGACTACGAGCGCTGGAGCGCGGCGCGGCCCGCCGGCGGGCACGAGGACGACAAGCGCCGGGGCATGAGCGTGGAGGTCCTCGGCTTCGAGGTCGTCCAGCACGAGGAGTGACTCAGGACGTCGCTGGGCGTAAGTGCGGTGATGGGGAGGGAACCGATCACTGCGTCGTAGCCCGGCGCCTCCACCTCCCGAGACGGGAGCCGGGAATCAGCTCTTCGGGTGAATTCCTGGTCGGATAGGGCCCCTCACCATCGTGAGGTCACTAGGGTAGGGGGCGTATCCGTCGTACCGATGAGGGGTAAGGAGACGAGTCACGTGGGAGTCGATGCCGGACGAGTTCGTCAGATGAGCGAGCAGCTGCGCGGCACCGGGATGCTTGTTATTCCGGAGTCACCGATGCGTCTCTGGGGAAGCCTTCTGGGCTGCGTCGGCTTCACAGCGGTGGGGGTCTGGATCATTCTGATTGCGAATCAGTCGAGCTCCCCGCTCCTCTACATGCTCGCTGGTATCGCCTGTATCGGTTTCTTCGGCGTCATCGGTATCCCCGGCATGATGAGGAAGATCATCCTCCGCAGTCGACTGGTGGTGACGCCTGAGGGGCTGCGCCTGGAACGGCGCAACATCGTCAATGAGTCCGCACGCTGGTCGGATATCGCCGAGTTCTTCGGGCAGGAAGTCACTCCCGACAGTGGCTCACGAGCGCAGCTGGTGATCGGCTACACCCTGACGCCGCTGGGCCGGCAGATGCGCCGCCAGGACCCGAGCACCGCCCAGCTGAGCCAGCAGATCAATGAGGTTGCCGACCGTGGGATGGGCAAGGAGGAGCGCGTCTACCTTCCCGGCACCTTGGAGGGCAGTAAGGAGGACCTCCTGGCCCTGCTTCAACAGGCGCACCAGTTCTACGGCGCACCGGGTGGCGTCTAGTTGTATGAGGTCATGACGTTGGCGGCGATGTCGTCCAGCAGCTCCGGCGTCGCCACGCACCTCAAGTCCTCAAGGTGGATGGCGAAGCCCTCCACCACCGGATCACGCATCGCCGGAGCCTCCTCACGGATGATCTGGCGGAAGCGGGCAAGCGTGTGCGCCTCCTGGTCTCTCCGGAAGGTGTACTCGAAGAACGTCGAGAGCAGCCCCGCACCAAACAGCGTCCCACCCAGCTCGCCCAGCGGCAGGGCGTGCAGCCACTGCCAGTCGCCCAACTGCAGCGGAGTCGACCACGCGTTAAGCATCATGAGGAGGATGCCGGCCAGCGTCAGAGAAACGGCCAACAGCGCGGCCTTAAGTCGACAAAGGCGATGGTGGGGAGAGAACTCAGCGTCGTACATTACATTATTAATTCTAGCGCTTTTATAATCCGGATAAAATATACTGGGAAGTAATTTCAATTAGGCTGGCACTTCTTAGTTGCTGGGCAAGCTATACTGACTTGAAAGCATGAGAGGGATACTCTTAGGTCGAGAAGGTGCTCATCGCTCCTACAAGCAAAGCGCAACGGGAATCGCCAGTACAGCTGGCAATAGTCGATGCACCCATAAAACGAGGAGCTGTGAAACAGTTGAACGATGATGGATGCTACTGCCCAATTGATCTCAACATTCCTTTTGTGTTGACTGATGCTCCTCCCGATTATGATTCTGTTCCTTACTACTGGCGACGTGTCTCGGGGGCAGCCTATTGCAAGGCTGCATATACGTCGATAATTGGTTCACGAAGAAATCTTAAAACATTTGGGAAAAGGTCTGTCGCGTTCTCGGCGATACCTGAACCTAATAATCCTTTTGACCCCTGCGCGGTGCGACTAGAACTCAATGGTAAGAAGGCGGGGTATGTAAACGCTGGCGCTGCGCCAAAAGTATATTCCGTAGCGCGATACTGGCAAATGCTAGGAAAGAAGTGTCTACTTCCTGGAATATTCTGGCCAGAATCATATAAAGGGTGTCGAGGGTTCGATTTAAACTCCTGGGTAGCAATCCCGACGGTCCAAGAGGTTAAGAATCACATTCCGGTGGATCTCATTATCCAAGAACTTGTAACGTGGTGGAAGAATGCCCCGCAAGGTATACGCGATGACCTTGAAGAATCTCGCTTCCATCTGTCACGCAAGGTTTATAGTCATCTCGTCGGTAATCATCATCTAATCCCGCACGTTCCATTAGAGGGAGCAGCTGAGGGGCCTTCGCCCTTGGTTGTCGACTGGGCGCTGGCTGAAATTCGCAGCATGTTCTACGAAGAGAAGGAAGCAAAACAAGCCTTGGAGCGACAGCAGTTCGAGGCGAATGTTGTGGAAAAAGTTCGTGCAGGCATGAGCTATACGGCCACAGCCAAGGCTCTGGGCGTCAGCCCGGCAACGGTCTCGAAGATAGCAAAGAAGTATGAGATCCAAAGCACCCGTAACGCTACTGACGTTGCCCGGGCAGTCGAGCGGTGCCGCACCGCGTTGTCGCTTCAGTCGTCAGGCATGTCTGTTGCCGAAGTGGGTGAAGCAATGGGGCTCAGTGGTCGCTCGGCCGAGAAGTTACTCAGAAATGGCAGGTTTTACACGTCACCCAGAGACTATCCGGAGCGGTTGGGTTTGGCGGAGCTCCAACTTCGTGGGCAACTAGAGCCCGACCTAAAGGTATCTGAAGATAAAAAACGGCAGGCACGTCGTGATGCAGTGGTTCTGACGTACTTGAGAACCGAGCAACCGCAGAGCTAAGGTTGATACAGGATGTCGTAAACTGGGCAATATGAGCGTCGTTACTAAAAAAATAGTAGTAAAAATGACTGACAAGAGCAAAGAAACAAACCCACTGGGCGATAATGAGACGGACGATGAAGTCTCTCACGAAGACGATGCATCCGTCGATTCGATGATGGATGCTATAGAAGCGGATGGGGGTGATGGTGTTCGAATGACATTGCGAGAGATGCAAGAAGCTATCAATGACGAGTCTCATCCTCAGCATGAAGAAGCATTGAGACGAAGCAAGGAGCTTGCCGACGCCCTGAAGCCTGCTATGCGAGCGCTTAATGAACGTGTGGCGGAGCAAATTTCACGAATTAGAGTGCCAGTAAGTTTTGATCCTAAAGCGGTCATACAAAACGACTCATTAAAGAAGATCGTCGAATCAGTGCCTCCGGCGAAAGACATAATTCCACAAGTTTATAGAGACGATGCGTCAGCGTTTCTAGAGTCAGTCAATGTTCAACCAGATAATGAGTTTCAATATAGGCGTAACTTTGAAGTGACGCTAGCCGAGATCGCAGAGGCTGTTCAGGAGCGCGATGAGCGGGCCGAGAGACAGGTCGAAATGGCTGCTGCCCAGTTGGATGTACTGCAGACAATGGCCGCTAATCTACAGCAACTCAACCAGAAGATGGAAAGTGTGGATCAGAGAATCTATGAGAGCAGCAAAAGCGCAGACAAGGCTTCCTGTTGGGCCCTTACTGTCGGGGTGTCGACTCTCGTGGTCACGATTATCGGTATTATCGTAACGATGAGTATAGGCTGACACAAATCAAGATTAAAGCTTGATTCTGAGTGTATATCGATGCTGGGAGGTTGAAAAAACTCCTCGCGTTCTGTAGGCAGTCGGCTGGCAATTTTGGCGGTTACGGCACCAACCTGGCGGAATTTAAGCTCCCCGCCAATTGCGCTCAACAGGCTTCTCAGGAATGGTTGATGGACTAAACAGTCTGGAACTGCTTGCCTCTGCAAACCAGCCAATCCAACGGTCAACAAATTCGTTCGGGTCTGCGCGATCAAGTTGCTCGAGGGGCCAGGCAAGTTGTGTGCCGCTAATCACTCGCTCGAATGCAATCGAGATCTCTTCTGGCTGTGCGGCGTATGGCACCATTCGTTGATGGTTAAGCAGATCCATAAACGCAAGTTCAAACCACTCAAACCGCCCCTCATGCAGCGCATCGCAGTACCACAGAGAATGTGACCGTCCAGGATAGTCGTTGTAAGTCGATGTTTGCAGTAACTGAATACTTGCGCAGGCAATCACCTCAAATGGTCCGCTCCATCGCTCTGGTTCGACTATTCGTGGGCCCACAAACTCGAGACACGCCGCGGCCAACGTCACGCTTGAGTTCGTGATCTTCTCACCGAGATTCGTCTGCTCGTCCCGTTGCTCAGTCTTTGCGAGAGGTGCGTTATCAACAATCGTGGTCTGTACTGTCACACGGAGATGCTCGAATGACTGGCATGCGTATTGGAATAGTTCTTTGCGCTGTTCCAGCAACGTCTTGCGTTGCTCATCGTCGGCAAACGCTTGCGAGCGCAGCGCCGAAAAGTGTTGCGAGACTTGCTGTAGTCGCTGTATGCCAGGACTTGCAGGAGCGTCTGCAGCGTGGGCAAGTTGCTGTATAACCCAATCGACGGTGGGGCGTGCTCCAGCCGCTTTGTAGAGGCACTGTTTGACCATGACCTGTAGCCGCGGCACCTCGACGCTCAAATCCGGCGAAGCAGCGTGAAGGTGCATCTCTCGTAGTTCTTCGACGGTGTTCGCTTGGAACGGCAGCTGGCCTTCTATGAGTTCGTAGGCCATCACCCCGAAGGCATATATGTCGGTGGACGGTGTTGCCCGTTCATTCCGCCATTGCTCAGGGGAAGCGTACGGCGCCGTGAAGCTAAACTTACGCGTCGCAGCAGATGTTGCGACATCTTGATAGCGGGCGACGCCAAAGTCACATAGCCTCCAGACGCCGTCCGTATAGAGCACGTTCTCTGGCTTCAGGTCACGATGAACCAGATCTGCGTTCTGAATCTCTTTCAGCCCGTGTGCAACATCAGAGAGGATGGCTATCTTCTCCTTGAGGCTCAGGACATTATCCGTAATGTACTGGCGGAGAGAATACTCGGCGCGCGGCATGATCAGGACGTACATGCCGTCATGCTCACCACTGTCCAGCACGGGCATGACGTGGGGTAAGTCGGTTGAGGCACCGATCAGGAGCTCACGCTGAGCGCCAGGCTTGATCGGTACGAACTTCGCCACCGCACGTTCGACGCCGTCCCGCTGCGCCTCTCGCACCGATCCATACGCGCCAGCACCGAGCTCGTTTCCGACTTCCCACGCATGTCGCTCAAGCTTCACCGTCACCATGGCTGAATGTTACCTGAACAGCGTATCGACGGCTCCACACACATGCTGCATGTGCTGAACTGGCCCTAACAGGTGGTGGAATGTGCCGACTTCCGGCGATCGAAGGCTACTACCCGTTACCTTGTTTGGTCCCGGGTGGTCCGGGGCTGGGCCAGCTGCTGTGGGCATGGGGGTCTTGCCCCTGTCCTTAGGTGATCCGGGGGCGAAAGTCACCTGCGGCAGCCGGGCGCTGGTGACCGCTGATAAGGGGAACGACCCACCGCAAAGCGGTAGAGGTCTTTCGCAGGTGCGGGTGCGGGGCCGGCCTGTCCACCGGCTGGCCCTGCGCCCATGCAGCCAGAGGCGGCACGAAGATGAGTATCGAGGACATCGAGGTCTTCATCGGTACCGGGCGTCGGCAAGGAGTGAGCACTGGCCCACCGCCGCATCCTGACCCTGCACGCCGCTGCCCATGCGCACCACCTACAGCACGCGGCTCAGCCTGACACCCCGACCACACCGCCCACCGCTGGCGACGAGCCCACGGGCTCCACAACACGAACAACGCCCACCCTGGTGGGTGAGCGTTGTTCAACATCTGGAACCGCATCCCAGCCTGTTTCGACTGGGGTGGGTTCGGGTGAGAGCTTGTTGGTACGCGAGAAGGGACTCGAACCCTCACGCCCGAAGGCACCAGGACCTAAACCTGGGGCGTCTACCAATTCCGCCACTCGCGCTGTGCGGCGCCTACTCTACCGATCCAAGTCCCGGATAGCAGAATGCGGCGACCGCTGCTGTGCTCATATCAGTCCACTCAGTCCACGCCCAGTGCGGCGCGCAGCCGCTTGACGTGACCGGTGGCTCGCACGTTGTACTGGGCCAGCGCCACGGTCCCGTCGGGGGCTACCACCACGGTTGAGCGGATGACGCCGGTGTAGACCCTGCCGTAGTTCTTCTTCTCGCCCCACACTCCCCAGGCCTCCATGACGGCGTGGTCGGCGTCCGACAGCAGGGGGAAGGTCAGGTCGTGGCGGTCGGAGAACTTGGCCTGCGCGCTCTCCGGGTCGGGGGAGATGCCGACGACGGCATAGCCGGCCGCCTCGAGTGCTTCCAAGGAGTCCCTGAAGTCGCACGCCTCCTTGGTGCATCCCGGAGTGCAGGCCTTGGGGTAGAAGTAGACGATGACGCCCTTGTCCGTGCTGGCGCAAAGGTCGCCAAGGGTCACGGTACGGCCGTTCTGGTCGGGCAGGGCGAACTCCGGGGCTCGATCACCGGCGGCGAGCTGGGTCATGGGTCCTCCTCGGGCTCCTGGACAGATGCGCTCATCCTCGCATCGCCTCCGGTGCCTGCGGCAGTGAATTCGAGGACTTACTTTCGTGATCTGGCAAACGTTCAGGACGTCAGTCGCCCGGGACCCCCGACCCGGCTCCGGGCAGAGCCGGCCGGTCAGGCGGCCTGGGCGAGTGTTTGCCGCGAGGCCTGCTGTGCCGCCTCCAGGCGCTCCAGCGCCCGCTCGAGGCGCGAGGGGGAGGTGGTTGCCCCCAGAGAGGCGAGCTCCGCGCGGGCGGCGAACAGCTCCCTGATGGCGGCCTCGTCGGCCAGAGCGTCAGTGGCTTCCGGCCCGGTGGCCGGAGTCGTCATGGTGGTCATGGTGTGGATGTTGCGTGTCATACGTATCTCCTCATCTTCCTTCAACGTCGTCGGCCCAATGGGGCCTGGGGTCGCAGCACGTGCCGAAGCGGGGACGTACCTGCCGAGCCGGCGTGCGCGGGTCAAGACTCCTGGCGCAGCGGCCGGTTGCGCCGCTGCAGACCGTGGTCACGAGGGCGTAGGAACCGATGAAACGGTGGCGTCCTGAGAATTTCTCAGTGCGGAGGCGGTTGTCTTCGACCGCCGTCATGCGCCTCTGCTGTGCCTTCGGGATCATCCCGGGCGAAGCGCGTGCCCTTCGTGGTACACCGCCAGGGACTTGAACCCTGAACCCGCTGATTAAGAGTCAGCTGCTCTGCCAATTGAGCTAGCGGTGCTCGGTCAGTTTGTGACCAGCTCTTCCGGCCCCGAGGGCTGGAAGACTCGTACACCGCCAGGGACTTGAACCCTGAACCCGCTGATTAAGAGTCAGCTGCTCTGCCAATTGAGCTAGCGGTGCCTTCACCACAGCGATGTCATTCGACGTGGCTCGCTGGGCGACGGAGGAATACTTTACGGATGGAGGAGGGCTTCGTCCAGTCAGGATCCGTGAAACCAGGCGATTGTGCGGCAAGTCTCAAGGATGCGGTGGGGTTGGGGGTCGCGTTGCCGCTGCGTGCTGCCCGGTGTCCCCGTTCAGTGCGATGAATGGCCCTCGCGGCCTTGCCTGCGACGGCGCACGTCGGCGGCACGGGCGCGGTCGCGTTTCGACATCGCACCGGTCGAGGAAGACCCCCTCGACGGCGCTGCCTTCGATGCGCCAGCGCCAGTCCGCCCGCTGCGGCGATGGCCGCTCCGCCCGGCGGAAGTGCGCTTGGCGTCGTCGTCCTGCTCGATGCGGCCGGTGCGAGACCACTGGTGGTACTGCTTCAGCGTGGCCGCCTGCTCCTCGGTGAGACGGTGCCACAGGGGCAGGTCGAGCTTCTTGCGGTCGCGCACCCGGGTGCCGAGGGTCCAGCCCGCCAACATGACCAGTGCGACCGCCATGCCGCCCCACATGCTGCTGCGGCCAGCGCGGGCGCCGGTGAGTATCGAGACGGTTCCTCCGAGCAGGCCCGCGGCAAGAATGGTCACGACGACGATAGCGGCCATGGATGCCCAGTAGCGCTGCGCGGCGGTGATGCGCGGCTTGCGGGTTTGAGAAGTCACCTCGGCATTGTGACACCCTCGCACACGCGGGCTGAGCAGCGTGCGGGTGTCGAAAGGTTGCGGAACGGAGACCTGCTGGTCGCCCCAACCGGTAGGTAGTCATGTTCGCTGCTGCGGGCGCGGTTCAGTGTCACATGTCGGTGGCTCTCGCCGCGGTGCTGCGCGCGGTAGCGTGGGCCGCATGAGCGACCCGATCGTGACGCTGGCGACCTGCGCCGACTTCCCTCACCTTGATGACGATGACCGTGGCCTGCCGGATGCCCTGCGTGCGCGGGGCATCGAGCCGCGGGTTGCCGTATGGGACGACCCCGACGTCGACTGGAGCCAGTCCGGCACAGTCGTGCTGCGCAGCGTGCGCGACTACGCCACCAAGGGCAACTACTCCCGGTTCCTCCAGTGGGCCCGGTCAGTGCCCAGGCTCGCCAACCACCCCGACGTCGTCACCTGGAACTCGGACAAGCACTACCTCACCCGGCTCAGCGAGTGGGGGGTCCCCATGATCCCGACGATATGGCTGGAACCCGAGGCCGGATACTCCAAGCACCAGGTTCACACCCGCTTCCCGGCCCATGGCGACTTCGTCGTCAAGCCGGCCGTCTCCTCGGGTGGGCGCGGCACTGGGCGATACACCGCCACCGACGCCGCCTCCCGGTCCGCCGCGATCAATGACGCCATGCACCACCTGCGCCGCGGGCGCACCGTCATGGTCCAGCGCTACCTCGAGGAGGTCGACCGTAAGGGCGAGGTCTCCCTGGTCTACTTCAACGGCGTGCTGTCCCACGCGGTGGAGAAGGCCCCGATGCTCCACCCCTCCTTCAAGTCCACCGACGAGATCCACGAGGAGATCGTCACGGCGCGCGAGCCCAGTGAGCAGGAGTGGCTCTGGGGTGAGCGGGTGCGCAAGGCTATCCACACGCTGATCAAGGAGGTCTCTGGCCGCGACATCCAGCTCCTGTTCAACCGTGTCGACGTCGTCGGGGACGGTCAGGGCGGTTTCTACCTCATGGAGGTCTCGCTGATCGATGCGGGCCTCTACCTCGGGGCGGCACCGGAGGCGCTGGACAACTTCGCCGACGCCATCGCTCAGCGCATCTTCTGGTGACCGCCCGGGCGCGGGCCTCCCGAGGTGCCCGGGTGTGGTAGATAGGTGCCATGCGCACGCTGCTCAACATCATCTGGGTCGTCTTCGGCGGGTTCTGGCTGTTCCTCGGTTACGTCTTCTTCGGACTGATCGCCTGCCTGTTCATCGTCACGATTCCAGCGGGTGTCGCCTCCTTCCGTATCGCCGCCTACGTCCTGTGGCCCTTCGGGCGTGAGGTGGTTCCGGCCCCCGGGGCCGGCGCCATGAGCGGGATCAGCAATATCATCTGGTTCCTCGTCGCCGGGCTCTGGCTGGCCATCGGCCACCTCACCACCGCCGCGGCGCAGGCCATCACCATCATCGGGATCCCACTGGCCGTGGCCAACATCAAGCTCATCCCCGTCACCTGCTTCCCCTTCGGCAAGCAGATCATCGAGACCCGCTAAGGCCCCTCGGGTGCCGGACCGCCAGCGGCTCACAGACTGACGCGGCGGTTGACTCCCCAGTAGCCCACGTAGCAGACCACGAGGAAGACGGCGGTGATCGCCAGGCCGGCGCGCTGCTCGGGGTCGAAGACGATGAGCAGGCACGAGGCCATAGACAGCCCCAGCGCCGCGATCGAGACCCACGGATACCCGGGAGCCCGGTAGGCCAGGTCCTCAAGGCTGCGGCCCTCAGCGAGCCAGCGCCGTCGGAAGGACAGGTGGCACGCGGCAATCACCACCCAGACCAGGACGACGGCGAGACCGGAGACTGACACAAGGACCAGATAGACCGTGGAGGCCGCATAGGTCGAGGTCAGCAGCGAGGCCAGCCCGCCGACCATGGACAGGCCCATCGCCAGGGCGGGCACCCCGAAGCGATTAGTGCGCGCCAGGACCTTGGGCAGAGTGCCCTCGTTGGCCAGCGACCACAGCATGCGGGTCGAGGCGTAGAGCCCCGAGTTCGCCGCCGACAGGATCGCGGCCAGAATGACGATGTTCATGAGGACCCCGGCGTATGGCACGCCGATTCTGGACAGGACCGTCACGAAGGGACTCTCCTCGACTCCGGCCCTCTCCCACGGGATCAGCGCTGCGATGACGATGATTGAGCCGATGAAGAAGATGGCCAGGCGGGCCAGGGTCGCCCGGATCGCGCGCGGAACAGTGGTGCCCGGATCCTCGACCTCCCCGGCGGTGATGCCGATGAGCTCGGTGCCGGAGAAAGCGAAGTTGACGGCCAGGATCGTGGTGAACACCGAGCCGAAGCCGTTGGGGAAGAGACCGTCCCGGTACAGATTCGTCAGCCCCAGGAACGAGCGGTGCCCCTCGTAGGGCAGGAGCCCGACGATTGCGGCCGTGCCCAGAGCGATGAACACGATGATGGCCACCACCTTGATCCCGGACAGCACAGTCTCCGCCTCGGCGAAGACCCGGACCGAGACCATGTTGAGCACAAGGACCAGGACGATGAAGGCGGCCGCCCACACCCATACCGGAACGCCCGGGAACCACCCGTACATGATGATCGCCGCGCCGGTGAACTCACTTCCCAGGGCGACCGTCCACGTGAGCCAGTACAGGACGGCAGTGACGAAACCCGTGGCCGGCCCCAGGTACTGGCGGGCGTAGACATGGAAGGCGCCGGTGAAGGGCATCGCAACGCTCAGCTCTCCCAGGCACAGCATGACCAGGTAGACGATGACGGCACCGATGGAGTAGGCCAGCACGGTCCCCAAGGGGCCGGCCTGGTGGATCGTGTTGCCGGTCGAGAGAAACAGTCCCGTGCCGATGACTCCGCCAAAGCTAATCATCATGAGATGACGGCGGTTCATGCGGCGTTCCAGCGCGGTGACATGCCCCTGGTTGTCGGGGCCTCCCGGATCCTCGGCGCCATCGTGCCGGGGCTGAGGCGGAGGAGCGGGTGAGGTATCCGATGCGGGGGCGGGCTCGCGGTGATGTGCAACCGGGTCCATGCCTGAGACGCTACCGGTGCGGTCTCGAGCCATTCGATACCGTGTCGCAATGCGAACGCTCTCGGTATCCGCCACGTCCTTCGGGCGAGAGCCGGTCCGGTTGTCTGATCTGCTGGCCCGAGGTCCGGTCGTCCTCGACGGGGCGATGGGGACCGAGCTCGACGCCCGCGGGGTCGACACCCGCAACGCGCTGTGGTCGGCGCGCGCGCTCACCATGGCGCCCGACGTCGTGCGCGAGGTGCACTCCGACTACCTGGATGCGGGGGCTCGCGTCATCACTACCAACACCTACCAGGCCACGCTTCCGGCGCTGGTCCGCTCCGGGGAGGATACCGCCGGAGCAAGGCGGGTCATCGCAGCCGGCGCCCGCCTGGCCAAGGAGGCGGCCCGCCAGTTCGGCAAGGAGCATCCCGAGGAGCCGGTGCTCGTCGCCGGAGGGCTCGGGCCGTATGGGGCCTATCTGGCTGATGGCAGTGAGTACACCGGTGCCTACGGCATCGACATCCTTGAGGACCCCGGTTTCCAGGAGGTTCACCTGCCGCGCATCGAGGTGCTGGTGGGGGAGGGGGTCGACCTGTTCGCCCTGGAGACGCTTCCGCGACTGGATGAGGCGCGGGCGCTCGCCTCCATGGTCACGGACCTCGCCCCTCAGGCCCAGTGCTGGGTCTCCTTTCAGGTGCGCCCCGACGGCTCCACGCTTGCGGACGGTACGCCGCTGGCCGAGGCGGCGGCCTGGGCTGAGCAGGAGGAGATCGTCGTCGCGGTCGGCATCAACTGCGTGGCCCCGGGCGTCGTCGCCCGCGCGCTGCCGGTACTGCGTGCGGCGACCGGCAAGCCGCTGGTGGCCTACCCCAATGCGGGCGATCTCTACGACCCGGCGACCAAGACCTGGCAGTCCACAGGTGACGGGGCTGGAATCCCGGAGCTGGCGCCCTCATGGATCGCCGAAGGGGTTCGGCTCGTCGGCGGCTGCTGCCGCACCCGGCCGGCCCAGATCCGCCAGCTCGCCCGCGCGGTCTGCCCGTAACCGAGAATCCTTCGACCTCGCCGCTCCGGTGAATCAGCCCGGTAACCGACTTGCTCACCATTACTCTAGCGCTAGAGTATCGGTATGTCCTCCGACGCCGACATCGTTGTCCTCTCTCTCCTTGCCGAGCAGCCGCGCCATGGCTACGACCTTGACCGGGTCATCGAGCAGCGCGGCTACCGTCAGTGGACATCGTTGGCCTTCTCCTCCGTCTACTACCTCCTCAAGCGCCTGTCGGAGCGGGGGCTCCTCGAGCCCGATGAGGGATCTCAGGGGCGGCGCACCGTCTTCCGCGTCACCGAGGCCGGGCGCCGCGAGCTGAGACAGGCCGCCGGTGAACGTGTCCTCGCCCCGGCTCCGCCTTCCGCCGGTGTGCTCCCGGCGCTCAACGCCTATAGCCGGCTCGACGATCCTGCGCTCGCGGCCCTCCTCGCGCGTCGCGCCGAGGCGCTCCTCGGCAGGCTCGATGAGCTGCGCGCCCTGCGTGCCCAGGTCGACGAGGAGCACGCCCTGGCCATCTTCGACTACGAGATCCTGCGCCAGGAAGCGGATCTCGCCTGGACCCGATCCCTCCTGAAGAAAGCAGACAGTGATGAGGACTGACATCAAGAAGGACCGCAAGGACCTGTACCTGCCGGGAAAGGCCGACTTCACGGAGGTGGACGTGCCGGCCATGACCTACCTGGCCATCGACGGCCATGGCGACCCCAACACCTCACCGGCCTACGCCACCGCGATCCAGGTGCTCTACGCGGGCGCCTACGCGATCCGCGCCGTGCTGAAGAAACGAACCGGCGATGACTTCGTCGTCGGCCCCCTGGAGGGACTGTGGACGAGCGCCGACAATGCGGCCTTCGTCGCCGGTGACAAGGGGGAGTGGGACTGGACCATGATGATCCCCCTGCCCGAGGCGGTCTCCTCGCAGGACATCGCCGAGGGGCTGGCGCAGGCGGCGCGCAAGAAGCCGGAGCTGCCCGTCTCCGCTCTCAAGGAGCTCTCCCTGAGCGAGGGCAGGTCGCTGCAGATCCTCCACGTGGGCACCTACGACGACGAGGCCCCCACCTTGGCGCGCCTGCACGACGAGGTCATGCCGGGCCTCGGCCTCACCTGGAATGGGCCCCACCACGAGATCTACCTCAGCGACCCCAGGCGCGTGGCACCCGAGAGGATGAAAACCGTCCTGCGCCAGCCGGTCAGGTCCGTCGTGGAAGCCAACGAGGCGGGTTAACCCTGCTGCGGGCCCACGGACAGCAGGTGGATGACCGTGCGCCCCTCCCTGTCGCACTCGGCCAGATCTACCAGGGCCGTCAGCCGCCAGTCGTGATCGCCGTCGGGGTCCTCCAGGACCTGCGTGGCCAGCCACACCTGCCTGCCAGAGGCCTCCAGGGCCTCGCGCAGGCGCTCACTGACCCCGGCTGCCGCCAGGGCCGTCTCATCGGGGGCCTCGTCGAGCGGCGCCAGCGAGATCGCCCGAGCCGAGGTGTCGGTGCCGATCCAGTCGTACTCGTCCCAGTAACGGCCCAGCACCTCGTCCCAGCGGTCCTCGCCCCAGCCGGAGGAGGCGTCCAGACGGCCCAGGGCCTCGACGTCGTCGCGCGCCATGAGCTCCACGCGCCGGAACATCTCCCGGCGCACCGCCACCCGGAAGGCGTGACGGTTGCGAGTGAAGGCCACCGTCCCGTTCTCGTCCGCGCCGAAGGCCCGCTCCACCCCGGATGAGTCGTCCGCACCGGGACGGTCGCCCTCCAGCAGGCCGGCGGCCTCGCCGGCCTTGCCCGCCTGGGCCTGACCGAGCGCCTCCCACTCATCGAGCAGGGAGGAGTCGACGGCGCGCACGAGCGCCCCCAACCAGTCGATGAGCTCGACCACCTCAGGAGTGCGGTGCTCCTCGGGCACGACCTGGCGCAGCGCCCGGTAGGCGTCGGTCAGGTAGCGCAGCACCACGCCCTCGCTGCGGCCCAGCTCGTAGCGGGAGATGAGGTCGGAGAAGGTCATCGCGTTCTCCACCATCTCGCGCACCACCGACTTGGGCGCCAGCTCGTGCTCGGCGATCCACGGGTTGGCCTGCTTATACATCTCCAGGGCGGGGGAGAGCAGGTCGGCCAGCGGCTGGGGCCAGGTGACCTCCTCCAGGGCGGCCATGCGTTCCTCGTAGTCCATGCCCTCGGCCTTCATCGCGGCGATCGCCTCGCCGCGGGCGGCGCGCTGCTGGGCGTAGAGCAGCGGGCGCGGATCGTCCAGGGTGGCCTCGACGACGCTGACGACGTCGACCGTGTGCTCCGGGGCCTCCACGTTCAGCAGGTCCATGGCCGCCAGGGCGAAGGGCGCCAGGGGCTGGTTGAGGGCGAAGTCGGCCGGCAGGTCCACCGCCAGGCGGAGCCGAGGGCGCCCATCGGCGGCGGCCTGGGCGCTGGAGACATGCGTGAGGACGCCCGCCGTGCGCAGGGACAGGTAGATCTCCAGGGCGCGTCGCACGTGGCGGCGCCGCTGGGCCTCGGGCTCGTGGGCGCGCTCCAGCAGGCGCGCCATCGCCGCCACTGGGTCGCCGGCGCGCTCCATGAGGTTGAGCACCATGGTGGTGGTGACCTGGAACTGGCTGGTCAGTGTCTCCGGGGCCGCGTCGCGCAGCCGCTCGAAGGTCTTGTCGGTCCAGTTGACTCGCCCCTCGGGGGCCTTCTTGCGCACGATCTTGCGGCGCTTGCGCTCGTCGTCGCCGGCCTTGGCCAGCGCCTTGGCGTTCTCGATGACGTGCTCGGGGGCCTGGACGGAGACGTAGCCGCGGGTGTCGAAGCCGGCGCGCCCGGCCCGCCCGGCGATCTGGTGGAACTCTCGGGCGGTGAGGTGACGCTCCTTGGAGCCGTCGAACTTCACCAGGGAGGTCATGACCACTGAGCGGATCGGCACGTTGATCCCCACCCCGAGCGTGTCCGTGCCGCAGATGACGGACAGCAGGCCTTCGCGGGCCAGTCGCTCCACCAGCCGCCGGTAGCGCGGCAGCATGCCCGCGTGGTGCACGCCGATCCCGGCGCGCAGCAGCCGCGAGAGCGTGGCCCCGAAACCGCCCCCGAAACGGAAGTCGCCCAGCGCCTCCACAACCTCGGCCTTGCGGGACTTGGGCACCAGGTCCACGCTCAGCAGGGAGGTCGCCCGCTCCACCGCCTCCTTCTGGGAGAAGTGGACGACATAGACCGGCGCCTTGTCCTGCCCCACCAGGCGCTGAAGCAGCTCACCGATCGGCTCGACGACGTACTCCATCTCCAACGGAACCGGCCGCACGGCGTCGTCGACGACGGCGACCTCGCGGCCCGTGCGCTCGCGCAGGTCCCGCACGAAGAAGGAGACGTCGCCCAGCGTGGCCGACAGCAGCACCATCTGCGCCTGGGGCAGCTCCAGGAGGGGCACCTGCCAGGCCCAGCCGCGCTGCGGGTCGGCGTAGTAGTGGAACTCGTCCATGATGACGCAGTCCACGTCCATGTCCTCGCCCTCGCGCAGGGACTGGTTGGCCAGAATCTCCGCGGTGCAGCAGATGATCGGGGCGGCGGCGTTGATGGAGGTGTCCCCGGTGACCATGCCGACGTTATCGGCCCCGAACAGGCGCACCAGCTCGAAGAACTTCTCACTGACCAGGGCCTTGAGGGGGGCCGTGTAGTAGGAGCGGCCCCCGCGGGCCAGGGAGGCGGTGTGGGCTGCCAGCGCGATCATCGACTTGCCCGAACCGGTCGGGGTGGCGGCGATGACGTGGCGGTCCTCCAGGATCTCCGACAGCGCCTCATCCTGGTGCGGGTAGAGGGGGCGGCCGGTCGTCTCCGCCCAGCTTGAGAAGGCCAGGTAGACCTCCTCGGGCTCGGGGACGCGCTCGGGATCGTCAGCCGGAATGAGGGCATCGAGCATCGCGTTGAGGGCCGGAGCAGTCTGGGAGGTCACGGCGTCATCGTCTCACGAGGCTCGATCGTGAACGATCCGGGGAGGAGCGCGGGAATCCGATGCTGAGGAGCCGCGCCCGCGTCCTGAGGAACGACCGCACTATGTCCCGGGCGGCGATTCATGAGAGCATGCGGGCCGTCCCCACCTGTCGTGACACCGTGAAAGGCTGAATCTCCCATGGATGTCCTCGCTGCTCAGCTCGCGGCGGTCTCGGACTGGATCACGCTCCACATCACCATGTGGGTGCTCGTCGGTACCGGGATCCTGCTGACCGCCCGCACCGGCTTCGTGCAGCTCCGCCGCCTGCCGGACATGTTCCGCCAGGTGGCCGGGTCGCGTTCGGGTGCTCAGGGGGGGATCTCCTCCTTCCAGGCCTTCACGATCTCCCTGGCCGCCCGCGTGGGCATCGGCAATGTCTTCGGAGTGGCCGCCGCCCTCATCCTGGGCGGCCCCGGTGCGATCTTTTGGATGTGGGTGGTCGCCCTGGTCGGGATGGCCACCGCCTTCTTCGAGGCGACCCTGGCCCAGATGTTCAAGGTCCGCCACACCGACGGCTCCTTCCGCGGCGGGCCCGCCTACTACATGGCACGCGGGATGCGCAGCCGCCCCCTGGGTGTCGCCTTCGCGGGACTGACGATCTTCACCTGCGGCTTCTCCATCATCATGGTCCAGTCCAACGCCGTCGCCGGGGTCATCGGCCCTGACTCCCCGCTGCACCTGCCCCCGAGCGCCGCCGCCGCGGTGCTGGTGGGGCTGTCCGCCCTGGTCATCCTGGGCGGAGTACGCCGGGTCGCCCGCGTCACCGAGTGGATGGCGCCGATCATGGCCCTGGTCTACGTCGTCATGGCCGTTGTCATCGTCGCTCTCCACATCACTCAGCTCCCGGGGCTGCTGGTCACGATCGTCTTCTCGGCCTTCGGCCCGGTGCCCTTCGCCGGAGGGATGACAGGGGGCATCATCGCCGCTCTGACCAACGGGACCCGCCGCGGCCTGTTCTCCAACGAGGCCGGGCAGGGCACCGCCCCCTTCGCTGCCGCCACCGCCACCGTGGCCCACCCCGTCCAGCAGGGCCTCATCCAGTCCCTCGGCGTGTTCGTCGACACCATCGTCGTGTGCACCGCGACCGCCTTCATCATCCTGGTCTCCGGGGTCTACAGCCCCGCCCTCGTCAAGGCCGGCACGCTGACCCCCGATGCCGCGGCAACCTTGACCTCCGACGCTGTCGCCGCCACCCTCGGCAGCTGGACGGCCATTCCCATGGCCATCGTCATCTTCGTCCTGGCCTTCTCATCCATCATCGCCGCGGCCACCTACTCCGAGGTCTCCATGACCTTCATCTCCGAGCGGCCCGAGTGGCGGTGGCTGCCCCGGCTCGTCTCGGTGGTCTCGACCGGGCTGGGGGCGCTCGCCTCTCTGACCGTCGTGTGGAACACCGTCGACATCACCATGGCCGTCATGACCCTGACCAACCTGGTCGCCCTCATCTGGCTCGCTCGCTGGGGAGTGGGGGCACTCAGGGACTGGGACGCTCAGCGCGCGGCGGGACGAGTCGCGCCCCTGTTCAGCGGCGTGGGCAACCCCTACCTGCCCGGTGACCTCCCCGGTGATGTCTGGACCGGCGAGAGGACCCACTTGGCCGAGGCGGGCGGCACCGCCGACGACGGCGTTCCCGCAGCCACCCCGGCCAGCAGCCAGCCCGCCGCCTCGACAGGAGCCGACGCATGAACCTCACCGGTATCGAGAACCTGCTCAAGGTCGTCGACGACTTCTTCTACACCTACCTTCTTGCCGCCCTGCTCATCCTGGTCGGCATCTACCTGACCACTCGCACCCACCTGGTTCAGCTGCGCCACTTCGGCACCATGGTCAACTCGCTGTCCGGGTCCCGATCCGGTGCGCAGGGCGGTATCTCCTCCTTCCAGGCCTTCGCCGTGGGGCTGGCCGCGCGCGTCGGCATCGGCAACATCGCTGGAGTGGCCCTGGCCATTGTGGCCGGCGGCCCCGGCGCCCTGTTCTGGATGTGGGTCGTCGCCCTCATCGGCATGGCCACCAGCTTCGTGGAGTCCACGCTCGCCCAGATCTTCAAGGAGCGCGGCCGGGACTTCACCTTCCGTGGGGGCCCCGCCTACTACATCAAGAACGGCCTGGGATCGGCTCTGTGGGGCAAGGTCTTCGCCGCCATGTGCATCGTCTCGGTCGGCGTCACAGTGGTCATGGTGCAGACCAACTCGCTGGCCGAGGTCATCACCGCCACCGTCCCCAGCGTCTCGGGCTGGATGGTCGGGGTCTTCCTCGTTCTACTGACCGCGCCGGTGGTCCTGGGGGGAGTCCGGCTCGTGGCCCGCGTCGCGGAGTGGCTCGCTCCCGTCATGGCGCTGGCCTACGTGCTCATGGCCGTGGTGGTCATCGTCCTTAACGCGGACAAGCTTCTCGAGGTCCTTGTGAGCATCTTTGAAGGGGCCTTCGGCGTCAACCAGGCCTTCTTCGGCACCGCTGGAGGAGTCCTCGCAGCGCTGCTCAACGGTGTGCGCCGCGGTCTGTTCTCCAACGAGGCCGGGCTCGGAACCGTCCCCAATGCTGCCGGCACCGCGACCGTCGCCCATCCCGTGCGTCAGGGGCTCATCCAGTCCTTCGGCGTCTTCGTCGACACGATCCTCGTGTGCACGGCCACCGGTCTGCTCATCCTGCTGGCCACCGACACCTACCATCCTGGAGACGACTCCCTGGTCGGCGCGATTCTCACCCAGCAGGCCGTTGCCGAGCATCTGGGCGCCTGGACCACCTGGCCCATGGTGGTGCTCATCTTCGTCCTGGTCTTCTCCACGGTGCTGGGCTGCTACTCCTACGCCCAGGTCAACGTCAACTTCCTGGGCGGAGAGCGCCGGGCCGAACAGGTCTTCGGGATCGTCCTGACCGCGGCGGCCTTCGGTGGCACCGTCCTGACGCTGCCCATCGTCTGGGCCCTGACCGACATCGCCCTGGGACTGCTGGGCGTGCTCAACCTCGTCGTCATCGTCCGTCTGGCCCCCTGGGTCATCGGAGCCCTGCGGGACTTCGAGTCCCAGCGTGCCCGGGGCATCACCGAGCCCGCCTTCGTGGGGCACGGCAACTCCCTGCTGCCCGGAGACGTGGTCCCCGGTATCTGGGAGCCCGACGACGTGGCGAAGCGGGGCTGATCACCATGCCACCTCTGGGGCGCATCTCATGGATGGGCCAGGTCGACGCCGCCCTGGCCTCCTTCTCCGACATGCTCTACTCCTGGGGCCTCATGTGGCTCCTCATCGGGGCGGGCATCTTCTTCACCGTGAGAACTGGGGCTGTCCAGTTGCGGCACACCGACGCGATCGCCGCCTCAGTGGTCGGCTCCCGCGACGGGAGCCACGGCGGCATCACCTCCTTCCAGGCCTTCGCCGTCGGACTGGCCTGTCGGGTGGGGACCGGAAACATCGTCGGGGTCGCCCTGGCACTCATCCTGGGCGGCCCCGGAGCCGTGCTGTGGATGTGGCTCGTGGCGATCCTGGGAACCGCCACCGCCTTCAGCGAGGCCACGCTCGCCCAGCTGTTCAAGGTGCGTCGCCCCGACGGCACCTTCCGCGGTGGTCCCGCCTACTACATCTCACGAGGACTGGGGCTGCCGATCCTGGGCGGGGTGTTCGCCGTCGTCTTCCTCATTGCCAACGGCCTGGTCATGCCCATGGTGCAGGCCAACGCCATCACCGCCTCCCTTCAGGGGGCCGGAGGGCTCTCACCGAGTCTGGGAGCCGTCCTCGTCGTGGCCCTGACCGCGCCGGTCCTCCTGGGAGGCCTGCGCGCCATGGCCCGCGTGGCGGAGTACCTGGCCCCGTTCATGGCGCTGGCCTACCTGGTGCTGGTTCTGGCCATCCTCCTGACCCACCCCGTCCAGGCGTGGGAGGCGCTGTGGTCCATCATCGAGGGGGCCGTCGGCCTGCGCCAGGGGCTGGGCGGCCTGGCCGGCGGGGTGACCGCCGCGCTGCTCAACGGCGTGCGCCGCGGCCTGTTCTCCAATGAGGCGGGACTCGGAGGGGCCGCCTGCGCCGCGGGCTCGGCCACCGTGAGCCACCCCGTCCAGCAGGGATTCATCCAGGCCTTCGGGGTCGTGGTGGACACCCTGTTCGTCTGCACCGCGACGGCGCTGGCGATCCTGGTCGCCGGCGCGGACGTCCTCCAGCCCGGGGCGAGTGCCAAGGACAGTGCCGGAACCCTGACCCAGGACGCCATCGCCCATCTCGTGGGGGAGTGGAGCCGCTGGCCCATGGCGCTGCTCGTCGTCGTCCTGGCCTACACCACCATCATCGGGGCCTTCTCCTACGCCCAGGTCTGTCTCGACTACCTCACCGATCGTCCCTGGGTCGCGCGTGCGCTGCAGATCGGCGCTGTCATCTGCGCCGGCATCGGCAGCGTGCAGCAGCTGACCACCGTGTGGACCCTGGCGGACGTGCTCCTGGGGCTGGGCGCCATCATCAACCTCGTGGCGCTGGTGCTCCTGAGCCGATGGGTCGTCGGAGCGCTCAGGGACTGGGAGGCCAGGCGGGGCACGTCAACGGCGGAGGGCGACAAGTCGGTCTTCCGCAGGGACTCCGAGTACCTTCCGGCGCCTCTGCCGGAAGGCGCCTGGGAGGGGGCAGGCGAGCGGTAGATGGGCGGTGTCGCGCACAACGCACCACGCGCCTCGCGCACGTGCGGCAGCGATGCCACAGGGCCGTCACCGAATCGAAACACTGTATCCGTAGCCTTCGCGAATACGGTGCCCTCCCTCCCGAAGGAGGGGGACGTGGGCAGGACGTGTATCCCGGACCGCTCCCGTGCTGGTTCGCGCGCCCGACGCCCACCTCGCCCGCGCCGTCGTCCCACCCCTACGGAGGATCTCACGTGCAACCGGTTCTGGCTTCCCTGACCAGTGCGGCATCCAGCGCAGGCAACGGCTGGACCGCATCCTTGGAGCGCTTCTTCAACGATGGCGCCAAGATCCTCGATGACGCCGCCGGGCACCTGTTCCTCTACCTGCTCGCCTGGCTGCTCGTGCTGGGGGGCCTGTACTTCACCATGCGGACCGGATTCGTGCAGCTGCGGCTCTTCCCCTACATGGTGCGGGCCATCACCTCCTCCCGTGACAGCAAGGAGGGCGGGATCTCCTCCTTCCAGGCCTTCGCCGTCGGGCTGGCCTCCCGCGTGGGCACCGGCAACATCGTGGGTGTGGCCATCGCCATCACCATGGGTGGCCCCGGTGCCGTGTTCTGGATGTGGATCGTGGCGCTGGTGGGCATGGCCACCGGATTCATCGAGGCCACCCTCGCCCAGCTCTACAAGGTCACCCACCCCGACGGCACCTTCCGCGGCGGCCCGGCCTACTACATCCAGCGCGGCCTGGGCTCCAAGCCCGCCGCCAAGCTCTTCGCCGTCGTCATCACCTTCGTCTTCGGCTTCGCCTACGAGGCCACCCAGGCCAACACGATCGCCGCCACGATGGAGAGCACCTTCCACGTCGAGCCGTGGATGACCGCCGTTGCTCTGGTCGTCATCACCACGCCGATCATCTTCAAGGGCATCAAGTCGGTCGCTGCCGTCTCGGAGTGGCTCGTGCCGATCATGACGGTGGTCTACGCCCTCATCGCCGTGGCCATCCTGGTGCTGCACGTCACCGCGATCCCGGGAGCGATCCTCTCCATCTTCGAGGGCGCCTTCGGAGTCGACCAGGCCTTCGCCGGGACCGCCGGGGGATTCACCGCCGCACTTCTCAACGGCACCCGCCGAGGCCTGTTCTCCAACGAGGCCGGTGAGGGATCGGTCCCCAACATCGCAGCCACCGCCACCGTCCCCCACCCTGTCCAGCAGGGATTCGTGCAGTCCCTGGGCGTCTTCGTCGACACGATCGTGGTCTGCACTGTCACCGCCCTCATCGTCCTGCTCTCCGGGGTCTACGACCCGGTGGCCGCTCAATCCGCCCCGGAGGTTGCCAATGGCGCCGCCAACACCCTGACCTCGGCATCGGTCACCAACGTCCTCGGTGGCTGGGCGCAATACCTCATGGCCGTCATCATCTTCGTCTTCGCCTACTCCTCGCTCCTGGGAAACTACACCTACGCCCAGGTCAACATGGACTACCTCCAGGGCAAGCAGCACAAGCACTACGCCCTGCGGGCCATGATCATCGTGGCCACCGCCGTCGGCTCCCTGTCCACCCTCACCTTCGTGTGGAACCTGTCCGACCTCGTCATGGGGGCGATGACCGTCATCAACATGGTCTCCATCCTCGCCCTGGGAGGCTGGGCCTTCGGAGCCCTGCGCGACTGGGAGGCCCAGCGCCGCGCCGTCGAGGCCGGCGAGAAGGACGAGATCCGCTTCATCGCCACCGACAACCCCTACCTGCCCGGCACACTCCCCGGAGACATCTGGGCCGCCGACGGCGCCGCCCACGCCGCCATCACGGAGCGTCGCGCCGCGCTCGAGGAGGCCTCGGGCAGCTGAGCCCAACAGCGCTAGGCTGAGGCCCATGAAGATCGCGCGCTTCTCCACCGGTGACGAGCCCCGCTACGGCATCGTTCAGGGCCTACCCGAGCATGAGGTCGCCTCGGGCGAGTCCGAGGGGCACCTCCTGGTCCTCAAGGGAGACCCCCTCTACTCCCTGCCCGAAGCCACTGGGGAGGTCGTCGAGCTGCGTGAGGCCCGGCTCCTGTCGCCGGTCATCCCGCGCTCCAAGGTCGTGGGGATCGGGAAGAACTACGCGGGCCACATCGCCGAGATGGGGGAGGACGAGCCGCCGCGCGACCCGGTCGTCTTCCTCAAGCCCAACACCTCCGTCATCGGCCCCGATGCTCCCATCGTTCTGCCCACCTGGAGCGAGGAGGTCCACTACGAGGCTGAGCTCGCCGTCGTCATCAAGACCCTCGCCAAGGACGTTCCCGCGGACCATGCCGACGACGTCATCCTGGGTTATACGGTGGCCAATGACGTCTCGGCCCGAGACCGCCAGCGCGCCGAGCCGCAGTGGGTGCGGGCCAAAGCCTTCGACACCTCCTGCCCCCTGGGGCCGTGGATCGAGGTCCCCGAGCCCGGCCGCGAGCCGCTCTTCTCACCCGGAGACGCGGTGGTGCGCGCCCGGGTCGACGGCCGCCTCGTCCAGGAGGGACGGACCACTGACATGATCCGATCGATTCCCGAGCTGGTCGCCTACGTATCGACGATCTTCACCCTCCTGCCCGGCGACGTCATTCTCACCGGCACGCCGGCGGGAGTCGGCGAGATCCGAGCCGGTCAGCGCGTCGAGGTCGAGGTCGAGGGCATCGGCTCCTTCTCCAACCCAGTGGTTCGCCGCTGAGGCGACACGTCTGGCCCCGCGGAGCCGGAGTCCTCGCCCCGAAGACGACGACGGGTGGGGTTCTCGAGACATGTTCCGAGAACCCCACCCATGCCGGTAGGTACCGGCGTTACTCATCGGCTCATGGTGAGCCGAGGGAGAGTCGATCAGGTGTCCTTGGGCGAGCTTCCTGAGCCCTTCTCGTCGCTCTTCTTGTCCTCGGATCCGCTCTTCTTGTCCTCGCTCTTGGAGCCCTTGCCGGTTCCGTTGTCAGATGTGCCCTCATCCATGTCTGTCGGACCGGGATTACTGATCGGTGTGGCCTTGAACAGCGTCTCCATCTCACTGGCGGAGTAGGCATCAACAGGGCAGGCGTACGCCGCCTGGAGCATGACGGGTCTGCCCACCGTGCTGAATACACGGATGACCCTGGTGATCTTGTAGTCCTTGTTGTCTTGTGTGCCGGTGTACGTGAAGTCCAGCCGCCTGGTCTCGATGGGGTGACCATCGGTGTCCTTGACCAGGGTGGAATCGTCCTTGGTGGGCTCGAAGGAGACATTCGTGAATTCCGGCTTCTGATAGGCGGCGATAAAGGCCTCAGCCTGATAGTCCGACTCGGCGCGATCACCCTCACCGCTCGGTTCGTACAGGTTCTGCGTCGCGGAGAACACGCAACCGTTCGACTTTTCCATCCTGTTCTTGCCGTCGGTGTCGTAGGTGGTCACGTTCCACCCGGAGTGAGACTGCGGGAACTCCCACGAAGGAACGTACTCGACGTTGCTGTTCTTACCTCCCTTGGAGGGCTTTTCCGATGGTTCTGCAGTCTTGTCCGATTTTTTGGCGGATGATGACGCACTGCTGGAGGCACTGGGACGCGCGGGGCCGGACTCGTCCTGGCACGCCGCGAGAGCCGGGAGGGCCAAAGCAAGGCTGAGGCCGGCGACAAGGGGGAGTTTGAGTGATGATCGGCGGCGGCTGGCGGAACGTGCTGCGGGATGAGGGGACGGGGACATGAGGCCTCCAAGGAACGATGAGTCGGGAGTCTTCCCGAACGGGCTGGGGATGTCATCACCACTGGTGGGAGCCGCGAGAACTTCCTAGCGGCGACATCATGATCTCACGGGTGCCACGTTAATTCGTCTGAGTGCGCAGAGCGATGGGGTGAGATCCCCATCTCGTGGGGTCAAGGTCGAATACTTCAGGTGAGGGACCCCCTCATAGTGTCTCCGTGTCGGATGATGAATTCTGGGAAACGCATGGTCGGCAGAACATGTTGATGGAAAGAAAGGCCGTCGTTGCCAGGAGGGCGGTGCTTGCTGGGCACCTTGCCACAGGGGCCTGGGTTGCTGGTTCTGACAGCTGGAGCGTTCACGGTGCCGGCGGCGGCCGGCGTGGCGGGGGCCCGCCCGAGGGGCCCGACCTGTTCCCTGGGTGGCGTCAGAGGGGACTATCCTGGCCCCATCATGCCTGAACTCAGTGATCACTCATCCGCCTTCCGTCCTGAGCCCACCAGCACCTCCGGTATCCCGGAGCAGGGCTCATCGTCCGTGCGCGTACGTTTCTGCCCCTCACCTACGGGAACCCCTCACGTGGGCATGGTGCGCACCTGCCTGTTCAACTGGGCTTACGCCCGCCACACCGGCGGAACCTTCGTCTTCCGGATCGAGGACACCGACGCCGCCCGAGACTCCGAGGAGTCCTTCGACGCCATCCTGGACTCCCTGACCTGGCTGGGCCTGGACTGGGACGAGGGCGTGGGCAAGGGGGGCCCTCATGAGCCCTACCGCCAGTCCCAGCGCATGGACCTGTACAAGGAGGTGGCCGCCGAGCTGCTGGCTGCCGACTACCTGTACGAGTCCTTCTCCACCCCCGAGGAGATCGAGGCGCGCCACCGTGAGCGTGGCGAGGACCCCAAGCTCGGCTACGACGGCTTCGACCGCGATCTGACCCAGGAGCAGAAGGACGCCTTCCGCGCCGAGGGTCGCCTGCCCGTCCTGCGGATGCGGATGCCGGATGAGGACATCACCTTCACCGACTTGGTCCGCGGCCCCATCACCTTCAAGGCCGGCAGCGTGCCGGACTACGTCGTCGTGCGCGCAGGCGGTGAGCCCCTCTACACCCTGGTCAACCCCGTTGACGACGCCGCGATGGGCGTCACCCACGTTCTGCGCGGTGAGGACCTGCTGTCCTCCACCCCGCGGCAGGTGGTCCTCTATCGGGCCCTCATGGACATCGGTCGGGCTCAGGTCATTCCAGAGTTCGGGCACCTGCCCTACGTCATGGGGGAGGGCAACCGGAAGCTGTCCAAGCGGGACCCCCAGTCCAACCTCCTCATCCACCGCTACCGCGGCATGATCCCCGAGGGTCTCCTCAACTACCTGGCCCTCCTGGGGTGGTCACTGAGCGCGGACCGCGACGTCTTCTCAGCCGCGGAGATGATCGAGGCCTTCGACGTCCATGACGTCAACCCCAACCCGGCCCGCTTCGACCCCAAGAAGTGCGAAGCCATCAACGCCGAGCAGGTGCGTGCGCTGGGAGAGATCGACTTCCGGGACCGGCTGGTGCCCTACCTCGCCGATGCCTACCCCGACCCGACCGGTGAGACCGCTCAGGTGCCACTGGTCTCAGCGGAGGCCTTCGACAAGCTCACGGCGCGCGAGCAGGAGATCCTCAACGCGGCGGCCCCCCTTATTCAGACGCGGATCCAGCTGCTGCGAGAGAGCCGCGACATGCTCGGCTTCCTCTTCGTGTCCGACGACGATCTCGTCGTCGACGACAAGGCTCTGTCCAAGCTCAAGGCATCGGCCGGAGACGTGCTGGATGCGGGCATCAGCGCCCTGGAGGGGCTCAATCCTGAGCAGTGGGACAAGGACCATCTGGAGGAGGCCCTCAAGACCGCCATCGTCGAGGGGCGGGGCATGCCCGACGGCGAGGGGATCAAACCGCGTCTGGCTTACGGCCCGTTGCGTGTCGCGGTGACCGGGCGACAGGTCTCTCCGCCCTTGTTCGAGTCCATGGAGATCCTCGGAAGCAGCTCCACCCTGGCCAGGCTGAAGACTCTTCGGGTCCGGCTCGGGTGAGGTGACTGCACGATGAACTGAGCCGGTGGGGCCGGGACGCAGCGCTAGCGCGTGCGTCCCGGCCCCACCGGCTCAGTGAGTGCGGAGCTGAGTACAGGACCGCACCAGCCGTCCCGCTCTTCTGCGGGCCGCGCCGGCCGATTACATGGCTCCGGCGTCGATTCCCTGGACTCGGATACCGGCGAGAATTGTGTGCCACTGCTCTAAAGAGGCCGGTGTATCCGTTTGGCACACAAGTGCAACATTCAGGACGTATCCCTCTTTTCCGACGGTCCTGCTAAAACGATATCCCACGACAGGTGTATTCGGGGAGTTAGAGAAGTTGACGTTACCGCTGAATCCCACCTCGTAACCGGGAATCGTTCCGTTGTCGTCGCGCACTGCTTCGACAGGCGAAGGGGTGCTGGTGGTCTGATAGGTTGTGTAGTCGTCAGTCTTAATCGATACGTCAGTCATCGACTGCAGCCCATCGATGGGGTGGGGCGTGAAATATTTTTCCGAGACGTATTGGCTGATGTACCCCTGACAGACCTGCCCGTTGGTGAACTGGTATCCCTCGATGTGGACAGAATCGGAGTTCTTATCGGTGTTGGCCAGATCGTCGTTTCGGGACCAGACGGATGTATCTTCGTTGGTGAAGGTGACTGACGGTCGAGACCACGTGGCGGCTGCAGAGGGGGTGGCGGACGGCGTCTTCGACGACGTCGGGCTCGGTGTCTCGGATGGTTCCGAGTCGGAGGGGCTGGCCTCGGCGGAGGCGCCGGCGGGCTCGACGCTCAGCTGTCCCTGGTGGGCGGGGCCGCAGGCGCTCAGCGCCAGACTGGCTGCGAGGCACATCCCCAGGGCCAGGCGACGAGCTCTGGAGGGGGTACGGGTAAGGAGCATCTGGTGGTGGTGCGGTGCTGGGTGAGGCAATGCGGCTCTCCTGGTGGTGAGGAAGGAGGGATGGACGCAGTGGATCGGTGTCGGAGCCCTTCTACTTCATGGCCCCAGCATCGAGTCCCGACACTCGTGTCGAGAACAGGAACTGGTGCCATGTGTCGGCGGAGGCGAGCTTGTCCGGGGAGCACTCCAGGAAGATTTCCAGGGTGACACCCTGATCGCTGATCTGGCGGAAGAAACGATATCCAGCCACGTCGCCCGTCGAGCCACTGGCGTACTTGACGGTGGCCGTGTAGCCGATCTCGTATCCGGGGAGTGTTCCATTGTCGTCTCGTACGGCGCTGACGGAAGTCGGCCCTGAGGTCATCGCGAAAGAGCTGTGGTTCGGCATCGTCTCCTGAATCTTGGCGGAGGAGGTGGTGTTGTCTCCACCTATTTTTCTTTCGTCGTAGATTGAGTGGTTCGCTTTGTAGAAGATGATGGCCAGGCAGCCTTCTGCGTCGAAATTGTAGGCCTGGCTGATTTCTGATGATGTGTTGGTCGGCTGTTTGAGTATGTCGTCCTGTCGGTGCCACGTGCCGGTGGTGTCGTTGGAGATCGTGACGTTCGGGGCCGTCCAGGTTGTTGCCGACGGCGTTGGGCTCGGCGTCTCGGATGGTTCCGGGGCGGAGGTACTGGCCTCGGCGGAGGCGTTCGCAGGTTCGACGGTCAGCTGCCCCTTGTGGGCCGGCCCGCAGGCACTCAGTGCAAGTGCTGCGGTCAGGGTCAGTCCAAGGGTGAGGAGGCGGTTGCTGCGCGGGCCGCGACATGCCTGGTGGCGCTGAGGGTGGATGGGCATAAGGCCTTCCAGGAGGGTGGGGTGAGCAGGAACTAGATGGGAGTGTAGGGGATGCCTCTGGAGCTCCGCTTGGTTGTGAGCACTCAGGAGGGGCTGCGGTGCCGGCTGCCAGGGGCCTGTGAGGCGGCGAGTGGGAGGATGGAGGGGGACGATCCCGAGACGTCCGTTGTGTGTCGGTCTTCACCTCCTGGCGATTTGATGGGCTGAGGGTGGGCGTGTAGATTACTGCCCGCTGCCTCGGACGTGATCCGTTCCGGGGTGAAGCCCTTTGGGGTATGGTGTAATTGGCAACACGACTGATTCTGGTTCAGTTATTCTAGGTTCGAGTCCTGGTACCCCAGCGGATCTCATGATCTGTGGCCCCCATCGTTTAGTGGCCTAGGACACCGCCCTCTCACGGCGGCGGCGCCGGTTCGAATCCGGCTGGGGGTACGAGGGTCCGGTTACCGGTTTCGGTATTCGGACTGTCATAAGCCCCCATCGTTTAGTGGCCTAGGACACCGCCCTCTCACGGCGGCGGCGCCGGTTCGAATCCGGCTGGGGGTACGGATCAAGCAGTCCGATTAGGTCTGCTGGTTCACAACTCCATAGCCTGCCCCCATCGTTTAGTGGCCTAGGA
Organism: Actinomyces sp. SKVG-SVH-4(1); assembly: GCF_048514265.1. Lineage (NCBI taxonomy): Bacteria > Bacillati > Actinomycetota > Actinomycetes > Actinomycetales > Actinomycetaceae > Actinomyces > Actinomyces sp. SKVG-SVH-4(1). Next base: position 217,073 of record NZ_JBGEVE010000004.1, on the reverse strand, counting down.
CACCGCCCTCTCACGGCGGCGGCGCCGGTTCGAATCCGGCTGGGGGTACGAGGAACAGGCGCCCGCTCCACCGCACGGTGGAGCGGGCGCCTTGTGTACTCGCCCATCTGCTCGCCCCATGCCGCCGCGGTGAACCGCGCTCATGCGGGTGAGGGTTCTTCAGTGGTCCATCAGGCGGAGGCCAGCAGGTCGCTACCCGTCGTGACCGTGAGCCCTCGCTCCAGCAGTGAGCGCAGACCTCCTTCCAGGGCGGAGAACAGGCCCTCGGAGGGTTGCGTGCGCCCGTCGTGGCACAGCACCACCGACCCGGCGCCGGCAACGTCCTTGACAGCGTCGGCGGCCGCCGCCGTTGGCGTGTGAACGCTCCACAGCAGCAGGTCCATCCTCTTGAGCGAGGCAACCATCATGGCCGGCGCGTCAACCCGGCCGTAGGGAGGCCGCCACAGGCGCGGAGACGGGGCGCCTGCCGCCTCGATCGCCTCACACGTGCGGTCCACCGAGTCGCTCAGCTCGGAGAAGCTCACGCCGTAGACGTCTGTGTGCACCCAGTTATGGACCCCGACCTCGTGTCCTTCGGCGACCTGTCGCGCGATCAGCTCGGGATGGGCCTGCACCGCGGAGCCCAGAACGAAGAAGGTGGCCCGCACGTGCAACCTCGCCAGCATGTCGAGCACCCGTGGAGTCCAACGGGGGTCCGGCCCGTCGTCGAAGGTCAGCGCCAGCTTTCCGGACTTCCCGTCGGTCTGGAAGACCACTCGCGTACTGAGCGCGCTGCCGGGGCCCGCCGGGCGAGGGGCGGTTCTGGCGGTGGGGGAGAGGTGGGTCTCCCGCCAGTGAGTGGCTCCTGCGCCGGCGCCCGCGCCGAGCACGCCCGCCGTCGTTGCCAGGGCGGCTCTTCCCAGGAGGCCTCGCCGGCTCTCACGAGGAGCGGGACTCGGCTGTGACTCGGTTGACGAAGAGGGAGCGGTGTCCCTGGCTCCGTCATCCGGCAGGCTCGTGGTCGTCACCGGCATATCGTAGAGCGAACCCGGTAAGCCCCTGAACTCGCCGTCGGAACGTTGCAGAACCACGACGGCGTCGAACTGCCTCGCGCCGTATCAATCGATATCCGAGACATCCTCGGTAGGATGCCCGCGTGACGAACTTTCCCGCGCTGAAGACCCCCGGCCCCCTCGCTGATGGCGCCATGCGCATCACTCCCCTGGGGGGCCTGGGCGAGGTCGGCCGCAACATGACCGTCTTCGAGCTGGGCGGCAAGCTGCTCATCGTTGACTGCGGTGTGCTCTTCCCCGAGGAGGACCAGCCGGGCGTCGACCTCATCCTTCCCGACTTCTCCTCCATCGAGCACCGCATCGACGACGTCGTCGCCCTGGTGCTGACTCACGGGCACGAGGACCACATCGGGGGTGTGCCCTACCTGCTGCGCCTGCGTGACGACATCCCCCTGGTGGGAAGCGAGCTCACGCTGGCCTTCGTGGAGGCCAAGCTCAAGGAGCACCGTATCCGCCCGGTGCTGCGCCAGGTCATCGAGCACGAGGAGGTCTCCTACGGCCCCTTCGACCTGGAGTTCGTGGCCGTCAACCACTCCATCCCCGACGCCATGGCCGTCATGATCCGCACCGATGCCGGCAACGTGCTGGCCACCGGTGACTTCAAGATGGACTCCCTGCCCATCGACGGGCGCATCACGGACCTGCGCTCCTTCGCCCGTTTCGGTGAGGAGGGCGTGGACCTGTTCTGCGTTGACTCCACCAACGCCGAGGTCCCGGGCATGGTGGGCCATGAGGGCGAGATCGGCCAGGTCCTGGACAACGTCTTCGCCGACTCCGACGGGCAGATCGTCGTGGCCTCCTTCGCCAGCCACGTCCACCGGGTCCAGCAGGTCCTCGACGCCGCCGCCCTGCACGACAGGCGGGTCGCCCTCGTGGGGCGCTCCATGGTGCGCAACATGGGGATCGCCGCCGAGCGCGGCTACCTCAAGGTCCCCGCCGGCGTCCTCATCGATGCCCGGGACATCACCTCGCTGCCCCCGCACGAGAGAGTCCTCATGGTCACCGGCTCTCAGGGAGAGCCCATGGCGGCCCTGTCCCGGATGGCCCACTCCGAGCACCGCAGCGTCACCATCGAGCCCGGGGACACCGTCATCTTCGCCTCCTCCCTCATCCCCGGCAACGAGAACTCCGTCTTCCGGGTCATCAACCAGCTCATGAGGCTGGGGGCACGCGTGGTCCACCAGGGCAACGCCAAGGTCCACGTCTCCGGGCACGCCTCCTCCGAGGAGCTGCTCCACGTCTACAACATCGTCCAGCCCCGCAACGTCATGCCCATTCACGGTGAGATTCGTCATCTGGTGGCCAATGGTGGGCTCGCCGTCAAGACGGGAATCGCCCCGGAACGGGTCATGCTGTGCGAGGACGGCGTGGCCGTCGACCTGGAGGGGGGAGTGGCCCGTATCGCCGGCCAGGTGCCCTGCGGCTACATCTACGTCGACGGCTCCTCGGTGGGGGAGATCGACGAGGCCGAGCTCAAGGACCGCCGCATCCTGGCGGAGGAGGGCTTCGTCTCGGTCTACGCCGTGGTGGAGACCACGACCGGCACGATCCTGGCCGGCCCCCACATCCAGGCGCGGGGCGTGGCGGAGGACGACTCGGTCTTCGAGGAGATCCTTCCCGATGTGACTGAGGCCCTGTCGGCTGCGCTGGAGACCGGGAAGGCGGACGCCTACTCCCTCCAGCAGGTCATGCGCCGCACCCTGGGGCGCTGGATCGGGCGCCGCCTCAGGCGCCGTCCCATGATCGTCCCGGTCGTCATCGAGGCATAGCGGGAGGGCGCTTACTGCATGACTCTCTTCCGGCCCGCGTGCTTCATATCCACCGGATCCATCCTCATTGACATCCCCCTCCACGTCAGCAGTGTGCCGACGCCGGGAGGGGCGATCACCGGGGCGTCGTCGGGTCCGGTCGTCGGTGGCGGGTACACCGTGGTCTCGGCCGCAGCCCGGCAGGGTGTTCCCACGGCCCTGGCCGCCACCCTGGGAACCGGACCCAACTCCGCGCGGGTGCGCGAGTCGATGCGGCTGGACCGGGTGGAGCTGCTCGTCGAGGAGCTCGTCGGGGACATCGGCACCTGCACGACGCTCATCGAGCCCTCCGGCCGACGCACCTTCATCACCACCGCGGGTGTTGAGGGCGAGCCTCAGCGTGAGGATCTCGAGAGCATCGACCTCAGGGCCGGGGACTGGGTCTACGCCACGGGTTACGACCTGGCCCACTACACGAGCCGTGGCATCCTGACCGACTGGCTCCTGTCGATCCCCGACGGCGTCGGGCTCGTGATCGACCTCGGCCCGGTGCAGCCCGACATCCCCGACCAGGTGCTCCTTCCGCTGCTGAGGAGGGCAACGATACTGACCGGGAACGACCTGGAGATGGGGCGCCTCGAGAAGCGACTGGGCGGCACCGGTGCCATCCGGCAGGCCTGCCCTGAAGCACTGATCGTCCACCGAACCGGCGTGAACGGCTGTGTTCTCCACCCGGTGGGCGGTGAGCCGATCGAGGTACCCGGTTTCGTGCGTGAGGTCGTGGACACGACGGGAGCGGGAGACACGCACACCGGTGTCCTGGTCGCCGGCCTCCTGGGCGGGCTCGACGTCGTCGAGGCGGCCAGGCGAGCCAACGCGGCCGCCGCCCACGCCGTGGCCCGCAGCGGCCCGGCCCAGGCCCCGCTGTGCGAGGAGATCGATGAGTTCCTCCGCGCCGACGACGAGAGGTCCTGACGGGGGCCCGGGGCGCGCCTGCCTCTACCCTCAGGGGATGAGTCCCCGCACCGGGCCGCGGCACCGAGAAGGTGACGTGTCTCCGGCCGGGGCGGGCGGCGTGGCAAGGTCAATGACACCGAGAATCCGATAGTTTCTAGAGCATCATGGCCAATCGTCGCACCACGAGAACAGCTGCGCCTTCACCGGGAACCGGCAGAGGACGTAATCGCGGCGGCTCCGCTCCAGGGGCCGCACCCTTCTCCGCGCCTGGAACCGGGCCCTCGGGCGGACGCTACCGCCGTACCGGCTGGGCCTTCCTCATCCTGGCCCTCGCAGCGGTGCTGGCACTGCGCGAGTGGTTCGGGATCTCCGGCGCCGCAGGCGATCTCCTGCACCACATCGCCGCGGGCCCCGTCGGTGTCCTGGGTGTCTTCGTGCCCCCGCTCCTGGCGGCGCTGGGCATCGCCATGCTGCGGGTCCACAGCCTGGGGGCGGTGCACGCACGGGTCTCCGTGGGCTGCCTGGGGCTGCTGACAGCTCTGACCGGAATGATCCAGGTCGGCAGCGGCAACCCGGTCCTCAGGAACAACCTCGGCGGACTGGAGGCTGCCGGAGGGCTGCTGGGGTGGCTGGTGGGCTACCCGCTGGCGGCTCTGTTCTCCTCCGTGGGGGCCTTCATCCTGTTCCTCCTCCTGACCGCGTTCTCCGCCCTGGTCATGTCCGGCAAGACCGTTGCCGAGATCCGTGACCTACTGGATCAGTACCGGGCCGCGGACGGTGACGGAGCCTCCCACGGCGCCGATGGATCGGGTGACTCCCTGGCCCGGCGCCTGCTGGGGCGGGTTCGTGGAGGCTCTGGGCGGGCCGGCGCCTCGGGCGCGGACTCGGATCAGACGGCGCTCCTGGACTCCTACGACGGCGACGAGCCCTTCCGCTCCGCCCTGGAGGTGGAGGAGTCGGCCTCACGTAAACGGGGCAGTGGCCGCCGTAAGCGCTCGGCCGACCGGCAGGCCCAGCAGACGACGATCACCGAGCTCTTCGAGCCGGGCGCCGATCACGGCGCTCACTCCGAGGGCGACGACTTCGTCATCCCGGACGTGGGCGAGGAGACCGACGTCATCGCCTCCCCGGCTCCCTCAGCCGCCTCTCCCACCCGGAGCAGGCCCGCCGGCCCGGCGGGTCGCTCCGTGGCCTCCGGCCCGGCCGCAGGAGGGCAGCGCAAACCCTCATCGGCCAAGCGCAGCGCGCCGCAGCCGACCCCGCAGCCGCCCTCCGGTTTCGACGCCGTCACTGAGGAGACCCCCGAGGTCGCGCTGGAGGAGCCCGACCTCGCCGACCAGATCGCCATGAGCGACCTGAGCAACATGGCTCTGCCCGACGGATCGACCTACACCCTGCCCGATGACGCGCTGCTCGGTCCCGGCCCGGGCCACTCCACCCGCACCCCCGCCAACGACGCCATTGTGGAGTCCCTGCAGAACGTCTTCGCCGAGTTCAACGTGGACGCCACGGTCACCGGCTATACGCGCGGCCCCCAGGTCACCCGCTACGAGGTTCACCGGGGCCGGGGGGTCAACGTCTCCCGGATCACGGGGCTGGAGAAGAACATCGCCTACGCGGTGGCCTCCGACGAGATCCGTCTGCTCACACCCATTCCGGGTAAGAGCGCCATCGGCATCGAGATCCCCAACAGCGACCGGGAGATGGTCAAGCTCGGCGACGTCCTGCGCTCCCAGGCCGCGCGCAAGCAGGCGCACCCGCTGGTGGTCGGGCTGGGCAAGAACGTCGAGGGCGACTACGTCGTCACCAACCTGGCCAAGACCCCGCACCTGCTGGTGGCCGGGCAGACCGGTTCGGGTAAGTCCTCCTTCGTCAACTCGATGATTACCTCGATCATGATGCGTGCCACCCCCGAGGAGGTGCGCATGGTGCTGGTGGACCCCAAGCGGGTGGAGCTGACCATCTACGAGGGCATCCCCCACCTCATCACCCCGATCATCACCTCCCCGAAGAAGGCGGCCGAGGCCCTGGAGTGGGTGGTGCGCGAGATGGACGCCCGCTACGACGACCTGGCCTCCTTCGGCTTCAAGCACATTGACGACTTCAACAAGGCGGTGCGCGCAGGCGAGGTCCAGCCCCTGCCGGGATCCCAGCGAGAGCTGAGCCCCTACCCCTACCTCCTGGTCGTCGTCGACGAGCTCGCCGACCTCATGATGACCGCCCCCAAGGACGTGGAGGCCTCCATCCAGCGCATCACCCAGCTGGCCCGCGCTGCCGGGATCCACCTGGTGCTGGCCACCCAGCGTCCCGTCGCCCAGGTGGTCACCGGCCTCATCAAGTCCAACGTCCCCTCGCGCCTGGCCTTCGCCACGGCCTCCCAGCTGGACTCCCGGGTCATCCTCGACCAGAACGGGGCCGAGACGCTCACCGGCCAGGGTGACGCCCTCTACCTGGGCCCGGGCGCCTCCACGCCAGTGCGTATCCAGGGCTCGTGGGTCACCGAGTCCGAGATCCGCTCCGTCGTCGAGCACGTCAAGTCCCAGCTGACGCCCGAGTACCGCGAGGACGTCGTCGTCCCGGAGGTCAAGAAGCAGATCGACGAGGAGATCGGTGATGACATGGACCTGCTCCTGCAGGCCGCCGAGCTCATCATCTCCAGTCAGTTCGGCTCCACCTCCATGCTCCAGCGCAAGCTGCGCGTCGGCTTCGCCAAGGCCGGACGCCTCATGGACCTGCTCGAGTCCCGTGAGGTCGTCGGCCCCTCGGAGGGATCCAAGGCCCGCGACGTCCTCGTCCAGCCCGAGCAGCTCGAGGAGACCCTGGCCTGGATCAAGGGCGAGGGCGGTGCGCCGGGAAGCGCGGAGAGTCCCGAGGCCCCTGACGCGTCTCAAGGCGAGCCCGATTCCGAGGCCCCGTCGGCTCCGGCCGCGAATGAGCCCCGTACTGCGGTCATGCCGTCGAACCGCTACAGCACGGACCCCTTGGATGTCGCCTCCAGCCTGCCGGAGTCGGAGTCCTGGGACGACACCTCCGCCGATGAGGACTCCGAGGACGCCTGGTCGCTCACAGGCCGCGGCTCATCGTGGTGAGGCGGAGGCCGACGCCGCGCCCTGCGGGGCCGGGTGTGCCCCTGCCCGTGTGATGACCTCTTCCCGACTGGGAATCGTCGGAGCCGGTCCGGTGGGCTTGGGCGGTGTGGTGGCCATGGTCGAGGCGTCCTTGACCTGAGAGGTGAGCAGGCTCCAGCGCCGGTCGATCTGCTCTTTGCTCAGCCCCAGGCCGGCAGGCTGCTCGCCGTTGTGAAGCGCCGCCAGGTCCCTGATCTTGTGGCCGCCGGCGAGATCCATGGTGAACGGGTGCCAGTTCAGCTTGTCCACGCTCACCGAGCCGTCGGCGTGGGAGGTGACGTCGGCCCAGACCAGCTGACCGACGTCGGACAGCGGGGCGCAGCACTCCTCATCCTGGTTCGAGATGTAGTTGCCTGCCGAGTACGACACCCACATCCCCTTGCCCCCGACTCCTCCGGAGAGCTTCTCGGCGGGCTGAGGCACATGGGGATGAGCGCCGAAGAAGATGTCGACCTGCCCGGTGTCGGCCAGGGACTGGGCGTAGGAGACCTGCTTGTCGTTGGGCGTGGTCTCGTACTCCTCACCGAGCTGGGAATGGACGACGACGAGATCGGCACCCGCCGCACGGGCCGACTTCGCCGCCTTCGTGATGGCGCCGACGTCGTTGAGCGACACGGAGTATCCGGTGGGATCCTCCAGGCCGTTGAGGTCCATGGTCGTGGAGATCTGGGCGACGGTCACGGTGCGCCCGCCCCGCTCCAGCTCGTAGAGCGCGAAGGGCACCGAGGCGTCCTGCTGGCTCCGGTAGGTGCCCGCGTGGCCCAACCCGTGAGCGTCCAGGGCGTCCAAGGTGGCCACGACGCCGGCCTCCCCCCGGTCCGCGGCGTGGTTGGAGGCGGTCGCGCAGCCGTCCCAGCCGGATCTCGCCAAGGCGGCCACGACCTCGGTAGAGGTGCCGAAGGCGGGGTAACCCGAGTAGACCCCGTCCGGAGCGACGGGCACCTCCATCCCGCACAGGGCCAGATCCAGGCCCTCGACCCAGGGGGTCTCAGCGGCGATGTTGGCGGTGATATCCCCTGAGCCTGCCGGAGTGGACTCCATCACCGGCATATGCATGAGGACGTCGCCGGCGTAACCCACGGTGAAGTGGACGTCCTGCGAGCCGCCGACGCTGGCGGAGGCGGACGGAGTCGGCGATTGAGCCGGCACCGCCTGATCGGAACTCGTCGAGCAACCGTTCATGGCGACGGATGCGGTGAGAACGACGGCGGTCAGCAGGCCAGGACCCCGTGACCTGCGGGTGAGGCCGGCGCAGTCCGGTGACGATGAGGGTGGAGGAGTGGAGGGGTGCATGATGATGAATGTATGAAGTGAACCTTAAGAGTGCGTACACGGTTCATGCTCGTTCCAGCGGTGCGGGGGGCCCGGATGTCGGCGTGAACCGCGGGTGAGAACGGATCCTATGCCGCGTGTCGTCTGCAGTGGGGCATAGCGCGTACGGTGCAGCCGCTCGGATGCGAGGCCGTTGAGAAGACGGATCGAGGTTTCTGCGTCGGTGGGAGGCCGTCCGCGACTAGGCTGGACCTGATGAACGCCCCGACCGCCCCGGATGGCGCCGCGCAGTCAGAGCAGGCGCCGCTGCTCAACATCGCCAACGTCCTGACGGTGCTGCGCCTGCTGCTCGTGCCCGTCTTCATCTGGCTCTCCCTGCTACCCGGGGACCGGGCCAGGCTCGCCGCAGTCGTGGTCTTCGTCGTCGCTGCCTTCACGGACCGTCTGGACGGCCAGCTGGCGCGCTCGTGGGGTCTGGTGACCTCTTTCGGCAAGATCGCCGACCCGATCGCGGACAAGGCGCTGACTCTGTCCGCCTTCGTTCTGCTGAGCGTCAACCAACGACTGTGGTGGTGGGTCACCATCCTCATCGTCGTGCGCGAGCTCGGCATCACGGTCATGCGCTTCTTCATGCTGCGCCGCGCCGTCATGGCGGCCTCGCGCGGCGGCAAGATCAAGACGACGCTCCAGATGGTGGGGCTGGTCGGGCTGCTCACGCCATGGTCCATGCTCATGCTGTCCGCGGGGCCGGCCGCGTTCCTGACCAAGGCGGCCTATGTCATCGTGGCTGCGGCGCTCGTCGTCACGGTGGTGACCGGCCTGGACTACGTCCGCCAGGCGATGCTGCTGAGTCGTCAGAACGGAGGGAGCGGCCAGTGACCGCCCCAGGGTGGAAGCCGTGGTGATCGAGGGCGCGCCCGGCACCGAGGGCCGCGTCCGCGTGGCGAGGGCTCTCCTGCAGGCCGCCGCGGATCGCGGAATGACTCTGGCGATCGCCGAGTCGTTGACGGGTGGGCAGGTCGCCTCCAGCCTGGTGGAGGTTCCCGGCGCCTCCCGTGTGCTCGTGGGGGCGGTCGTGGCCTACGCCACCCGGATCAAGGCGCAGGTCCTTGGGGTCGATGCCGCGCACCTGGAGCTGACCGGGCCGGTGGACCGCGATGTCGTCCTGCAGATGGCGCACGGAGTGCGCCGGCTCCTCGGGGCGGATCTGGGACTGGCCACCACCGGGGTGGCCGGGCCGGGGCCGGCCGACGGTCATCCGGCCGGAACGGTCCATGTCGCGGTTGTTGCCCCATGGGGGCAGAGGCACCGTGAGCTGCACCTGAGCGGTGATCGCTCGCAGATCCGGTGCGCCACCGTGATGGAGGTGTGTGAGCTGGCCATCGGCTTCCTACAGAAGGACGAGTGTGGGCCGCAGCCCTGATTGCTTCTCAATGACGACTGACCAACTACAGACCGCAGACTAAGACGTGTTTCAGATTTCTCTCAGGAATGCCGGTAGAGTGGTTCTCAACGTCACCGGAGCCGGAGAGCTGGCCCCACGTGGCGGGAATGAATCCACGACGTGAATGGTTGTGCTAGACGATGAACAACACGACTCACCCCCGCACCACTCGCCCGATCAACAACCGGATGCCGATGCGCCAGGGACCCGGGGCAGGGTACGGTGTGTCCGTGGACACCCCGAAGCACGAGAATGTCGTCCTGCGCCGCGAGATCGGAGAGGTCCTGCGCGGCGTCCGACAGCACCAGGGGCGCACGCTGCGCGAGGTCTCCTCGCAGGCCCGTGTCTCCCTGGGGTACCTCTCCGAGGTCGAGCGCGGCCAGAAGGAAGCCTCCTCCGAGCTGCTCGCCTCCATCTGCCAGGCGCTTGACGCCCCCCTGTCCATGGTGCTGCGTGAGGTCTCCGACCGCATCGCCCTGACCGAGGGCGTCATGATTCCGGACACGGTTCCCGATGAGCTCGTGCGTCAGCAGGGGGTCGCCCTGCGGTGACCATCCGCTGACGCTCTGCGTGCGCTGATCTTGTGGCGCGCAGATCGTTACCAGTGAGCCGACCTTCCCGGCGGTGGGGCCACGATGAGTGGACTCGCCGCCGGGTTGCCTGTTGACAAAGGGGGAGTGGTGAAGCACTCGGAGTTCTGGAATGCCGTCGAGGCGGTCTTCGGTCCGGCCTACGGCCGGTCACTGGCCCAGGATCTGGTTCTTCCGGGGCTGGGGGTGACCTGCGTGCAGGCGCTCGACGACGGTGTGGCCCCGGAGCAGGTCTGGGGCCTGCTGTGCGAGGAGACCGAGCGCTCGGATGCCGAGCGGTGGATCTTCCGCTCGGATCCGCGTCGCTGAGCCCAGGTGATGAGGGCGGGTGCTGGGGACAGGATTGGAGTCGCCGACACGCGCGTGACGATGATGTCATGATCGAACAGGTGTTCGGGTACTGTTCTCCACGAACGACGACTAGGCCCCCTGAGTCCACAGGGCTGATGCGGGGCGGAGATAGATGTCAGTGGTCAGGCATACCGTCGTTGGTGAGCCCCGGAGAGGGGACCTCGCCGAAGTTGACCAGCCATGCCCGCCGCGGCTGCGCGCCGCCCTGAGAACCGAGGTAGAACAATGCCTGCTGCCAGCCAGACCCAGGACCGCTCCAAGGCCCTGGCCACAGCCCTCGCCCAGATCGACAAGAGCTTCGGTAAGGGATCCGTCATGCGCCTGGGGGACGAGTCCCGTCCTCCGGTCTCCGTCATCCCGACAGGGTCGGTCGCCCTCGACGTGGCTTTGGGAGTCGGAGGGCTCCCGAGGGGACGCATCGTCGAGGTCTACGGGCCGGAGTCCTCCGGAAAGACCACCGTCGCCCTGCACGCCGTGGCCAGCGCGCAGAGGGCCGGCGGGAACGCGGCCTTCATCGACGCCGAGCACGCCCTCGACCCGGTCTACGCCAAGGCCCTGGGCGTCGACATCGACAACCTCCTGGTCTCACAGCCGGACACTGGGGAGCAGGCCCTGGAGATCACCGACATGCTGGTGCGCTCAGGCGGCTTGGACATCATCGTCATCGACTCCGTGGCGGCCCTGGTCCCCAAGGCTGAGATCGAGGGAGAGATGGGGGACTCCCACGTCGGTCTCCAGGCCCGCCTCATGAGCCAGGCGCTGCGCAAGATCACCGGTGCGCTGTCCTCCACCGGCACCACCGCCATCTTCATCAACCAGCTGCGTGAGAAGATCGGTGTGTTCTTCGGCAACCCGGAGACCACCACCGGCGGGAAGGCCCTGAAGTTCTACGCCTCCGTGCGCCTGGACGTGCGCCGCATCGGCGGCCTCAAGGACGGGGACCAGCCTGTGGGCAACCGCACCCGGGTCAAGGTCGTCAAGAACAAGATGGCGCCGCCTTTTAAGCAGGCCGAGTTCGACATCCTCTACGGCCAGGGCATCTCCCGCGAGGGCAGCCTGCTGGACCTGGGAGTGGACAACGGCGTGGTGCGCAAGTCGGGGGCCTGGTTCACCTATGGGGAGGACCAGCTCGGTCAGGGTAAGGAGAATGCCCGCAACTTCCTCAAGGACAACCCGCAGCTGGCTGCCGAGATCGAGGAGAAGATCCTCGCCGCCCTGGGCATCGGTGAGCCCGGCCGCAAGGCCCGGGAGGCTGAGGAGCTTGCTGCTGCCGAGGCCGCCGTGGCCGCGGCAGCCGTCCCGGTGGAGAGTGCTGACACCGCCGCCACGAGCGCGGTCAAGACCGCCCGAGGGCGCGGGAAGAAGGCCACCTCCACTGCTAAGACCTCCAAGGGCGTCAAGACCTCCAAGGAGGCGTCGGCGGATGAGTCGGACACCATCTTCGGTGAGGAGGCCGGCGGGTTCTGATGCCCTGGCTCATCCCTGACGCCCATGCGCAGGCGGTCGAGGCGGCGCGGGAGATCGTCCTGCGCCGCCTGGACCGCAGCGCGGCCCCTCGCGCCGCCCTGGCCGAGCTCCTCGAGCGCAAGGAGGTGGACCCCCGTGTAGCCTCCGAGGTCCTCGACCGTCTGGAGGCCGCCGGAGTCATTGACGACACCGCCTACGCGGCCCGCCTCGCGCGCACCCGCTTCGCGGAGAAGGGGGCGGCCAGGCGAGCCATCGCCGAGGAGCTGCGGCGCAAGGGGCTGGGTGAGTCGGACGTCGCCGAGGCCCTCGAGCAGATCAGCTCCGAGGACGAGGACTCAGCGGCGCTGGCGCTGGCTCGCAAGAAGCTCTCCGCCACCGGCCACCTGCCCTGGGAGGTGCGCCGGCGTCGCACCGCGGCCGTGCTGGGGCGCAAGGGCTACAGCCGGGAAGTGACCATGCGGGCCATCGCCGAGGCCCTCGCCGAGGAGTAGCCCCGAGGGGGCCCATGGCTCAGGAGCTCGAGGGCTTGAGATCCTTCTCACTGAAGGCGGTCACGGTTGAGACGCCGTCGGCGGAGGTGGAGTACACGAGGTGGTTGTCGTGGGCACTGGGGACCGATTTCTTCGGCAGATCGACTTTCGTGGAGCCGTCGGCGCTGATGTAGCGGAAGGAGAAGGTCTTTCCCTCATCGGCGGTGGAACGAACGATGATGCTGCCATCGCTCAGGGTGGTGCTGATGGTGTCGGAGGGGTTCCCGATGGTCTTGGACAGGCACTCAGTGGTCCCGTCCTGAGCGATGCGCAGCTGGCCGAGGTGCTCATAGGTGTCGCCGCTGCCGACCGTGAGGTTGCTCTTGGGTGGAATGGTGCATCCCTTGAGATCCAGGACCTGCGCCCCACTGTCGGTCACAGACTGCAAGCGGCTGTCCGACTGGTCCAGAACCAGGATTCTGGTGGGCGTGGTCCAGATTCGGGCGTCGGCGCTGAGGTCGGGGATGGGTTTGGAGGTGTTGAGCTTGAGGAGATCTGCGGGGTCGGCGGGCTCGGTGCCCCTGAAACGCACCTGCCCCTTCCATGAGTAGAACTCGCCCCGACTGCCGTCGGTGAGTCCCAGCTCCTGCGCGGAGTGACTCACAAGGGTGTGTGAGGAGTCCACGATCTTCACGGCGCTCATTCCGCCGCCTGGGCCTATCTGAAGCCCTCCGACCAGCTGCGTGTGCGCCGAGTAGGTGTTCCCATCCTCGGCAAAGGGATCAGAGCCCTGTTTCCCAGTGCTGGTGTCGAACCAGTGAAGCTTACCGCTGACCGGGTGGAGGCGGAGCGTGGAGTCCTCCCGGTCGACCTGGTCGGTGGTGAACCAGTAGGAGACGACACCCAGTGCGTCGTCATAGCTCATCATGGGGCTCAGCGAGGCGGGATCGGCGCCGCTGGGGACCGGCACGCTCGCCTTCCAGGTCTCCTTACCGTCCCAGGTCACGTGATGGACCGAGAGATCAGCGGCCGGATCCGTGATCGGGTCGACGTAGGTGAGGCCCTTCTCGTCATAGTTGCTCAGTCCGGGAGCGGTTTTGATACTCATCGTGGCCTTCGACAGGCCGAGCTTGTCGAGGCCCTCGATGCCCGACGGCGGATCGACGGTGCCGACAGGGCCCGCGGGCGACGCAGTCGCAGAACTGCTGGCACCGGCCTGCGATGTCCCCGATGTGCCGGAGCATCCCGTCACGGCAAGGCACAGTGACGCCGATGCGGCGAGGGCGGAGAGGACGATCCGACGGTTCACAACAACCTCCATGGTTGGCCGATGGGTAACCGACAGACTAGTCGAATAAGGCTCGGCGTGCTGAAGGTATGACTCTTTGTCAGGGGCAAGCAATGTTCCACTGATTGGCGGCTCCATGGCGAAAGACAGAAGCCGGGAGCCGGTTCCGACTAGGCTTCATCCATGACCCAGGTGATTGCGGCCGCTGGCGGCTCCGACGCTCCGATCGACCTTCACGCGCTGGCGGCGTCAGCGGGAATCGCCGCCGAGCACGTCATCCCCTATGGCCGTGATGTGGCCAAGATCGACCTGCGGGCGCTGGAATCCAGCCAGCACGTGAGTGGCGGTGGGGCGAGTAGCCCTCACTACGTCGTCGTCACTGCGATCACGCCGACGCCTTTCGGGGAGGGCAAGACCACCACGGCCATCGGGCTGGCCCAGGGGCTCACCCGCTTGGGCCAGCAGGCAGTCCTGACTCTGCGCCAGTCGGCCATGGGCCCCACCTTCGGCATCAAGGGCGGAGCCGGAGGCTCCGGGAGCGCCCGCATCCTGCCGGCAGAGCGGATGAACCTGCACCTGACCGGCGACTTCCACGCCATCACCGCCGCCCACAACCTCCTGTCGGCAATGATCGACAACCACCTGCACCACGGCAATGAGCTCGACATTGACGAGCGCACCATCACCTGGCCCCGGGTGCTGGACGTCAACGACCGCGCCCTGCGCCATATCGTCACCGGCCTGGGGTCCAAGATCGATGGAGTCACCCGGCAGGCCTCCTTCGACATCACCCCGGCCAGTGAGCTCATGGTCATCATGTCGCTGGCCACGGACCTGTCCGACCTGCGCAGGCGCCTGGGGCGCATCGTCATCGGCCGAAGCCGCAGCGGCGAGTGGATCAGCGCGGAGGAGCTCAAGGCGGCCGGGGCCATGTGTGCCGTCCTGCGCGACGCCCTCGAGCCCAACCTCCTGCGCACCGGCGAGGGCACCCCCGTCCTGGTCCACACCGGCCCCTTCGGCAACATTGCCACCGGATGCTCCTCGGTCATCGCCGACCGCGTCGCCGCGGCAGGAGCCCACGACGGCGGCTACATCCTCACCGAGGCCGGCTTCGGATCCGACATGGGCCTGGAGCGCTTCATCGACCTCAAGTGCGCCGTCTCCGGGATGCACCCGAGCGTCGCCGTCGTCGTGGTCACCATCAGGGCGCTCAAGGCCCACAGCGGACGCCACCGCCTCGTCAGCGGCAAGGACCTGCCCGAGGAGATGCTCCAGGAGAACGTCGATGACGTGCGCGACGGCGCCGCCAACCTGCTCAAGCACCTGCAGATCGTGCGGGGCTTCGGCATCACCCCGGTCGTGGCCGTCAACGTCTTCCCCACCGACCACGACGCCGAGATCGAGGAGGTGACGCGTATCGCCCGCGACGCCGGAGCCCGGGTCGCGGTCTGCCACCCCGTCACCAGGGGAGGCGAGGGCTGCCTCGACCTGGCCGGAGCCGTCGTCGATGCCTGCCAGGAGGCGGGAGAGCCGGCCAGCAGCCGACCCGCCTACGAGCTGCAGGACGACCTGTGCACCAAGATCTCCAAGCTCGCCGACCTCTACGGCGCCGACGGCGTGGACTACACCCCCGCCGCGAGCAGGCTGCTGGAGGCCTACGAGCAGGCAGGCTTCGGCCACCTGCCTGTCATCGTTGCCAAGACCCCGCTGTCCCTGTCCGCTGAACCCGGCCGCAAGGGCGTGCCCACCGGGTGGCGCCTGCCGGTGCGAGAGGTGCGCCTGGCCGCGGGGGCCGGCTACGTCTACGCGATCTGCGGCAGCCTGTCGACCATGCCGGGCCTGCCGAGCCGGCCCGCCGCCGAGCGCATCGACGTCGACCTCGACACCGGGCAGATCGTGGGGCTGCGTTGACGATCACGGGCCGGGCCTGGCGATGCGCCGGACCCGGCCCGTGGTTGGTCACGAGCAACTGAGCTGTCAGCTCTTCTTGTGCTTGGACGTCTTGAACAGGAGGTTGACCTGCTCGTTGTACTTCGTCAGCGTTGAGGCCGGCACCCGGTTGGCCCACAGGTCGTCCGTCGCCGGCTTCATGATGGCGCCCACATCCGCCCCGAAGTAGGTCAGTGGGAAGAAGAACGTGGACTTGTCCTCCAGGTGCTGGGTGAAGGGCTTGGTGGGAAGCCCCGTTTCCTCGAAGACCTTGACGGCCTTCTTCGTGGAGGAGGCGATCGCCGGGAAGACGATTCCGTGAGAGGCCACGATGTCCTGCGCCTCAGCGGTTCCCAGGAAGGCCACCCACTTGGAGGCGTTGTCAATATTGGCCGACTGCTTGGAGATCGAGTCGCCCAGCCCGTTGAACAGGGAGACCGACTTGCCGTTGGGGCCCACGGGGTTCGCCGCGATCCCGACCTTGACGTTGAGCTTGGCATAGGTGCCGAACATCCACGACCCGTTGAAGCACATGGCGATCCTGCCGCTGCCGAGCTGGACATCGGTGCTGGTCGTGGAGGAGAAGGCGCCGCGCGGAGGCATGTATCCCTTGTCCACCAGGCCGAAGTACCAGTCCATCGTGTCCTGGAAGACCTTCTCGTCGTAGCGGTAGTGGTCACCCCAGGTTTCCTTGTTCGTGTAGAACCAGTCGCCGGCTGAGCCGGTGAAGGGGCTCCACTGGGTCTGGCCGTCCCCGGTACCGGCGTCCTGGATACCCAGGCCGTAGACGGCCACGCGGTTCTTATCGAAACCGGGCTCATCTCCGCGCACGCCGTTCTTGTCCACGGTCAGGCGGGCGAGGATCTTCTCGAAGGTTCCGCCGTCAGCGGGGTTCCAGGACCAGTCGGCCAGGTCCGCCTCGGACAGGCCCGCCTGGGTGAGCATGTCCCGGTTGTAGAAGACCGCCACGGTGTCCCAGTCCTTGGGGCAGCCGTACTGGTGGCCGTCCTCCCCCTTCCACAGGTCGATGAGGCCCTCCTGGAAGGCGGACTCATCGACGCCCGCCCAGGCGGCCTGCTTCTCCAGCGGGACCAGGACCTCCAGGTCCACGAACTGGGCGAACTTGGAGATGTGGTCGGTGAAGGCGTCTGGACCTGTCCCGGCGATGAAGCCGGCCGTCAGCTTGGTCCAGTAGTCACCCCAGGCGATCTGGGTGATGTTGACCTTGATGCCGGTCTTGGCCTCGAAGGCCTTGGCGCAGGCCTCATAAGCGGGAAGCTGGCTGGCGTCCCACATCCAGTACTCCACAGCGCCGGCTCCCGACTTCCTGGAGCCGCCGGAGCAGGCGGCCAGGGTCAGGGCGGCCGCGCCCGAGGCCAAGCCGCACAGCAGGCTGCGGCGCGACAGTGAGGAGCGAAGAGGGCTGATCGGTTGAGTCGTCATCTGGTGCCTCACTTGATTCCGGTAAAGCCGATGGAGTTGACGATGCGCCGGGCGAAGGCCATGAACAGCAGGAGCATCGGGAGGGCGGCCACGAGCGTGGCGGCCATGAGCCCGGCCCAGTCAGGACCGGTCTGAGGGGCCTGGGAGCGGAAGACGGCCAGAGCCACAGTGAGCACCCGCGAGGAGTCCGTGTAGGAGACCAGCAGGGGCCAGAAGTAGTCATTCCAGGCCGTGATGTAGGTCAGGATCGCCAGCGTCGAGATCGGGGCCTTGGCCATGGGCAGGATGAGGGTGAAGAACACCCGGACCTTGGAGGCGCCGTCGAGCAGGGCGGCCTCCTCCAGCTCGCGCGGGATGTTCATGAAGAACTGCTTGAGGAAGAACACCGCGAAGGGCGTCATGAACATGGTCGGCAGCGCCACCCCCAGGAAGGTGTCGATGAGGTGGAGCTGCTTGACCAGCACGAAGTTGGGCAGGAGCGTGAAGATCGAGGGGACCATGAGGGCGCCCAGGAACACGGCGAAGACCGTGTCGCGTCCCCTCCAGCGCAGGCGGGAGAAGGAGTAGGCGGCCATCGCCGAGAAGAACACCTGCCCCACGGTGACCAGTGTGGAGATGATGACCGAGTTGCGCAGGTAGAGCCAGAAGTTGATGGCTGCGCCGCTGCCGCCGTCGGCCAGCGCCTCCTTAGTGGACTGCATGCCGAAGACACGGGCGAAGCCGCGCAGGTTGATGTCCACCGGCAGCAGGCTGGTGGGGTGGGCGGTGATGCCCGCGTTGGAGGACAGTGCCGTACGCAGGACCCAGTAGAAGGGCAGGAGCGTGAACAGCATGATGAGGATCATCGCCGCCCAGGCCAGGGCCTTGCCGACGGTGAACCGGCGCCCCGGGGCCTGGGAGGACGCCGCAGCGGGCGCCTTGGGGGACGGCGCGGAGGAGACGGATGCGGTTGTCGTGGTCATGGGTGGTCCTCCTTCAGTCCAGGTCCGTCTCGCCGGCACGGGTCATGCGGTACTGCAGGATCGTGATCGCCGCCAGGACGAGGAGCAGCCCCACCGCCATGGCTGAGGCGTATCCGAACTGGAAGCGTCCGAAGGCCATGTCGTAGATGTAGTACTGCAGCACGCGGGTGGCGTTGACGGGGCCGCCCTGGGTGGCCACCGAGACGGTGTCGAAGACCTGGAAGGAACCGATCATCGTCATGATGAGCACCAGCGCCAGGATGGGACGCAACAGCGGGACGGTGATCCGCCAGAACATCCGCCACTCGCTGGCGCCGTCCATCTTGCCCGCCTCATAGACCGTGTTCGGGATCGACTGCAGACCCGCGAAGATGAGCAGGGCCGTGTAGCCCACGTGCCGCCACACGTTGATGATGGCGATGGTGGGGATGGCCATCGACGAGGAGAAGAAGTCGACGGCTGAGCCCGTCAGGGACTCCAGGAGCTGGTTGGTGATGCCCAGCGTGTTGTCCAGGATCCACAGCCACAGCATGGCGGCGACCACGTTGGAGACCAGGTAGGGCGTCAGCACGATGGAGCGCACGAAGGTGGACTGGGTCAGGCGCTGCATGAGGACGGCAATGAGGAGCGCCAGGATCGTCTGCAGACCGATGTTGATGACCACGTACTCCACGGTGACGACGACGGCGTTCCAGAAGGTGTCGTCCTGGACCATGCGCTTGTAGTTGTCCAGGCCGGTGAACTCCTCGGGGGTCAGGAGGTTGTACTCGGTGAAGGACAGCCAGATGCCTCGGATGAGGGGCCAGATGTAGAAGGCGACGAGGCCGATCGTCGCCGGGAGGATGAAGGCGAGGCCGAGCTTGAGGTCGGAGCGTGGCTTGCGTTGCCGACGCGATGGTCGTGCGACCGGGGTCGAGGTTGACATCGGGTCTCCAAATCGACGGTGATGAGGGAAAACGGGTCGAAGACGGACGGGCGGGGTAGGGGCGGGTAGAAGAAGAGAGGACGGATCAGCGACTCGGAGGGGCGCCGAGTCCTCAGTCGACGGCGCTCACACGCAGCAGGACGAGGTGGTCGGGATGCAGCACCGGCAGTGCCAGACCCGTGGTGGTCAGGTAGGAGCCCGGCAGAGTGACGCCCTGGGCCATCCAGCCCGCCGCGAGGCTCAGCTCGGGGTAGACCGGCGTTGCCAGGCGCACGTGGTAGCGGCGTGAGGGGTCCAGGCCGGGCAGAGGGCGCGGCGCCGTGGGCCAGGCCAGGAGCTGGCCCAGCGAGGCGATCTCGAACAGGGCGTCGGAGCCGTCAGGGGCGACGACCCCCTCGATGCGCAGCACGTCGTCGTCGGGCAGGTCCGCGTGGACCGTCACCCCCGAGTGCAGCAGGCCGCGCAGCTCCTTGTGCAGCGCGATGATGGAGGCCAGGCGCTCGCGGGTGGCGTCGTCGGCCTCGGTGAGGTCCCACTCCACACCCATATGGCCCCACAGGGCGGTACCGGCCCGGAAGTCGAGATCGAGGTCGCGCAAGGTGGTGTGGGCCCGTCCCGAGCCGACGTGGGTGCCCACCAACTCGGGAGGAAGCAGCAGCGTGGTGCCGCGCTGGATGTTCTGGCGGTCGTGAGCGTCGATGCAGTCCGAGGCCCACACCCGCTGAGTGCGCTCCATGATCCCCAGGTCGATGCGGCCGCCGCCGCCGGCGCAGGACTCGATCTCCAGGGAGGGGAAGCGCTCATGGAGCGCATCCAGGAGACGGTAGACGGCCAGGGTCTGGTCGTGGACGGCGGCCGCCCCCGGGCGCCCCGCGGTGGGGTCGGAGACCTCATGCCCCGTGGCCAGCAGAGGGGAGTTGTGGTCCCACTTGAGGTAGGCGATGTCCAGGCGCTCCACGAGGGTGGAGATGGTATCGAACAAGTAGTCCCAGGCTCCGGGAGCGGACAGGTCCAGGACTCGCTGGTGGCGGTGCTCGGGCGCTCCGCCGGCGCCGTCGGACAGGATCCACTCCGGGTGGGCGCGGGCCACGTCGGAGTCGACGTTGACCATCTCCGGCTCGAACCACAGGCCGAACTCCATGCCCAGGGTGTGGACGTGCTCCACGAGCGGCTCCAGGCCGTTCGGCCAGGCCTCCGGGGAGACCTGCCAGTCGCCCAGTCCCGAGGTGTCGTCGCGGCGGGATCCGAACCAGCCGTCGTCCAGGACGTAGCGCTCGATACCGACCTGGGCGGCGGCGTCGGCCAGGGCCTTGAGCTTGTCCAGGTCATGGTCGAAGTAGACGGCCTCCCAGGTGTTGAGCAGCACCGGGCGGGGACGGGTGGGGTGGGAGGGGCGCGAGCGCAGCCAGGCGTGGCTGCGCTGGGCCAGGGCGTCCAGGCCCTCGCCCCAGGAGAAGACCGTCCACGGAGAGGTGTAGGTCTGCCCCGGGGCCAGCGAGACCTCGCCCGGCAGGAGCAGCTCTCCGGCTCCCAGGAGCTTGCGGCCCGAGGCCGGGTTCATCGCCAGGTGACGGACGTTGCCGGACCATGCCGCGTGAACGCCATGGACGCGCCCGCTGCGCCATCCGAAGCCGGTGGGGCCGGCTGTCAGCCAGGTGACGGCGTCGTGCCCCGGGCGTCCCTCCCAGGACTCGCGCAGGCGGGTACCCGGGGTGAAGGGGGTGCGCACGAGCCGGCGCTCCTGGACGTGGTGTCCGGTGGTGTCCAGCAGCTCGTCGGCGCTGTCGGGCAGCGGCAGTACCGGCGTGAGCTCGCCGACGACGAGGTCGGCCCCCTGCTCGCCGTCGGACTCGGGGCGGTCATTGCGGACCCAGGCGCGCAGACGTACCAGGCCGCAGGCCTCCAGGCGCAGCTCAGTGCCCAGGGTCAGCTCGTGGGCGGTGTCGGTTCCGCTGGAACGCACAACGAGGACGGTTCCGGCCGGGGTGTCCTCGGAGCCCTCCTCGTGGGTGAAGGCGGTGGGATGGGGTGAGAAGGCCGAGCCGTCGGTGCGTGAGAGCGCCACGGCGGGGCGCGCGTTCCAGCCCAGGTGGGCCAGGGGCAGGATCGGCAGGTCGTTGGTGATCCAGGCGGTGTTGGTGCCCAAGGACGTCTTGGCGGCCAGGGCCGCGTCGGACAGGTCGTCACCGCTGACGCCACCCAGGTCAGGGCCCCAGTGGCGCACCACCGGGAAACGGTCGTCGGGCAGGTCGAGGACCACGGAGGTGTCGGCGCATCGCAGATGGAGGGTCATCATCGTCCTTCCGGGGGAGGGGGAGGAACCAGGAGTGATTCCTTGTAAGATGAAAATAATTGACGATGCTAGATTTTGCAAGGGTTTGCTCTACAGTGTCGGTACGACGTGGACGGCGGTGAACGTCGTCCCAGGTCACAGGCCGTGCGGTCCCAGTGGCAACTGACGACGATGGGAGTGGGAGTCGACGATGGGCGGTGGACGCAGCCTCGGCGCCAGGGCGCTGCTCGCCCTGATCTCCGCCGGCCCCATGAGTCGCGGCGACCTCGCCGAGCGCCTGGGGCTGTCCGCGGCGACGACGACCCGTACGGTGCGCCCCCTCATCGAGGCGGGACTCATCGAGGAGCAGCCCCCGGTGGAGGTGGCCGGGCCGGGGCGACCCACCCGCCTGCTGGCCGTCGTCCCGAGCAGTGCCACCGTTGCAGGCATCAAGCTCACAGATGACCGCCTCTACGCCGTCCTGACCGATCCGCTGGGCGAGGTCCTCATCAGTGACTCTCGGCCGTTGACCGACACCGATGCCGGCTCCGTGACCGCCCTCATCGTCTCGGTGGTGGTGCAGCTGGCCGAGCGCAGCGGGCGACGGCCCGATGCCATCGGAATCTCCCTGGGGGCGGCCGTCGTCGGGAGACGGACTGTGGTGGTGGCCAGCTTCCTGGGATGGCGCAACGTACCTCTGGCCGCCATGGTCACCGAGGCCACCGGGCTGCCCTGCGTCGCGGCCAACGACGTGCGCGCCTTCGCCTACGCCGAGGCGTGGTTCGGGGCCGGCCGCGGGAAGGACCCCTTCGCGATGGTCACCTTGGGGGCTGGAATCGGCTGCGGGGTCGTGGTGGCCGGTGAGGTCGTCTCCGGTGCGCAGGGGGCGGCCGGCAGTGTCGGGCACCTGCCGGTGGATCCCTCGGGGCCCAGCTGCGAGATCGGGCACCCCGGGTGCGCTCGGGCCCTCGCCTCGACCCCCGGGATCCTGCGGGCGGCCGCCGAGCACCTGGAGTGTGAGGCCGGCGAGCTGAGTCTCGATCTGCTCCTGAGTCCCGACATGCGTCGCCACAATGGCGTCGACGACGTCCTACGGCGTGCGGTGCTGGCGATCGGAAGGGTCGTGGGGACTCTCATCGCCTACGTCGATCCCGAGCTCGTCGTCGTCTCCGGGGAGGGGGTCGCCGTGGTGGAGACCTACCGCGAGGTCTTTGATGAGGAGGTGGGCGGTCTGCGGCACTGGGCCGCCGCGCCCGTGCCCGTCCTGCTGCGTCCCTTCGAGTTCGACGAGTGGGCGCGAGGGGCGGCCGCTCTGGCCCTGGATCAGTGGACGGTGGTCGCAGGAAGCCGGTGAAGGCGGCTCTTGGCCGGGCACGGCACTGTGACAGGAACCATGTCTAGGAAATAGGTCCTAGCGTGATCTTGTACTAAGGGTGCCCTTAGATTGTGCCCATGAGTCGTCGCACCACCATTGCCCTGTCGACCGCCGGCCTCCTGGCCGCCGGAGCCGCCCTCGCACTGGCCGTACGTCCGGCCCGCCATGACGTCCCCGACGTCGCCGCCGGCACGGGCAGCCGCCGTCCGCCCCGCGTCGTCATCGCCGGTGGCGGCTACGTCGGCTTCTGCGTCGCCCGGGCCCTGCGCGCCCAGCTCAACCTCGACCAGGTCGAGATCGCCATCATCGACTCGCGCGCCTACATGACCTACCAGCCCTTCCTGCCGGAGGTCGCGGCCGGCTCCATCCAGCCACGCCACGTCGTCGCGCCCCACCGCCGTAACCTCGACGGCGTCACCATCATCACCGGCGCCGTCACCGCCATCGACCACGCGGGCCGCACCGTCACCGTGCGTCCCCCGACCCCCCAGTCCACGCACGAGCCGGTCGAGCCCTACACCCTGACCTACGACCACCTCGTCATCGCCCTGGGCGCCGAGGCCCGCACCCTGCCGATTCCCGGTCTTGCGGAGCAGGCCATGGGCTTCAAGCAGGTCGAGGAGGCCACCGCCCTGCGCAACCGGGTCCTCACCCGCATCGAGGACGCCGCCTCCACCTGGGACACCGAGCGCCGCAGGCGCCTGCTCACCTTCGTCTTCGTCGGAGGAGGCTTCGCGGGCGTCGAGGCCATCGCCGAGCTCGAGGACATGGCGCGCGCGACCGTGCGCACCATCCCTTCCATCGAGCAGCGCGACGTCCGCTTCGTCCTCGTCGAGGGCTCGCGCCGCATCCTACCCGAGCTCACCGAGGAGCTCTCCGGCTACGGGCTGCAGCAGCTGCGCGAGCGTGGCATCGACGTGCGGCTCAACACCTTCCTCAACTCCTGCGTCGACGGCCACGTCGTTCTGTCCGACGGCACCGAGTTCGACGCCGACACCATCGTGTGGACCGCCGGCGTCAAGGCCGCCCCGGTGCTGCAGACCGCCTCCGACCTGCCCATCGACGCCCGCGGCCGTGTCGCCGCGCTGCCCACCCTCCAGGTGGCGCGCGACGGCGTGCCGGTCGAGGGAGCCTGGGCCGCCGGAGACTGCGCCGCCGTCCCGGACCTGACCTCCGAGGACCCCGAGGCCACCTGCGCCCCCACCGCCCAGCACGCGGTGCGTCAGGCCAAGCTGCTGGCCGACAACCTCGTGGCCGTCCTCGCCGCCGGGGACGAGAACGGTGTGCCTCTGAAGTCCTACGCGCACGCGAACCTGGGCACCGTGGCCTCCCTGGGCATCGGCAAGGGCGTCGCCCGCATCATGGGTCGGGACCTGCGCGGCTTCACCGCCTGGACCGCTCACCGCGGCTATCACGTCTACGCGATGCCGACCCTCAACCGGAAGGTGCGCATCATGATGGACTGGCTGGCCGCCGTCGTCTTCCGTCGCGACCTGGCCTCCTTCGGCTCCATCGCCGAGCCCGGCGCGGCCTTCGCCACGGCGGCCCGGCACGACGCCGACCTCGCCGCCCGCCGCAAGGCCGCCGACAGCGGGTCCTGAGTGCTCAGCCGTCGACGATGGCGTCGAACTTGTCTGCGTAGTCCTGGGCGCTGAGCAGATCTCCCTCAGCGCTGACCGTCACCGTGAACAGCCAGCCGGCACCGTAGGGGTCCTCGTTGATGGTGCCCGGCTCGTCGACGACCGCATCGTTGACGGCGACGACGGTGCCGCTCACGGGCGAGACGAGGTCCGAGACGGACTTGGTCGACTCGAGCTCGCCGCAGGGCTCGCCCGCCTCGACCTGGGCGCCGACCTCGGGCAGGTCGACGAAGACGACCTCACCGAGGGCGTCGGCGGCGACGGTGGTGATGCCCACGCGTGCGGGCTCACCGTCCTCCAGCCACTCGTGGTCGATGCTGTAGCGCAGGTGAGCGCGCACGCTCTGAGCCATGATGGGGTCCTTCCTGTCAGGTGGTGGTGGGTGGTGCGGGACGCCTTATCGGGTCCGCTTGTAGAAGGGGGAGTCGACGACCGTGACCTCCAGCGGCCTGCCGCGCACGTCGGCGACGAGCGCCGTGCCCACGGGCCAGGCGGGGGCGTCCTCACTCCAGGGACGCAGGAGCGCCAGGGCCACGGGGTGACCCAGGGTGGGTGACAGCAGGCCGGAGGTCACGGTACCGAGCACCTCGCCGTCGTCGCCCAGTACCGGCGCACCGGCCCGGGCCGCACGCCGACCCTCAGCGGTCAGGGGAACCAGCACCGAGGTTCCCTCGGCGCCCTCCTGCTCGGCCCGGGCGGCCAGGGCGTCGCGTCCGATGAAGTCGCCCTTGTTGAGCCGCACCACCGCGCCCAGGCCGGCGTCGTAGGGCGTCATCCCCTCGTGGAGCTCGTGCCCGTACAAGGGCATCCCGGCCTCCAGTCGCAGGGAGTCGCGCGCCGCCAGTCCGCAGGGGGACAGCGCCGGCACCTGCTCGCCGTCGATGACGGTGGGCTCCAGGGCCGCCGCGGCACTGGTGATGACCGTCCACAGGTCCACGGCGTCCTCGGCGCCGCAGAACAGCTCGAAGCCGTCCTCACCCGTGTAGCCGGTACGGGCCAGCAGCACCGAGTGCCCCGCCGCCGTCGCCCTGACGGCCGCGTAGAAGCGCAGGTGCTCCAAGAGCGTGGGACCGCACAGCACGTCCGGTCCGCAGTCTTCCTGCTCCGAGCCCTCAAGGGGCCTGAGGGCGCCGGGCATGGCGGCACCGGACTCGACGACGCCGACGAGCACCTCCTGCGCCCGCGGCCCCTGGACGGCGATGAGGCAGGTGCGCAGAGAGATGTCCTCGACCGTGCAGTCGAAGCCCGCGCAACGGTCGACCAGCTCGGCGGCGACGCGCTCGCGGTTGCCGGCGTTGGGCACCACGAGGTACTCGTCGTCGCCCACGTGGTAGACGATGAGGTCGTCGATGACCCCGCCGGAGGGTGAGACGATCATTGTGTAGCGGGCGCGCCCCACCGCCACGGCCGACAGGGCCCCCACGAGCGCGTGGTCCAGGGCGGCGCCCGCCTCGGGGCCGGCGACCTTGACCTCACCCATGTGGGACAGGTCGAAGATCCCCGCGCTGCGGCGCACCGCGTGGTGCTCGGCCAGGTCAGAGGTGTAGCGCAACGGCATCTGCCAGCCGCCGAAGTCGGTGAAGGACGCGCCCAGGGCCGTGTGCACGCGGTGCAGGGGCGTGGTGCGCAGGACGGCTGCGCTGGTCTGGGTGTGCTCGCTCATCGCTGTCTCCTCGTCAGACGTGGTCTCGGCTCAGGCCTCGTGCGCCTCGAAGGCATCGGGTGGCGGGCAGGTGCACATTAGGTGGCGGTCGCCCCACGCGTTGTCCACCCGCGAGACCGGGGGGAAGTACTTGTCCGTCTCCATGCCCGCCAGTGGGAAGGCCGCGGTGGCGCGCGAGTAGGGCCGCTGCCAGGGCTCGGCCGTGACGGCCGCCAGCGTGTGCGGCGAGCGGCGCAGCACCGAGTCCTCCAGCGCCACGGCCCCCGAGGCGACCTCGTCGATCTCGGCACGGATCGAGCGCATGGCCGCGATGAAGCGGTCCAGCTCGGCCAGGGGCTCGGACTCGGTGGGCTCGACCATGAGCGTGCCGGCCACGGGGAAGGAGAGGGTCGGCGCGTGGAACCCGTAGTCGATGAGCCTCTTGGCCACGTCCTCGGCGGTCACGCCGGTGGCGGCGGTGAGCGCACGCAGGTCGAGGACGCACTCGTGCGCCACGTGCCCGCGATGGGTGTACAGGGTGGGGAAGACGTCGGCGAGCGCCTGCGAGAGGTAGCTCGCGTGGGCCAGCGCCGTGAGGGTGACCCGGCGCAGATCGGCGTCGGTGAGCGTGGCCAGGTACGTCCAGGCCAGCGGCATGACCCCCGCCGAGCCGAAGCGGGCCCCCATGACGGCTGCCCCGCCGAAGCCCCGGTCGTGGTCCTCGTCCGTCGGGAGGGCCGATCCGGCGGGGCCGGCCGGAAGGTACGGGGCCAGGTGCTCCTTGACGACGACGGGCCCCACGCCCGGACCGCCGCCGCCGTGAGGGATGGCGAAGGTCTTGTGCAGGTTGAGGTGGGACACATCGCCACCGAGGTCACCCGGGCGCAGCAGCCCCGTGAGGGCGTTGAGGTTGGCGCCGTCGATGTAGACCTGGCCGCCGGCGTCGTGGACGAGGGCGGTGACCTCAGTGACCTGCGGCTCGAAGACGCCGTGGGTGGACGGGTACGTGAGCATGATGGCCGCGATGCGCTGACCGTGCTCGGCCAGGAGCTCGCGCAGGTGGTCGACGTCGATGGAGCCGTCCTCGGCGGTGGCGACCACCGTGACGCTGAAGCCGGCGCCGGCGGCCGAGGCGGCGTTCGTGCCGTGGGCGCTGGCGGGTACCAGGACGAGGTCGCGTTGCTGCTGCCCGGTGGCCCGGAGGTAGCCGCGCACCGCCAGCAGGCCGGCGAGCTCGCCCTGGGCGCCGGAGGCCGGCTGCAGGCTGCACCGGTCGTAGCCGGTCAGCCGCGCCAGCCGGTCGGCGAGACCGTCCAGCAGCAGGCGCCAGCCGCGTGTCTGGGTCGCGGGGGCGTAGGGGTGGATGCCGGCGAGCCCGGGGCTGAGCCATACGGCCGACTGCGCGGCCGCGTTGAGCTTGAGGGTGCACGAGCCCAGCGGGATCATCGTCCGGTCCAGGGCGAGGTCGCGGTCCGCCAGCCGCCGGATGTAGCGCACGAGGGCGGTCTCGCTGCGGTGGCGGTGGAAGCTCGGGTGGGTCAGGAAGGTGCTCGTGCGCGCCAGCGAGGTGGGCAGGGGGAACCGGGATGCGCCGTTGGTGCCCGGGGCGGGA
Organism: Actinomyces sp. SKVG-SVH-4(1); assembly: GCF_048514265.1. Classification (NCBI taxonomy): domain Bacteria; kingdom Bacillati; phylum Actinomycetota; class Actinomycetes; order Actinomycetales; family Actinomycetaceae; genus Actinomyces; species Actinomyces sp. SKVG-SVH-4(1). The sequence continues at coordinate 189,506 of NZ_JBGEVE010000004.1, read as the reverse complement.
TCCTGCGCGGCGCGGGGAAGGGAGTCGGCGAGCGCCCGCAGGACCGTGGTGACGTCGTCATCGGTGGTGGTCTCGTTGACGCTCACACCCACGTGGTCGGCATCGAGCAGGCGCAGGTTGTAGCCCAGCGCCTCAGCGCGCTCGATGGCCCGGCGGGCGGCGCCGGGCAGGCGCACGCTCACCGTGTCGAAGAACTCCTCGTGCTCGAGGGCGAGCCCGAGCGCGCAGGCGCCGACGGCCAGGTGCTCGGCCCGGCGGTGCACGTGCTCGGCGATGGACACCAGGCCCTCGGGACCGTGGTGGACCGCGTAGAAGGCCGCGACGACCGCCAGCAGGGCCTGCGCGGTGCAGATATTCGAGGTGGCCTTCTCTCGGCGGATGTGCTGCTCGCGGGTCTGCAGGGCCAGACGGTAGGCCTCGCGGCCCTCGGTGTCCCGGGAGACGCCGACGACGCGTCCCGGCAGCTGGCGCCGCAGCGCCTCGGTGACGGACATGAAGCCCGGGTGGGGGCCTCCGAAGAACAGGGGCACCCCCAGGCGCTGCGCGGTACCGACGGCGATGTCCGCGCCGACGGCGCCCGGCTCGGTCAGCAGCGTCAGGGCCAGCGGGTCGGCATCGACTGCCACCAGGCCGCCGCGGGCATGGACGGCCGCGACGGCACCGGCGAGGTCCTGGACGAGTCCGCGGCTGGTGGTGTGGGCGAGGACCGCCCCGGTCAGGGGAGCGCCGTCGTCGGTGATCGTGGAGAGGCAGACGACCTCGACGTCGATGCCCAGGGCCTCGGCCCGGGCCGAGGCCACCTCGATGAGCTGGGGGTGCAGGCCGGAGTCGAGGAGCACGGGAGCGCCGGGGCCGCGGTGCGCGCGCGTCATGAGCAGGACGGCCTCGGCCACGGCCGTGGCCTCGTCCAACAGGGAGGTGCAGGCCACCGGCAGGCCGGTGAGATCGGCCACGACGGTCTGGAACAGCAGCTGGGCCTCCAGGCGCCCCTGGCTGATCTCCGCCTGGTAGGGGGTGTAGGCGGTGGTCCAAGCGGGATTGGACAGGACGTCGCGCACGATGACGGCGGGGGTGACGGTGGGGTGGTAACCGCGCCCGATCATCTCGGTGTGCGGGTCGTTGAGGGCGGCCAGGGACCTGAGCGCGCCGACGGCCTCGTTCTCGCTCAGCCCGCCGACGACGGCATCGGGTCGCTCGGGCTGCTGCGGGAGGTCGAGGACGGGAAGGGTGGCGGGGACCACCCGGACGGCCAGGTCCTCCAGGCTCCGTGCACCGATGCGGGTCAGGACCGTGTCCAGGTCCGCTCCCGTCGTGCCCAGGTGCCGGTCCAGGAAGCGCGTGGGTGTGTGGGGCGCCGTCATGACCCTCCCTCTCGTCGTGTGGCGCGTCACATCCTAGTGAAGGAGCCCGCATCCGCGCAGCAGAATGGAAGCGGCGCGCCGTGAGGCCCAGGTCGAGGACCATCGGCCGTGCATCTGGTCACGACGCTGCGCCAGGGCTGGGGCGGGGCCCCGCCGCCACCTACACTGCTCGGCGATGACCACGCTGACCACCTCCGCCCCCGTTCTTGACGCCCGAGGCGGCCTGCCGCGCACCTACCACGTGCGCACGCTCGGCTGCCAGATGAACGTCCACGACTCCGAGCACATGGCGGGACTGCTGGAGAGAGCCGGCTACCTGCGCGTCGAGGACGTGCCCGAGGCCGCCGCCCGCGCCACCGACGCCGGTGACGGCGGGGCCGACGTCGTCATCATCAACACCTGCTCCGTGCGTGAGAACGCCGCCACCCGGCTCTTCGGCAACCTGGGCCAGCTCGCCGCCGTCAAGCGCGAGCGCCCCGGCATGCAGATCGCCGTGGCCGGGTGCCTGGCCCAGCAGATGGGGGAGGGGATCGTCGAGCGGGCCCCCTGGGTCGACGTCGTCTTCGGCACCCACAACCTCGACGTCCTGCCCGCCCTGCTCGAGCGCGCCCGGCACAACTCCGCGGCCGCCGTCGAGCTCGAGGAGTCCCTCAAGGTCTTCCCCTCCACGCTGCCCACCCGTCGCGAGTCCTCCTACGCCGCCTGGGTCTCCATCGCCGTGGGCTGCAACAACACCTGCACCTTCTGCATCGTGCCCTCCTTGCGCGGCAAGCAGCGCGACCGGCGCCCCGGCGACGTCCTGGCCGAGGTCGAGGCCGTCGCCGCGCAGGGCGCCATCGAGGTGACCCTCCTGGGGCAGAACGTCAACTCCTACGGGGTCGGCTTCGGGGACCGTGGCGCCTTCGCCAAGCTGCTGCGGGCGACCGGCTCAGTCGAGGGCATCGAGCGCGTGCGCTTCACCAGCCCCCACCCCGCCGCCTTCACTGACGACGTCATCGAGGCCATGGCCGCCACCGAGGCCGTCATGCCCAGCCTGCACATGCCCCTGCAGTCCGGCTCGGACCGGGTGCTGCGGGCCATGCGCCGCTCCTACCGCACCCAGCGCTTCCTGGGCATCCTGGACAAGGTCCGCGCCGTCATGCCCGAGGCCGCCATCACCACCGACATCATCGTCGGCTTCCCCGGCGAGACCGAGGAGGACTTCCAGGCCACCCTCGACGTCGTCGAGCAGGCCCGCTTCGCCTCGGCCTACACCTTCGAGTACTCCCCGCGCCCGGGCACCCCCGCCGCCGACCGCGACGACCAGGTCCCCACCGAGGTCGTCAAGGACCGCTACCGCCGGCTCGACGCGCTCGTGCGCCGCATCGCCCACGAGGAGAACGAGCGCCAGGAGGGGCGCGTCGTGGAGGTGCTCGTCGCCGAGGGCGAAGGGCGCCGGGATGCGGTCACCGCCCGCATCTCCGGGCGCGCCGCCGACAACCGCCTCGTCCACGTCGCCCTGCCCGAGGGTCTGACCGAGGACGACTACGCCGGCGGGGCCCCGCGCCCCGGCGACATGGTCACCGTGCGCGTCACCCACGGCGCCCCCCACAACCTCATCGCCGACTCCGCCCGCTGCGGGCGCGAGCTGGACCCGCGCGCCGCGGCCGCCAACGAGGCCCTCAAGCCCGGTGACCGCCTCTGGCTCGACGACGGCCCCGCCCTGTTCCAGGTGCGGCGCACCCGCGCCGGGGACGCCTGGGAGCGCCGTCAGGCCGAGGCCTGCGCCACTCCCGAGCCCGACACCGCCCCGGTGAGCCTGGGTCTGCCCACCCTGCGCGTGGGCGCACCGGCCTGAGGCGGACCACGGCTGATTGCGCTGACGGTGGAGCGGGCCGGGCTGCGCTGGGGAGCAGCCCGTAGGCCCCGCTAGGCTGGGAAGCATGCCCAGCTTCGACGCCAGCTCTGCTGCCGCCGCCACGGTCCCCAGGCCCGTGGACGTCGACCGTATCCACGAGTGCGTCAAACGACTGGGACTGCGCTACTTCATCGACGACGAGGGTGACATCGGCATCCCCTGGCGCTACGTCACCGTCCACGCCATCTTCCAGGACACCAGGGCCGTCCAGATGCGCGGAATCTGGCACCGCATCGCCGACACCGAGCACCTGACCCAGCTGCGTGCCCTGGTCGAGGACTGGAACACCACCCGCATCGGCCCCAAGGCCTACCTCACCGTCGCCGACGGCGGAGTCGTGCGTCTTCACGGCGAGTACACCTACCCCCTCGAGGCGGGAATGACGGACCGACAGCTCGAGGACTTCGTCTTCGGCGGCTGCCGGCTCATCGTCGCCCTCATGCACGAGGCCGAGGAGCAGTTCCCCGACGAGCTGCGCGGAAGCCTGGAGCCGTGATGCCCAGACTGCAACGCCTCACCGACTTCATCGCACGCCTCCTGGGCAAGGAGTGGGATGTACGGGCGCTGGACCACCGGCGCAGCAGCGGGCCGGTCGACTCCCAGAGCCGATCCGACGAGCCCCCGACCATCTCGCCGTACGTCACAGGTCCCGCGGAACCCGCAGCCTCAGGGGAATCAGCCGACTCAACCACTCCGACCGACTCCAGCGGTCCATCGGAGCCGGCCAGGACAACCGCCTCGGCGCAGACCCTGGACGCCTCACGCAGCTGGTCGAGCACATCAGGCCGGTCGGAGGAGGAGCCGGCAGCGGGAGGACAGGGCGCCGACCGCTCGTCGGACCTGGATTCGACCGATGAGGAGCCCCAGGGGCTGACACTGGCCCGGATCGAGTCCATGCTCACCGGCCCCATGGAGTACAACGTCCAGCTGACCGAGGACCGCGAGCACCCCTGCCTCCTGGGAACCTGGGACTCCTTCCCCTTCGTCATCGAGATCCCTGAGGGACACGACGGCTGGCTCCTGGTCTCCGGGGACTGGGAGGAGGCCGCCCCCGCCTCCCAGAGGGATGAGATCGCCGCCAGCGTCAACGACTGGAACCGGGACAAGTTCTTCCCCACCGTCGGCGTCATCGACACCCCCATCGGCCCGCTGGTGCGCGCCACCTACCTCACCGATCTGTCCGCCGGGGTCACCGACGCCCAGCTGCGCCTCCACCTGGACACGGCGCTGTCCGCCTGCACCCAGGCGCTCAGCCTCGTGGGGCCTCTCCTGCCGGAGATCTGAGCCCCATGAGCCCCAAGGCGGCCAGCGCCCCCTGCCTGCCCAGACTCGTCGTGGTGGGCCCCACCGCTACCGGCAAGTCGGCCCTGGCTCTCGACCTCGCCGAACGGATACAAGCCGACGAACCGGAAACCCGCGCCGAGATCATCAACGCCGACGCCTCCCTGCTCTACCGCGGCATGGACATCGGCACCGCCAAACCCAGCCCCGCCGAGAGGGCCCGCGTCCCCCACCACCAGATCGACGTCCTCACCGTCAGGGACCGGGCATCCGTGGCGGCCTTCCAGCGCAGCGCCCGCGGAGACATCGATGCCGTCGAGTCACGGGGCCACCTGCCGATCATCGCTGGAGGCTCCGGCCTGTACGTGCGGGCCCTGACCGACGACCTCGACTTCCCCGGCACCGACCCGGCCGTGCGCAGCCGCCTGAGTGAGCGCGCCGAGCGGGAGGGGACCGCTGCCCTTCGCGCCGAACTGGCCCGCCTCGACCCGGTCGCCGCCGAGCGCGTGGAGGCCTCCAACACCCGCAGGATCGTGCGGGCCCTGGAGGTCATCGAGATCACCGGCCGTCCCTTCTCCGCCTCCCTGCCCCGCTACGAGGACATCGCCCCCACCGTCCACATCGCCCTGCGCTGCGAGCGTCGGCTCCTGGATAAGCGCATCAACGAGCGGGCCCGCGCCATGTTCGACGGCGGCCTGATCGAGGAGGTGGAGGCCCTCATCGACCAGGGCCTGCGGGAGGGGGAGACCGCCCCGCGCGCCATCGGCTACGCCCAGGCGCTCGCGGTCATCGACGGGACCATGAGTGTGCCCGAGGCGGTTGAGGCCACTGCCCTGGCCACCCGCCAGCTCGCCTCCCGCCAGATCAAGTGGTTCCGGCGTGACCCACGGCTGCACTGGATCGACGTCGCCCTCACCGAGACCGGGCAGTGCACCGACTCCGAGCGCTCCCGGCTCACCCGGCAGGCATGGGAGCTCGTCTGCGCGGGTCGCGGCGTCGCTTAGGCTAGGGACCATGCCGCACTCGACAGGTCTTCGCGGTCGCGAGCTCATCAAGGGCCACGCGACCCTCAACGACTTCCTCATGCTGGTCGACCCCGGCTGCGAGGTCGCCATCAGCGGCGCCGACATCGCAGCGGTCTGCGACCGCCACCGCGGCATCGGCGCCGACGGCTTCGTGCGCGTCGTGCGGACCACCGCCCTCCCCGGCGGCGGAGCCTTCGCCGCCTCCGTGCCCGAGGCCGAGTGGTTCATGGACTACTACCGCGCCGACGGAACCGTGGCCGAGATGAGCGGCAACGCCGCACGCCTGTTCGCCCACGTCCTGGACCGTGAGGGGCTGTGCCCCATCGCCGACGGCGAGTCGGTCACCATCGGCACGCGCGGCGGGGCCCGCACCATCACCCGCCTGGGCGAGCTGTGGACCGTGGACATGGGGCCGGCCCGCCTGGCCAGCCCCGAGGAGGCCGAGGACGAGGGCTGGGACACGGCCGTCGTCGTCCCCGGCCTGGACGGGGTGCGGGCCGCCCTGAGCGTGGAGATCGCCGGCCCCCACACCGTCGTCGCCCTGGGGGAGGAGGGCGAGCTCGAGGCTGCCGCCTTCGCAGGGCTCACCGACTCCGCGGACCCGGTCGCCTACGACCCCGCCCCCGAGGCCGGCACCAACCTCGAGCTCGTCGTGCCGCTGGGGGAGGAGACCGACCCCGACACCCACTCACCGGTGGGTATCGCCCGTATGCGTGTCCTGGAGCGCGGCGTGGGGGAGTCCCTCTCCTACGGAGCGGGGTGCTGCGCCGTCGCCGTCGCCCTGCACGCCTGGAGCGGTCCGGGCGCTCCCGAGGACTACCGACTGCTCGTTCCCGGCGGAGAGATCGGGGTCCACGTGGGCGCCGACCCCCTGGGCGAGGACAGCAGCCTGCTGCTGACCGGCCCGGCCACGATCACCGGGCGGATCACCGTCGCCTGAGGCCCCTCAGCCCCGCCGCCATCCACACTGCTCCCGGACGTCGCACCGACGCCACATCCGAGAAGAGAAACCGACCACCACTATGAGCCAGCCATCCACACGCACCACCGTCGGCGCCATCCTGCCGACCGGCCTGATGCTTTTCGCCCTGTTCTTCGGGGCGGGCAACCTCATCTTCCCGCCCCTGCTGGGGGCCGCTTCGGGCAGGAGCTTCGTTCCGGCCATGGCGGGCTTCCTTGCCACCGGGGTGCTCATGCCGCTCATCACCGTGGTCGCCGTCTCCGCCTCCGGTGAGGGGATCCTGGGCCTGGCTCGCAGAGTGGGACCCCGATTCGGCACCGTCATGCCGCTGGCGGTCTATCTGGTGATCGGTCCGCTGACCGGTATCGCCCGTGCCGCCACGGTCGCCTACGAGCTGGCGACCCTTCCGGTGCTCGAGCTGCTGGGGATTCATCACTCCCGCCTGGCCCTGCTGGCGCATGTGACGGTGTTCATGGGAGTGTCCTTCAGCATCGCCCGCAGTCCGAGCCGCCTGGCCGACCGCGTCGGGCGCTGGCTCACTCCCGCCCTGCTGGCCCTGCTGGCCCTGCTGTGCGGGGCCGCCATCCTGATGTTCCCCAGCGTGGAGCGCGAGGCCATCGGGGACTACGTGAGCCACCCCCTGACCACCGGGTTGACTCGGGGCTACCTCACCATGGACGTCCTGGCGGCCACCGTCTTCGGTGTCGTGGTCATCTCCTCCCTGCGCGAACGAGGCCTGTCCTCTTCCCCTGCCCTGGTGCGCAGCACGATCCTGTCCGGGGGTATCGCCGCCGCGCTTTTGGGTCTGGTGTACATCGGCCTGGCCGTCCTGGGAACCCACACCCGCGGGCGGATCACCGCCGACGCCGAGGAGGGCACCGCGCTGCTGAGCAACGCGGCCTCCTCCACGCTGGGGACCTCGGGAGTGGTCATCTTCGCCGCCATCGTCATCCTGGCCTGCCTGACCACCGCCGTGGGGCTGCTGGCCTCCTGGGCCGGCTACGCCTACACCGCCTGGCCGGCCGTCTCCTTCAACCGGCAGCTCGCCGCCTGCGCGATCGTCGCCTTCGCGCTGGCCAACCTCGGACTGGATGCCATCCTCAAGATCGCGGGGCCGGTGACGTTCCTGCTCTACCCCCTCGTCATCGCCCTGGTGATCGTGACACTGATCGATGCCCTGGCACCGGGACGGCTCAGGGCCACCTACCGGTGGTGCGTGAGCACCGCCGGGATCCTCGGCTCCGTCTCCGCCATCATCGCCACCGGCTGGGATGGCCCCAGCAGGCTGCTGGCGAGAACCGGCCTGTGGAGCGACTCCGCCGGATGGATCCTGCTGGTGCTCATCGCCCTGGTGATCGGGATCGCCCTGCTGATCGGCATCGTCCTGGACATCCGCTCCGGAGCCTGGTCCACGCCCGCCCCCGGGGAGCCTCCCAGCCGGGCTCAGCAGGACGTCGAGCACGCCGCGGCCTCACAGCTGTGAGCGGCCCGGCACGCGGTAGCCTCACGACGTGCCCACGCCTCGCCCCTGCGACCCAGCCCAGACGCCGCGTCCGAACCATGAGCGGCTTCTGCCGACACTGCTCATCCCCGCCTTCGTCTCGCTGCTGGCAGTCTCCTCGGTCAATGTCATCCTGCCGGCCGTTTCCCACAGCCTGAACGCCGGAACCGCAGGGCTCCAGCTCGTCGTCTCCGGCTACGCCCTCGTCTTCGGGGTCGCCCTCGTCCCGGCCGGCCGCGCCGGCGACGTCATGGGGCGGGGACGGCTCTTCGTCATCGGCATGCTCCTGTTCGGGGCCGGATCCCTCGCCTCGGGCCTGGCCCCCGACGTCGTCACCCTCAACCTGGCCCGGGTTGTCATGGGAATCGGCTCGGGACTGCTCAACCCGCAGGTGACCGGCATGATCCAGCAGTACTACTCCGGTGAGGCCCGAGGACGCGCCTTCGGGCTCTTCGGCGCCGTCATCGGGGTCTCGGTGGCGCTGGGGCCGGTGCTCAGCGGCGGTTTCATCGGCTGGCTCGGGGACGACTGGGGCTGGCGCGCCTCCTTCCTCATCAACGTCCCCCTCACCCTGGCCGGCATCTGGGCCGCGCGCCGCTACCTGCCGGCCTCCGCCTGGCAGCGGGAGAGCAGCACGGAGCAGACCGACGATGGCGACGCCGCCGGGAGCGCCGGGGCCGCCCAGCGTGGCGGGGTCGATCTCGACCCGGTGGGGATGGGACTGCTCGCCGTTGGCACGCTGCTCATCATGATCCCCTTCATGGAGGCCCCGGCCGGCACCTGGATCTGGGGCCTGGAGGCCGCCGGTATCGGCGTCATCGGCGCCTGGGTGGCCTGGGAGAGGCGCTACCGGTCCAGGGGCGGCGCCCCCATGGTGGACCTCAGCCTGCTGGCCATCCCCTCCTTCGCCTACGGCAGCCTGGCCATCGCCGTGTACTTCCTGGGCTACACCAGCGTATGGATCATTGTGGCCCAGTACGTCCAGGCCGGCCTGGGATCCACCGCCCTGGCCAGCGGCCTCATCGGAGTCCCGGCCGCCCTGGCGGGATCGATCACCGCCGCCGTCGCCGGCCGCCGGGTGATCCGGGTGGGGCGGGTCATGGTGCTCGGCGGCATGGTGCTGGGCATGGTCGGGCTACTGGGGAGCATCGGCATCATGCACATGCACGCGCGCGCGGGCTGGAGCCCCTGGTGGCTGACCCTCACGCTGCTGGTGCTCGGAGTGGGGCAGGGCCTCGTGGTCTCCCCGAACCAGACCCTCTCCCTGGCCGACGTCCCCCTGGAGTACGCCGGGGCCGCGGGCGGCATCCTCCAGACCGGTGAGCGCATCGGCGCCTCCATCGGCATCGCCGTCATCACGGGCCTGACCTTCCGCGTCTCGCACTCCTCGGGCTGGGAGGCCGCCGCTCAAGCCGGTCTGCTGGCCGTCGTGGCCACCATCGCCGTGGCCGCGGGGGTCGCCGTCATCGATCTGCGCCTGGCGAGGCGACGACGCCGGTAGCCGGCCCGGCGGCATGTCAGCCGTGCCGGCGGCGCACTCGCAGGACCCTGAAGCCCTTCGAGGAGGCCATTCGGTTCACCTCCCAGCCCTGGTCCCTCAACCAGGTCGCCAGGGAGTCGGCTCCCAGGTTCTTGAGCACCACCAGCCAGGCCTCGCCGTCGTCGGACAGCAGCGCCAGCCAGTCCAGCAGCAGCGTGTGCAGGGCCTCCTTGCCGATGCGCACCGGAGGGTTGGACCAGATGAGATCCACCGGCGTCGATGTCTCGCGCAGCTCGGCCAGCAGCGCGTCGGCCGGGGCGGTGCGCACGTTGTCCAGGCCTGCGGCAGCGGCGTTGCGGGCGGTCAGGGCCAGGGAGCGCTCGTTGACATCGGTGGCCAGGACCTGTGCCTGTGGAGCGGCCCCGGCCAGGGCCAGCGTGATCGGCCCCCATCCGCAGCCCAGGTCGAGGAACGTGCCGGTCCGGGCCGGATCGGGGACGTGATCGAGGAGGACCTGGGTGCCCTTGTCGAGGCGGTCGGCGCTGAAGACACCCGAGGCCGTTACCACCGTGCGCTCGACGCCGCGGATCGAGAAGCGGTGGGTGCGCTCCTCCGCCTCGACGGCGGGGGAGGCGGTGAAGTAGTGCTCGCTCACGCCCACCAGGCTACCCGGGCTCTGCTCGTCGACAGGGGAAGGAAACCAAGGCGGTCATCAGTCCGCTGCCCCCTTGCCAGGCGAGGAGTGCCGATTTTGCGAGACGCAGTTTTATGGTAATACGATCTTCTCTCCATAGGGGTTAGGGCGGTAGGAGAGGGATGTTGTCATGAGCCGATACAGGGCTCTCGCAAAGGCGCTCAGCGGCTGGGCAATCTTGACGTTGGGGCTGAATCTTTCGATAGCGATCGCACAGGCTGTCGGATCCAGGACTGAGACCGGACCTGCATTCATTCCCGTGTCTCAGGCAGTTCTGGTCACATTGTTCGTTGTCCCCGCGATCGTGGCTTGTCGTCGCCTCCTTGACCGCAGGACTCTCGCCGGGATGGGCCTATCACGTCACTGGCCCGCCGCGGCCGCGACCGGGGTGGCCGTCGGTGTCGGGACCGGGGCTGTTGTGTGGACACCCGTGTTCTTGATCGGCTGGGCCCGGTTCGATCACCTCGAACCGGCGGCGCTCGCAACCTTCCTCGCAGTCAACGCGGTCGTCCTGCTACTGTACGAGGCATTGCCGGAGGAGATCGCGCTGCGCGGCTACGGGTGGTCGACCCTACGGGAAAGCTGGGGGCCGCTCGCGGCCACCATGACGATCACGGTTCTCTTCTGCCTCACTACGGCGTTGAGCAATCTGATTCGAATGATGTCAACGCTCGTTCTGGGAGGCGGAACGACGGGCTTCTCTCTGGCGCCGAGCGGTAACGACCCCTTTTTCTACATAGCTTTGCTGTTCGTCTTCGGCCTCACACTGGTTGCGGCCCGACGGATCCCACTACCGGGTGCGCTCACCTCTGCGATCGCCTTCCATCACACGTTTCTCACCATCAACCGCGTGCTTCTGGGTGGTCTTGGCTGGATCAGTTCCGGGGTCGGGATCGAGTTTGACACGCCCGAGGTGCCCGCGATCAGCCTTGTGCACGCTGCGCTTGCCGGAGCTGTCTTCATGGTGGTGCGGCGGTGGCTGGAACGCCGCACAGCGGTTGTATCGAGGCGGGTAGCCTGATGTGATGACGATGTCTCCGCTACCATCCGACCCCGTGTCGGAAGGTCCGGTAGCACATCGGAGAAGTTAACGGGAGGCGCCTCCGGCGCCGTCGTCGGAGCCCTCGCCCCGAACATCGAGGTCTACGTCCTCGGGGAGATCCTGCGGGGCCTGCCCGCCAGGGCCATGGCCACAGGTGTGGCTATCATCGGGGCGCTGCGCGCCTCCAGCCCCTGGTTCTGGCCCGGAGTCGCCAGAGGGACCGCACTGGTGCTCTGGTCCTGCTCCCGCGTCCTGCCTGCAGGGACCCTGTGCCTGGCGGTCGGCCGGCGCGCGGGCATCGCCACCCTGATGTGGGGGTGCGCCTTCTTCCTGACCCTGGACTACCTGGTTGCTCCCAGCGCCTACGATGTCCTGGACATGACCCCGCCCCAGATCGGCTGGGCGCTCACCGCAGGCGGTATCGGCTGGTGGGTCGTTGCGATTGTCTGCGGGGCCCATCCGGCACGGGAACCGAAGGCCTACCGCCGCCGCACCACGCTGGCTGAGGCCTTCGTCGTCCTCGGCGCCGCGCTTATGACCACCACGGTCCTCGGCCGACCGGGCTGGTGGGGGCTGCCCGTGGGCTACGGCGTGGCCGGCATCGGCATGGGCCTAACCCACCTGGACACCATGAACCGCATTGTCACCGATCCCGCAGAGCCCGATGGCATCACCAACGCCCAGGCCGCCACCGCCGTGACGATCGCCGATGCGGCCGGCGGTGCGGTTCTGGGGACGGTCACCACGGCCTTTGTCGCCCCCACGGCATCCGGTGCCGAGACGGACCGGCTGTGGCCGACACTCATCTTGCTCGCCGTGGGGCTCCTCCTCACCCCGCTACTGGCCCGACGCGCCGCCCGAGTCGGCGGGTGGCCCCACGCGCCCACGGGCAGTACCATCGCCCCCATGTGGATCCTTCGTATGCGCTGAAACGGCGGCCGGCGCCGCTCCCCGCCAGAACCATCGCGCCCCATCGGAGGGGCGCAGGCATACGACGAAGGACATTTTGTGACCCATCACCACTCCACTACCCCCAGCACCCCCTCCACCCCTGAGGACGCAGCAGACACCCGTGACGCCCATGAGGGCCGTGACGTCCGTGACGTTCACGACGTCCATGACGTTGTGGCCCGGGTCCTGTCCCGGACCGGAACCGCCCTGGCCTCCACCGCCGCCCAGCACGAGCACGCCGGTGGCTACGCGGACGGCCTCGACGACGGCGCCCTGGAGCGGGAGGCCCGCGCCGCCCGCCGCCGTGTGGCCGGACTGTCCACCGAGCTGGAGGACGTCAGCGAGGTCGAGTACCGCCAGGTCCGCCTGGAGAAGGTCGTCCTGGTCGGCCTGGAGCTGCCCCGGCCCCACGGCCCGGCCGCCGGCGCACCGGGCGGCAGCGGCCAGGTGCGCGACACCCAGGACGCCGACACCTCCCTGCGAGAGCTGGCCGCCCTGGCCCAGACCGCCGGCAGCGAGGTCCTCGACGCCCTCATCCAGAAGCGCGACCACCCCGATCCCGCCACCTACCTGGGCAGCGGCAAGGCGCGTGAGCTGGCCGACGTCGTGGCCGCGGCCGGCGCCGACACGGTCATCGTCGACGGTGAGCTCGCCCCCTCCCAGCGCCGAGCCCTGGAGGACGTCGTCGGCGTCAAGGTCGTTGACCGCACCGCCCTCATCCTGGACATCTTCGCCCAGCACGCCAAGTCCCGTGAGGGCAAGGCCCAGGTCGAGCTCGCCCAGCTCGAGTACCTCCTGCCGCGCCTGCGCGGATGGGGCGAGTCCATGTCCCGACAGGCCGGAGGCCGCGTGGCCGCCGGTCAGGGCATCGGCTCACGCGGCCCCGGAGAGACCAAGATCGAGCTCGACCGGCGCCGCATCCGCCAGCGCATGGCCCGCCTGCGCCGCGAGATCCAGGCCATGGCGCCCTCGCGTGAGACCAAACGGGGCTCGCGCCGACGCGGTGCCATCCCCTCGGTGGCGATCGCCGGCTACACCAACGCCGGAAAGTCCTCCCTCATGAACCGCCTCACCGAGGCCGGCATCATGGTCGAGGACGCCCTGTTCGCCACCCTCGACCCCACCGTCCGGCGGGCCGAGACCTCCGAAGGGCGCACTTACACCCTCACTGACACCGTCGGTTTCGTGCGCAACCTGCCCCACGAGCTCATTGAGGCCTTCCGCTCCACCCTGGAGGAGGTCGCCGGGGCCGACCTCGTGCTGCACGTCGTCGACGCCGCCCACCCCGACCCCCTCAGCCAGGTGGCCGCCGTGCGCACCGTCCTGTCTGAGATCCCCGGAGCCCTGGACGTGCCCGAGCTCATCGTCCTGAACAAGACCGACCTCGCCGACGCCGTCACCCTGGCCGCGCTGCGCACCGGCCTGCCCGGGGCGGTCGCGGTCTCGGCCCGCACCGGGGAGGGGATCGAGGAGCTGCGCGCCCGCATCGAGCAGATGCTGCCCCACCCGCAGGTGAGCATCGACGTCGTGGTGCCCTACTCCCGTGGGGACCTCGTCTCCCGGGTCCACGCCGAGGGCGAGATCGACACAGTCGACTACGTCGAAGCGGGCACTCACGTCGTTGCGCGCGTCGGCGCCGCCCTGGCGGCCGAGATCGAGGGCGCCGCCGCAGGCGTCACCGTCGACTGAGAGGCACCGTGACCCCGAGCGAGCCGAGCCGCACGGACCGGCCTGACACTGACTGCGCCGGCGACCGCAGGGTCCTGGACGTCCTGGACACCGCGGTGCGCACCATGGGCGGCAGCCCCCGCCAGGGGCAGACCACCATGGCCCGGGAGGTCGCCCAGACCCTGGCCGACGGCACCCACCTCCTGGTGCAGGCCGGCACCGGGACGGGAAAGTCATTGGGCTACCTGGTGCCCGCCATGGCCCATGCCGTGCAGGCCGGTGCCCGGGTCGTGGTCTCCACCGCCACCCTGGCCCTGCAACGGCAGATCCTCACCAAGGACGCGCCCCTGGCCGCCGACGCCGTCGAGCAGGTCACCGGCACCCGCCCCGAAGTGGCCCTGCTCAAGGGCTGGCAGAACTACCTGTGCCGCCACCGCCTGGACGGCGGCTACCCGCCGGAGGAGGACGAGGCCGCGCTCTTCGGCGTCGGGGACGCCATCGCCCAGCCGGCCGCCGGGCACGGGAGCGACGCGAGCCTGGGCGAGCAGGTGGTCCGCCTGCGCGAGTGGGCGGCCAGGACGGATACCGGCGACCGCGACGACCTCGTCCCCGGCGTCTCCCAGCGCGCCTGGGCCCAGGTCTCCGTCTCCCGGGCCGAGTGCCTGGGACAGTCCTGCCCCCTGAAGTCCGAGTGCTTCCCCGAGCTGGCGCGCGCCGCCGCCTCCCGGGCCGATCTCGTGGTGACCAACCACGCCATGCTCGGCGTGGTCGTGGCCGGCAACCCCGGGGTCCTGCCCGAACACCAGGTCCTCATCGTCGACGAGGCCCACGAGCTGGCCGACCGCATCCGCTCCCAGGGCACCATCGCCCTGTCGGCGGCCGCCGTGGCGCGCACCGCCGCCACCGCCCGCAAGCACGCCTCCGTGCTGGTCAGCGAGCTGGAGTCCGCGGGCCAGACCCTCCAGCTCGCGCTGGCCGAGCTGCCCGACGGCCGCCTGGAGGCGCCCCTGCCCACCGCCCTGCACGACGCGCTCGTGCTCCTGGACGGCGCCGCCCGCCAGGTCGCCTCCGACGTGCGCGACCAGGCCCGCGCCCTGGGCCGCGACCGTTCCAGCGAGGCCGCCGGGGGCCTGGCGGTCGCCCGCACCGCCGTCGCGGACCTGGTCGACGCCCTGGACCGCATGACCTCGGACTCGGTGGCCCAGGGACGCGACGTGGCCTGGATCGAGCGTCCCCGCATGGGCGCCGAGCCCCCGCGCCTCCTCCTGGCCCCCATCGAGGTCGCCGGATCGGTGGCCGGCCACCTGCTCAACGGCCGCGCCAGCGTCATGACGTCGGCGACCCTCGCCCTGGGGGACAGCTTCGACCCCATGGCCCGCTCCCTGGGTCTGACCCTGGCCGAGCAGCCCTGGAGAGGCCTCGACGTCGGCTCCCCCTTCGACTACCCCCGTCAGGGCATCCTCTACGTGGCCGCCCACCTGCCCCGCCCCGGCGCCGGCATCTCCGAGGCCGCCCTGGATGAGATGCTCGCCCTGGTCGAGGCCTCCGAAGGCGGCATGCTGGGCCTGTTCTCCTCCCGGCGCGCCGCCCAGGAGGCCGCCGAGGTGCTGCGCGGAGCCACCGACCTGCCCGTCTACGCCCAAGGCGACGACCAGCTGCCCACCCTGGTGCGGGCCTTCGCCGAGGACGAGGCAGCCTGCCTGGTGGGCACCCTCTCGCTGTGGCAGGGCGTGGATGTGCCCGGGCGCACCTGCCGCCTCGTCGTCATCGACCGCATCCCCTTCCCCCGGCCCGACGACCCGGTCGCCCAGGCCCGCACCGACGCCGTCGTGGCCTCCGGCGGCAATGGCTTCATGAGCGTATCGGCCACCCACGCGGCCCTGCTCCTGGCCCAGGGGGCGGGGCGCCTCATCCGCCGCAGCCAGGACCGCGGCGTCGTCGCCGTCCTGGACTCGCGTCTGCGCACGGCGCGCTATGGGGGCTTCCTCACCCGCTCCATGCCCGCCCTGTGGCCGACGACGAAGCCCGATGTGGTCCGTGCCGCTCTGAGGCGTCTTGCTCTCCGTTCCGATGCCCCGGTGGAGGAGTGAACCCGTCGGCTGGGCCTTTGGGTATGTGCCCCTCGGGAGGATATGCACGTAGGCTTGAGGCGAGCGGGTGCTCGCGCCCCTGCGGTCCTGCCCAGCAGATCCCATTGAGGAGAAGAACGTGTCAGACCACATCACCACTACCGCTGAAGGCTCCTACCCCACCAACCGTTCCGGCCGCCCCTCCAAAGTCGCTGTCATCGGTGCCGGGGCCGTCGGCTCCACCCTCGCCTACGCCTGCGTGACCAAGGGCGTTGCCCGCGAGGTCGTGCTGCAGGACATCGTCAAGGAGAAGGTCGAGGCCGAGGCTCTCGACATCGCCCAGGGAATCCAGTTCACCTCCGCCGGCTCCGTCTCCGGCTCCGACGACCCCGAGATCTGCCGCGATGCGGACGTCATCGCCATCACCGCCGGCGCCAAGCAGAAGCCCGGCCAGTCCCGCCTCGAGCTGGCCGGCGCCACCGTCGGCATCATGGAGAAGATCCTCCCCAAGCTGGTCGAGGTCGCTCCCAACGCCATCTTCGTCCTCGTGGCCAACCCGGTGGACGTGGTGACCTACTGCGCCAAGAAGATCACCGGTCTGCCCGAGAACCAGGTCTTCGGCTCCGGCACGGTGCTGGACACCGCCCGGATGCGGTACCTCATCTCCCTGGAGACCGGCACGGCCGTCCAGAACATCCACGGCTACATCGCCGGTGAGCACGGCGACTCCGAGGTGCCCCTGTGGTCCTCCACCGAGATCGGTGGTGTGCCGATCACCCAGTGGGGCACCACCCTTGACGGCGGCGTGTTCGACGAGTCCAAGCGTGAGCGCATCGCCCACGACGTGGTCCGCTCCGCCTACCGCATCATCGAGGGCAAGGGCGCCACCAACTACGCCGTCGGCCTGGCCGTGCAGCGCATCATCGGCGCCGTCCTCAACGACGAGCAGCGGGTGCTCACCATCTCCCCGCTGCTGGACAACTGGCACGGCATCTCCGACGTGTGCATGGCCGTCCCCACGATCGTGGGACGTGAGGGCGCCGGACGCCGCCTCGAGCTGCCCCTGACCCCCGAGGAGAAGGAGCGCCTGACCGCCTCCGCCGACCACCTGCGCGAGGTCGCACGCGGCCTGGGCTACTGAGCCACCGGTCTGAAACACGGAAGGACCGCCCCGGTCAACGGGGCGGGCCTTCCGTCATGCGGGCCTGGCGTGCCTACAGGGCGCGCAGCACCGTGACCACCTTGCCCATGATCGTGGCCTGGTCTCCGTCGATCGGGGCGTAGCTGGAGTTGCGGGGAAGCAGCCACTGGTGGCCGTCGCGTCGCGAGAGCACCTTGACCGTGGCCGAGGCGCCGTCGACGTCCTCGATCATGGCTGCCACGATCTCGCCGTTGGCCGCGTCGGGCTGGGAGCGCACCACCACCCAGTCGCCGTCGCAGATAGCGGCTTCGATCATCGAGTCCCCGTGCACCTCCAGCATGAAGAGCTCGCCCTCGCCGGTCAGGCGGCGGGGTAGGGCCATGACATCGGTGACCTCCTGCTCCGCCAGGATCGGGGTCCCGGCGGCGATCCGCCCCACCAGCGGGACGGCGACCGCGTCCCCGTCCTCGATGCCGGGGACACTGGGGGAGTCGAGCGAGGAGACGTGAGCGGTGCCTCCAGAGGCGGTCGCGCGGCCACTAGGGCCGCTGTCGGCGGAGACGACCTCCATCGCTCGAGGACGATTGGGGTCTCGGCGCACCAGGCCCAGGCGCTCGAGCTTGTCCAGCTGGTGCTTGACGGAGGAGGGACTGGTCAGGCCCACCTGCTCTCCGATCTCACGCAGTGAGGGCGGGTAGCCGTGGGTGGCGATGGCCGCGCGGACGGCCTCATAGACCGCGCGGGCGCGCTTGTCGAGGTCGTTGATGACCTCCATGACCGCTGCTGCGCTGATCTGCTCAGCACCGCCGGCTCCGCCGTGCGGCATCGGGGTCGATGAGTCGCCCTGGCGTGCTGTGGTGCTCATGGTCCTGGCCCTCCCTGCCGGACGGCCCTCGGGCCCGGGGGCGTCAAGGGCGCGGAATAGATGTCGGTGGTCCGTGATCGTCTTGGACATGACCAGCCTACCGGCGACGCGACCACGATTCAAACACATGTTCGAAGATGTGCTGGACGTGTTGCCTCTCAGGCGCTAATGTATCGAACAAGCGTTCGTCGAACATGTGTTCAGGAGGTTGCCGTGAGTGCCATCGCCATCCCGCTCCCGTCCCGTCAGGCTTCTCGGGCTCGGACCGATGAGCCCGTCGCTGGGCCGGCCAGTGGCCGGGCTGGCGGGCAGTCCTCCCGTCGGCCTCGGCTGAGGCTGGTCACTGACGACTTCGTCCCCGAGGCTCCTTTGCGGCGTGGTGTCGAGGGCGCGCAGCGCCCCGGGGTCGCATCCGCTCGTGTCCCGGCGCTGCCGGCAGCGCTGCCAATGCGTCGCCCCGCGGCGCCTGCTGCACTGCGGGGTCGTCGCTCGGAGCTGGAGAGGCTGGCCCCGCAGCACCCGGCGGTGCGTGCCGCTGGGCTGCGACGTAGCGCCCCGCAGGAGGAGGGCCGGAGAGGCGGCGCCGCTCAGCGTCCCGGCAAGGGTGAGTCCATCCCGTCCCGCCCGCGGGAGGCGGTGGAGACGGAGGTGCGCTCCCCAGCTGGACTGCGGCTTCTTCGTGGCGGTCTCGCGGTCATCGCCGCGGCCCTCGTGCTCGCATGCAGCGGACTGGCCATCGGGGCCCTGGCGGGCATGGCCTGGGCGGGCTCCGCTACGGCGGTTGCGCAGGTGCAGGCGGATACCACCACCACGGTGGTTCGTCCCGGTCAGTCCCTGTGGGACATCGCCGAGGCGAGCGGGACCGCGGACGTCCCGGGGATGGTGGCCCGGATCGCCGAGCTCAACGACCTGAAGGGAACGACCATCCGTGCCGGGCAGACGCTGGAGATTCCTACGGCGTGAGAATCGGTGCGGGGGTCGCTCCTCGAGGCGGGCTTGCGGGGCGGCCCGCCGGGCGTTTACCCTCCGATGGACTGACACGTAGTCCAGTGAGTTCGGAGGTTGTAGGCGTGCACTGCCCCTTCTGCCGTCATGACGGCTCGCGCGTTGTCGACTCCCGGACCGCTGAGGACGGCACCTCCATCCGTCGTCGTCGGGAGTGTCAGCAGTGCGGGCGCCGATTCACCACGCTGGAGACCGCCAGCCTGTCGGTCCGCAAGCGCTCCGGCGTCGTCGAGCCCTTCAGTCGGGACAAGGTCGTGGTCGGGGTCAGGCGCGCCTGCCAGGGGCGCCCCGTCTCTGACGATCAGCTCGCGCTCCTGGCGCACCAGGTTGAGGAGGCCATTCGCGTCGGAGGCCAGGCGCTCGTCGACTCCCACGACGTCGGGCTGGCGATCCTGGGCCCCCTGCGTGAGCTGGATCAGATCGCCTACCTGCGCTTCGCCTCGGTCTACTCCTCCTTCGACTCCCTGGAGGACTTCGAGAAGGCCATCGCCGAACTGCGCAGTACTGAGGCGACCTGCTGACCTCGTCTGCCGACGAGAGTCTGCGAGGCGTGAGGTACCTGTCAGCGGCTTGCGCCGAAGAAGGACGTGGCAGACTTGAAGCCATGCGCGTCCTCATCGTCTCCGACTGCTATGCGCCCAGGCTGGGCGGCATCGAGACTCAGGTGCGGGATCTCGCCCGCAACCTGAAGTTGGCCGGCCATGAGCCTGCCGTCGTCACCGCCACGCCGGTCGGTGACGGTCGTGGCCGCAGCGTCGAAAGGGTCGATGGTTTCCCCGTCTACCGCACCACCGCGCATCTGCCCAGTGAGCTGCCCGTTCATCCTCGAGCCGGCCGCGAGCTCGACGACCTCCTGTCCCGCCTGCGCCCCGACGTCGTTCACGCCCACGTCGGCGTCGTCTCACCCTTCGCCTGGTCCGGCATCGCCGCCGCCCGGCGAGCGCGGCTCCCGCTGGCCGTCACCTTCCACTGCGTCCTGGGATCCTGGGCGCGCGTGGCCGGAGCGCTGGGGCCCGTCAGCCCCGTGCGGCTGTGGCAGCGCGGCGGCGCCGACCTGACGGCCGTGTCCTCCATGCTCGCCGCCCAGGTCCGCCGCGCCGGCGCTGGCGACCCCGTCACCGTTCTGCCCAATGGCATCACCGTCGAGGACTGGCGCCTGGAGCGCCCTGGTCCCCAGGAGCGACGGCCTCACCGGCCGGTGACGGTCGTGGCCTCTCTGCGATGGGTTGAGCGCAAGCGCCCCCTGCAGGTCGTGCGCGCCTTCGCTCAGGCGGTCAGGAGCACCCCCGGCACCGATGCGATCCTCAAGATCTACGGGGATGGCCCGCTGCGTGAGCGACTCACCCGGGAGGTTGCCGAGTCCGGCCTGGCCGACCGCATCGAGCTCGTGGGTCGTGTCGAGCGCACTGAGCTCGCCCAGGCCTTCACACGCGCAGACATCTACCTGCAGACCTCGCCCGCCGAGTCCTTCGGTATCTCCACCCTGGAGGCCCGCAGTGCGGGGCTGGCCGTCGTCGCTCTGCGCTCCAGCGGGGTGCGCGACTTCATCACCGACGGCGTCGATGGCCTTCTTGCCGACGATGACGCCGGTCTGGTCCGTGAGCTCGCCAGCCTCCTGGGGGACGACGAGCTGCTCGAGCGCATCAAGACCCACAACTATGAGAACGTCCCCTTGCCCGAGTGGGGCACTGTGGTGCAGATGCACGTCGATACCTACCAGCGCGCCATCGCCCTGGTCGGTGCCTGAGGGGCGGTGGGGTGCCGCAGTCACCGCGAGGGTGGGAATGAGGTGCGACCTCCGTCAGACGGTACTGGTGTCGGTGAGCACCTCGGAGAGCCGACGCGCCGCGGCCATGACCACGTGTCCGTGAACCCGGCCGGGCTGACGCCCCATCCGCTCGATGGGTCCTGAGATCGAGATCGCGGCCACGACCTTGCCTCCGGGACCGCGTACCGGCGCCGAGACGGAGGCGACCCCGGGCTCGCGCTCCCCAACTGACTGAGCCCACCCCCGACGTCGGACCGCTGAGAGCATGGTGGCGGTGAAGCGGGCCCCCACCAGGCCCCGGTGCAGGCGGTCAGGCTCCTCCCAGGCGAGAAGCACCTGGGCGGCCGAGCCGCCCTGCATGGACATGGTGGCGCCCACGGGAATGGAGTCACGCAGCCCGATCGGGCGCTCGGCATTGGCCACGCAGATGCGCACGTCCCCCTGGCGGCGGTAGAGCTGCGCCGACTCGTGGGTCTTGTCGCGCAGAGCCGCCAGCACCGGCCCGGCGGCGGACAGGAGATGGTCCTCTCCTGCGGCGCTGGCCAGCTCGGTGAGCCTGGGGCCCAGAATGAAGCGTCCCTGGGAGTCGCGGGTGACCAGGCGGTGGAACTCCAGGGCGACCGCGATGCGGTGAGCCGTGGGGCGGGCCAGGTGCGTGGTGGACACCAGCTGGGCCAAGGTCGCCGGCCCCGACTCCAGTGCGCTCATCACCAGGGCCGCCTTGTCGATGACGCCGACGCCGCTGCTGTCGTTCTCCGGGGAGTTCTCTGAGGGGCTGTCCATAATCTGATACTGGCATTTCAAGGTATGAGATTTCAAGTTAGGGTCCGCCAGGGAGGCGGCGCAGTGTCAGCATCCTGCAGGCCAAGGCCATGGCCTCGGATGCGGCGCGGCCGCCTCGTGCGGTCTGCGCGAGTCAGTGGCGTCGTCGGGCGCTGCTGAGTGCGGGCGGATCGGGAACACTGTTGCTGAGAGGATGAAGTCGATGGGAATGACTCTCGCCGAGAAGGTCTGGCGCGATCATGTGGTGTCCAAGGGTAGCGATGGCGCCCCCGACCTGCTGTACATCGACCTTCACCTGGTCCACGAGGTCACCAGTCCCCAGGCCTTCGAGGGGCTGCGACTGGCCGGACGCCCGGTGCGTCGTCCCGACCTGACGATCGCCACCGAGGACCACAACACCCCCACTGTGGACATCGACCTGCCGATCGCCGACGTCACCAGCCGCGCTCAGATCGAGACCCTGCGTGCCAACTGCGCCGAGTTCGGGGTACGGCTGCACTCCCTGGGGGACGCCGACCAGGGGATCGTCCACGCCGTCGGTCCGCAGCTGGGCCTGACCCAGCCCGGCATGACCGTGGTCTGCGGCGACTCCCACACCTCCACTCACGGCGCCTTCGGGGCCCTCGCCTTCGGTATCGGTACCTCCCAGGTCGAGCACGTCCTGGCCACCCAGACCCTGCCCATCGCCCCCTTCAAGACGATGAGCGTCACCATTGACGGGGACCTGCCCTCGGGCAGCGGGGCCAAGGACATCATCCTGGCCATCATCGCCAAGATCGGTACCAACGGCGCCCAGGGGCACGTCATTGAGTACCGCGGGCGGGCCATCGAGCAGCTCTCGATGGAGGCCCGGATGACGATCTGCAACATGAGCATCGAGGGTGGGGCCCGGGCTGGCATGATCGCCCCGGATCAGACCACCTTCGACTACCTCAAGGGCCGTCCTCACGCCCCCGTCGGCGAGGACTGGGACGCCGCCGTGGAGTACTGGTCCAGCCTGCGCACCGATCCCGACGCCGTCTTCGACACCGAGGTGGTGCTGCAGGCCGAGGACATCGAGCCCTTCGTCACCTGGGGAACCAATCCCGGACAGGGCCTGCCGCTGTCCGCGCGGGTCCCCGACCCCGAGGACATCGCCGACGCCACCGAGCGGCTGGCCGCCGAACGGGCCCTGGAGTACATGGACCTCGTTCCGGGAACGCCTCTGCGCGACATCAAGGTCGACACCGTCTTCATCGGCTCGTGCACCAACGGCCGTATCGAGGACCTGCGGGCCGCCGCCGAGGTGGTGCGCGGGCGCAAGAAGGCCGAGGGGCTGCGCATGCTCGTGGTGCCGGCCTCGGCCCGAGTGCGTCTGCAGGCCGAGGCCGAGGGCCTGGACCGGGTCTTCACGAGCTTCGGTGCCGAGTGGCGCAACGCCGGTTGCTCCATGTGCCTGGCCATGAACCCCGACAAGCTCTCCTCCGGGGAGCGGGCGGCCTCCACCTCCAACCGCAACTTCGAGGGGCGTCAAGGAAAGGGTGGACGAACCCACCTCGTCTCGCCCGTCGTCGCCGCGGCCACCGCCGTGCGCGGGGCGCTGTCGGCCCCGGGAGACCTGCCGCCGCGTCCCGAGGCCACGCAGGACTCGGGCGATATCCCGACGGTCCCGGCGATTGCGCCGGTCTCCGCCGCGCCTGAGGCAACCGTCCAGTAGGGGCCGGCGCGCAGGAGATGAAGGCATACAGGCGAGGACAGGCCCGGTAGGGGCCGAGTAGAGGCAAGGAGCTCAACGACCGTGGACAAGTTCATCCGACACACCGGCATCGGCGCCCCGTTGCGGCGCAGCGCCGTCGACACCGACCAGATCATCCCGGCGGTGTATCTCAAGCGCATCACCCGCACGGGCTTCGACGACGCCCTGTTCGCCTCCTGGCGGGCCGGTGAGCCCGACTTCATCCTCAACCAGGAGGCCTACAAGCGGGCATCGGTGCTCGTCGCCGGTCCCGACTTCGGCACGGGCTCCTCGCGGGAGCATGCCGTGTGGGCGCTCAAGGACTACGGCTTCAAGGTCGTCCTGGCCCCCCGCTTCGCCGACATCTTCCGCGGCAACGCCGGCAAGCAGGGGCTGGTGGCCGGCGTGGTCTCCCAGGAGGACTGCGAGCAGCTGTGGAAGATCCTCGAGACTGAGCCGGGCACCGAGGTGACGGTGGACCTGGAGAACCGCACGGTCGAGGCCGGTTCCTTCCGGTGTGCCTTCTCCATCGACGACTACGTCCGCTGGATTCTCATGGAGGGACTCGACGACATCTCCCTGACCCTCACCCAGGAAGACGCCATCCGCGCCTACGAGGAGGCCCGCCCGGCCTTCAAGCCGCGCACCCTGCCGGCCAAGCACCTGCCGGCCCAGGAGGTCGTCTCGGCGCGGGCCGCGGATATGCCCCGGCCCTGAGCAGGACCGGAAGGCTCGAAGTCGGCGCGCGGAAGAGCTCCCCCTCCGAGTTTCATCGGTATTGGCACGGCGTTGGTTGGGATTAATCGGCACTTTCTGTGAGTCGAAGGCCACCTGATACGGCCCTGAAAAAGGTCCTGGGAGCCCCTTCGGTGCGCTTATGCTGGGACGGCCTCGCGCGCCTGCGCGGGGATGGGTGAGCGGCTCACGCGCGCGGCACGCCCAGATGACGCATGGAGGTGTGCATGGTCGACGGTCTGCTCCAGGTCGAGGGTGGTCGCCCGCTGACTGGTGAGATCACCGTCCGCGGAGCCAAGAACCTGGTTCCCAAGGCGATGGTGGCGGCGCTGCTGGGGTCGACTCCCTCAGTGCTGCGCAACGTCCCGCTCATTCGTGACGTCGACGTGGTCTCGGGGCTGCTGAGCCTGCACGGAGTGAGCATCGACTACGACCAGCGCGAAGGCATCCTCCAGCTGGACCCGTCCAAGGTCGAGTCGGCCCACATGGCCGACATTGACGCGCACGCCGGCTCCTCGCGCATCCCGATCCTCTTCTGCGGTCCGCTCCTGCACCGCCTGGGGGAGGCCTTCATCCCCGACCTGGGCGGGTGCCGCATCGGTGACCGCCCCATCGACTTCCACCTGGAGATCCTGCGCCAGTTCGGCGCCGCGGTCGACAAGCAGGCCCAGGGCATCCGGCTCACCGCGCCACACGGTCTCAAGGGCACCGTCATCGAGCTTCCCTACCCCTCGGTCGGAGCCACCGAGCAGACCCTGCTCACCGCTGTGCGCGCGCACGGACTGACCGAGCTGCGCAATGCCGCCGTCGAGCCCGAGATCATGGACCTGGTCGACGTCCTGCAGAAGATGGGCGCCATCATCTCGGTGGACACCGACCGCACCATCCACGTCGAGGGCGTCGACGAGCTGTGCGGCTACACCCACTCGGCCCTGCCGGACCGCATCGAGGCCGCCTCCTGGGCCTCGGCCGCCCTGGCCACTCGCGGGGACGTGTTCGTGCGTGGAGCCCACCAGAGCCACATGACCACCTTCCTCAACACCTTCCGCAAGGTGGGGGGCGCCTTCGACGTCACCGATGAGGGCATCCGCTTCTACCACCCCGGCGGTGACCTGAAGTCGATCGTGGTGGAGACCAACGTCCACCCCGGCTTCATGACCGACTGGCAGCAGCCCCTCGTCGTTGCGCTCACCCAGGCCCAGGGCCTGTCCATCGTCCACGAGACCGTCTACGAGAACCGCTTCGGCTTCACCGGTGCCCTGTGCAAGATGGGGGCCACCATCCAGGTCTACCGCGAGTGCCTGGGCGGCACCGAGTGCCGCTTCGGCCAGCGCAACTTCTACCACTCCGCGGTCATCTCCGGGCCCACGCCGCTGACCGGTGCCGACATCGTCGTGCCCGACCTGCGCGGCGGCTTCTCCCACCTCATCGCGGCCCTGACCGCCGAGGGCACCAGCCGGGTCGAGGGCGTCAACCTCATCGACCGCGGCTACGAGCACTTCATGTCCAAGCTGGAGTCCCTCAACGCCGCCGTCACCCGCCTGGCCTGAGGCGGGCCGGTCCCTGCCCGAGGATTCGCGAGGCCAGAGCCGTGCGGGCCGCGGGCTCGGCTCGGACGGCCGCGTTCACCGCGCTGAAGCCGATAGAGTTCACCCGTGCCTGCAACACGTCCCATGACCCCGTTCTACCGCTTCGCCGCGCGCGGGGCGATCATCCCGTTCCTCAAGATGGTCTCCCGGCAGTCGGTGAGCGGCCTGGAGAACATCCCCCGCGAGGGCGGCTTCATCGCCGTGGCGAACCACCTGACCGACCTCGACTCGCTCACGGCCATGCGAGCCCTGGTCGATGCTGATGTCCCCGTCTACTCGCTGGCCAAGTCCACCCTGTTCAAGGTACCGGTGCTCGGCTCCATCCTGCGGGCCGGCGGCCAGATCCCGGTCCAGCGGGGCACCCAGAACGCGGCCACGGCCCTCAAGGCCGCCAGTGAGGTCCTGGCCGACGGCGGCGCCATCATGATCTTCCCCGAGGGCACGCTCTCCCGAGACCCCCTCAAGTGGCCGATGGTGGCCAAGACCGGGGCGGCCCGGCTGGCCATGACCAGTGGCGCCCCCGTCCTGCCCATGGGGCAGTGGGGGGCCCACGAGATCCTGGACACCTACGGGCGTTCCTTCCACCCCTTCCCCCGCAAGGACGTGCGCGTCACCATCGGTGAGCTCATGGACCTGTCCCGCTTCGGGCAGGACACCCAGGACCGCGAGGCCGTGCGCGCCTGCACCGCCGAGATCATGCGGGCCATCACTGCCCTGGTTGAGGAGCTTCGCGGGGAGAAGGCCCCCCGCCCCTTCGACATGCACTACGACGGCGACCCCGGCAAGGGGAAGATCGGTGTGCGCCGCCCCGACCCGCTGCCCGAGGCGGATACTCAGGAGGAGGACCAGTGAGCGGCGTCGATCCCGCAACGAGTGCGCCGCTGCGCCCGGCCGCGGCCGTCATCGGCTCAGGAGCCTGGGGCACCACCTTCGCCAGCCTCCTGGCCCAGGCCGGCACTCCCACGACGATCTGGGCCCGGCGCCGGGAGGTGGCCGAGGAGATCAACGCCGGCACCAACGAGCGCTACGTCCCCGGTCACCGCCTGCCGCAGGGCCTGAAGGCAACCACCGATCTGGCCCAGGCCGTCACGGGGGCGAGCATCGTCGTCGTGGCCGTGCCCTCCCAGGAGGCCCGGAGGGTCCTGGAGCCCCTCAGGGGCGCTCTGGCCGACGACGCCGTGGCCGTCTCCCTCATGAAGGGCATCGAGCTGGGTACCGGGCTGCGCATGAGCGAGGTCCTGGCCGAGGCCCTGGGTATCGACTCCTCCCGCGTCGTGGTCGTCTCCGGCCCCAACCTCGCCGACGAGATCGCTGCGGGCCAGCCCACCGCCACCGTCGTGGCCGCCGACGACGAGCAGGTCGCCGCCCGGATCGCCTCACTGTGCGCCACCGGCACCTTCCGTCCCTACACCAACACCGACGTCCTGGGCGTCGAGCTGTGCGGGGCGGTCAAGAACGTCATCGCCCTGGCCGTCGGCGCGGCCGCGGGCCGGGGCCTGGGGGACAACTCCAAGGCCACGATCATTACCCGGGGCCTGGTGGAGATCACCCGGCTGGGCCTCAAGCTCGGGGCTCGCCCGGAGACCTTCTCCGGGCTGGCCGGCATGGGGGACCTGGTGGCCACCTGCTCCTCGCCCTTGAGCCGCAACCAGACCTTCGGCCGCCACCTCGGCGAGGGGATGAGCGTGGCCGAGGCCGCTGCGGCCTCCCGGGGCGTGGCCGAGGGCGCCAAGTCGGCCCGTGCCGTCCTGGACCTGGCCCGGGCCCACGGCGTGGACATGCCCATCACCGCCGGGGTCGTCACCGTCGTCGAGGGCGCCGCCAGCGTTGCGCAGGTCACTGACGCGCTGTTGGCTCGTCCCCGCAAGTCCGAGGGCGTGCACGCGGCACCGTCGCAGGCCTAGCCTCCCAGGGGTGTGGAGGCCTGCTTTATCCCGGGTTCGTTGTGCATTATCAGCATGTCGGGCGCAGCGCGGTAGCGTGGGACCTATGACAGCCCTCCAGGAAACCGGCCCCTCCGTGCCCAGTTCTGACAAGTCCACCCTGCGTGTTGCCGTCGTCTTCGGCGGACGCAGCGGTGAGCACACGATCTCCTGCGCCACCGCCGCCGGTGTCCTGTCAGCCATCGACCGCGACCGCTACGAGGTCCTTCCGGTGGGCATCACCCCCGAGGGCCAGTGGCTGCTCGTCGAGGATGATCCGGCAGCCCTCGAGCTCAGCGATAACCGCCCCCCGGTGACCATCACCGCCGAGGGCCTGGGACGCGGGAGGCTCACCGCACCCCTGGGAGGCGGCGAGCTCACGGTGCTCGGCCCCACGGGGCCTGAGATCCTGGGGCGGGTCGACGTCGTCCTGCCGCTGCTGCACGGGCCCTACGGCGAGGACGGGACCATCCAGGGCATGCTGGAGATGATGGGCATTCCCTACGTCGGCTGCGGGGTGCTGGCCAGTGCCGCGGGCATGGACAAGCAGGTCACCAAGGTGCTCCTGGGGGCCGCGGGCATCGCCACGGCGCCGCACGTCGTCGTCGGCCCCCATGCCTGGAAGCGCGACCCCGAGGCGATCCTGGAGGCCTGCCGGTCCCTGACCTACCCCCTGTTCGTCAAGCCCGCCCGCGCCGGCTCCTCCCTGGGCATCAGCAAGGTCGACCGCCCCGAGGACCTGGCCGGGGCCATCGAGGCGGCCCGCGCGGTCGACCCCAAGGTCCTCGTGGAGAGCGGCATCGTGGGACGCGAGGTCGAGGTCGCCGTCCTTCAGGGCCGCGGCGACGACGCCCCCCGGGTGGCCGAGCCCGGCGAGATCGCCATGGACGCCTCCCAGGGCGCAGGCGAGTTCTACGACTACGAGACCAAGTACCTTGCGCACGACGCCGTGGCCATGGTGTGCCCGGCGCGCATCGGCCCCGAGGCGCGCGATCTCCTCATGGACACCGCCGCCCGGGCCTTCGAGGCGCTCGGCTGCGAGGGACTGGCCCGGGTCGACTTCTTCCTCACCGATGCCGGTGAGGCAGTCGTCAACGAGATCAACACGATGCCCGGATTCACCCCCTTCTCCATGTACCCCTACATGTGGCAGGTCTCCGGCCTGGGCTATACCGAGCTGGTCTCCGAGCTCATCGAGCTGGCCGTGGCCCGCTCCACCGATGTCAACCGCTGAGCCGGCCCCGGCCGGCGCAGAGGCAGCGGGGCAGGGCGCACGGGTCGGTGACCTCAGCGAGGAGGAGCTCCTCGCCGTCATCACCCCCCTCCTGCCCCGCGGCCCGCAGACCCCCGTCGGCACGGGGGACGACTGCGCGGTCCTGTCCTTCCCCGACTCGCGCACGGCCGTGAGCACCGACGTCCTGGTCGAAGGGCGCCACTTCCGTACCGACTGGTCCACGGGCCGCGACGTCGGGGCCAGGGCCGCGGCCCAGAACCTGGCCGACGCCGCCGCCATGGGGGCCAGGCCCGTCGCGCTCGTCGTCGGCCTGGTCATGCCCGCGTCCACCCCGGTCGGCTGGGTACGGGACTTCGCCCGAGGACTGGCCCAGGGCTGTGAGCCCTGCGGGGCGGGCGTCGTGGGCGGTGACCTCAGTGGCGGTGACTCGCTGATCGTGTCCGTCACGGTCCTGGGCGACCTCGAGGGCAGAGCCCCGGTTCTGCGAAGCGGAGCCCGGCCCGGCGACGCCGTGGTGCACGTCGGAACCCTGGGGCGCAGCGCAGCGGGACTCGCCCTGCTCAGTGCGGGCTCTGACTGCGCATCAGGTTCGGGAGCCGTGGTTCATTCAGGTCAGGAGCATCCACAGGCGTGGGCCTGCATCGAGGCCTTCCGCGCCCCCGCCCCGCCCCTGGCTGCGGGCCGCGACCTGGCACGGGCCGGCGCCACCTCCATGCTGGACGTCTCCGACGGGCTGCTGCGGGATGCCGGTCGGATCGCCCGTGCCAGCGGCGTCGTCATCGACCTCGACGATCCTGGCGACCTGCCGGACGCGTCCTTCCTCGAGCCGGTGGCTGCGCTCGTGGGCGGCTGTGACGGATCGGCCGCTCACGCCCTGGCCCGCAGCTGGCTGCTCACCGGGGGAGAGGACCACGGACTGCTTGCCACCGTCCCGGCACACGCACTTGATCGGCTGCCCGCCGGCGCCCGGGTGATCGGCCGGGTCCTGAGCCCGCAGTCCTCACCGGCCCGGGTGCTGGGGCACCGACCGGGTGTCCTGCTGGCAGGAGAGCCCGCGCAGGAGCACACCGGATGGGACCACTTCTCCCACACATGACGGGCCGTCACCCGTTGAGGGACACGGGGTACGACAAAGGCCGCCGACTGCTTGCGCAGCGGCGGCCTCGTGCTCGAAGGACTCGAGATGATGCGCTCAGATGTTGCGCGTCACCTTCCCGGCCTTGAGGCAGGACGTGCACACGTTGAGGCGCTTGGGGGCGCCGCCCACGAGAGCACGCACACGCTGGATGTTGGGGTTCCACCGGCGGTTGGTCCGCACGTGGGAGTGCGAGACGCTCTTGCCGAAGATGGGGCCCTTGCCGCAAACGTCGCACACAGCAGCCACGGTCTCACTCCTGATCTTCAATGCTTCAACGCTCAGGCTGATGCCTGGCGCCAGGTCTTACCGCCCAGGCGCGGGCGCCGGGCAACCCGAACACAATAGCGGACCCGTGTGCGGCGCCCCAAGCCGCCTTGGCGTGCGTTCGGGCACATGCTGCTCTGCGTGGTGTCCGGGGAGTAGGGTGACATGAGTTCAAGATGTGCTGCATCTCACTACCTGTAGGTCGTGTGTCCTGGGCGGGTGTGGTGGTAGCGGCCTGACCAGCGCTCCGGTGGTCCGAGTGTCCCTTCGGTTTCGCGTCTCCCAGGGCGCGGTCCGTGCGCGGGCGCCTCGCTCCGGTGGGAGGAATGTGCCTGGGACGGTACTCTAAAACCACATATCAAACCGAAGGCTCGGCCCAGCCATGAACCAGGCTCGCTGAACGCCTGCACATATGCAGATCATGCAATGGAACAGAAGGTGTTCGTAGCGTGACACACATGGTGTGCTGGTCGTAGCCAGGACCCAGGGGAGGCGAAGATGTCGCAGTCTCAAGGACACCGCCCCGTTACCCCTGTCTCAGGGACCCGTGTGCTGCAGGGGGCCGCAGTGCGGCGCTGGATCGCGCTGGCGGAGATCGTTGCCGATCAGACCCGGGATCTGGTTGATGTGCTCAATGTCTTCCCCGTGCCGGACGCGGATACTGGAACCAACGTCCTACTCACCCTGCGCTCGGCCTCCGACGCCCTCCACCGACTGGGCCGGGCCGCTGATGCCGCCCAGGTGGCCCGCGCTGCAGCCGACGGCGCCGTCCGGGGAGCCCGAGGGAACTCGGGTCTTCTGATCTCCCAGGCCCTGGCCGCCTTCGCGGACGTCTGCGCCGAGGCCCCCGACCCCACCGGCCTGCGTCCCGTCGAGCTTGTCCACGTCTACGAGGCCATGGCGGACACCACCTGGGCCGCGGTCTCACGCCCGGTCTCGGGGACCCTGCTGTCAGTCGCCCGGGACGCGGCCACGGCGGCCCGCTCCGCCCTGGAGGAGGCGACGGCGAGCTCGCCCGCCACCCTGAGCCTCATCGCCTCCGCTGCCGCCTTCGGCGCCCAGGAGTCCGTTGTGGAGACCGCGGGCCTCGGGCACGGCCCGGTGGATGCCGGGGGAGCGGCCTTCATGCTGCTGCTGACCTGCCTGTCGGACACCATCGACGCGATGCAGGACGCCGGCCGCGGGACGACTGAGGACCCAGAGCTGCGCCAGGGCCACGAGGACGCTGACGAGCACGCCCCCTACACCGCCGTCGCCCGTCAGATGCTCACCGACCTGGCCGCCGGCGGGGTTCCGCACAGCGTCGGTCCCGAGCCCCTGGGCATGTCCACCGGCGAGTTCGAGGTGATGTACCTGCTGGAGGCGACCGCGGTCCAGGCCGGTCAGCTGCGCCGGGATCTGGAGCGCATCGGCGACTCCGTGGGCGTCGTCGGCACCCCGGACGCCCTGGGGGTGGGCCTCTACCAGGTCCACGTCCACACCGACACCCCGCGTGCCGCACTGCCGCACGCGGGCCGTGCCCGGCAGATCTGCATCCACCACCTCCACCCCACAGCCCTGGTGAGCCCCACGGACGAGCCGCCCTCTCCGTGGGAGGCGTTCGACTCCGACCCCACGGGGCACGTGGTCTCCTTCGAGCGTCTGGCTGCGCGCCGGGCCGAGCGCAAGGCGCAGTCGGTGCGCATGCACCCCTCCCAGGCGGCCGCCCCCCGTACCGCACCGGCGCAGGCCCCGCATCTGGCCGTGCGCTCACGGCAGTCCGGCGTCGGCGTCATCGCCTGTACCCGGGCTCCCGGGCTCATCGAGCAGCTCGCCCGCTCCGACGCCGCCGTCGTCCTCAACCCGGACCGGGAGGGGATCGCCCGCGCCGCAGCGGACCTGGGGTCCTCCCAGGTCATCGTGCTGCCCTGTGACGCCGCCTGCACCGAGGCGGCCCACGATGCCGCCCGCTTCCTGGCGGCCCGCTCCGCCGTCTCCACCGTCCGCCCTCCGGTGGGTACCACCCGAAAGATGGGCGCCGCTCGAGAGACCGCCCGCGCCGGGGTGGCCTCGGAGCGCTATGAGGCCGAGGGCATTCAGCTCCTCGTGTGCGACACCGACGACGAGGCCCGGGTCCTGGCCGCCGCGGTGGCCCTGGCCGGCAGGGGCGAGGAGGCAGAGCTGGCCGAGCTGGCCCGCCGCGCCTGGAGCGCCGCCGCGGGGTTGCGCACCATCGCCCTCAACGGAGCCCAGGCCGACGGTGAGGCCGTGGCTCGCGCCGTGGCCTCGGCGCTGCGGCCCTCCGATGAGCTGCTCACCGTCATCACCGGTCGCAATGCCGGCCGGGACGTCGGTGCCCTGGCCGCCAGCGCGGCGGTGGGGGCCCGGGGTCACGTGGTCGGCGAGGACGTGGAGGTCGCTGTTCATGCCGGCGGCCAGGAGCACCCCGACGTCCTCATCGCCATCGAGTAGCCCTCTCTGCGCGCTGCCATGCCCCGAGGTCGCCCGCATATGCAAGCGCCTCGGGTCTTGAAGGGCTCCCAGGCTCCTTCGTCATAGGGTGGGGCCGTGTCCGGCTCGTCTGATCGCTCAACCCGCACGCCCCGTCCCGGTAGCGTCGGCCTGCTCGAGCGGCCTGTGACCCGGCTCGTGGGCAAGCGCACGGCCGCACAGCTCGCCAAGCAGGGGGTGGAGACCGGCGCGGACCTGCTGCGCCTGCTGCCCCGGCGCTACGACACCTGGGGGGAGCTGACCGACATGCGCACCCTCGTCGAGGGTGAGCAAGCCACCATCCAGGCCCAGGTCGTGCGCGCCTCCTCCCGGCGCACCCGCTCCGGACGGGTCCCGGCCCTCATGGAGGCCACCGTCACCGACGGCGCCTCCACCATGGACCTCGTCCAGTTCGGTGCGGCCGGCCAGATGCGCGCCCGAGCCGCCCAGCTGGCCCCCGGAACCACCGTCCTGCTCAGCGGCAAGGTGGGACTCCACCGCGGACGCAAGCAGCTGTCCAACCCGCGCCTGTACGTCCTCGACGAGCTCGATGAGGACGAGCGCGAGGCCCTGCTGGCCCGACCCATGCCCATCTACCCCGGCACGGAGGCCCTCCCGTCCTGGCTGGTGGCCAAGGCAGTGCGCAGCGTCCTGGACCAGCTGGAACCGGGCGACGTCGCCGACCCCCTCCCCGAGGAACTGCGGCGCGAGGCGGAGCTGGTCGACGCCTACACCGCCTACCGCTGGGTGCACCGGCCCGAGGACTCCGGGCAGTGGAAAGCCGCCCGGAAACGGCTGCGCCACGAGGAGGCCCTCATCCTGCAGGTCGCCCTGGCCCAGCGCCGAGCCCATCATGAGGCGACCCGCACCGCGGTCGCCTGGCCCGTACCGGAGGCGGAGGGCTCCCTGAGAGCGGACCTCGACGCCCGCCTGCCCTACGACCTGACCGCCGGGCAGAAGCGGGTCGGTCAGGAGATCTCCACCGACCTGGCCCGCACCGTTCCCATGCAGCGCCTTCTTCAGGGCGACGTGGGAAGCGGCAAGACTCTCGTGGCCCTGCGTGCCATGCTCCAGGTGGTCGGAGGCGGCGGGCAGGCCGCCCTCCTGGCCCCCACCGAGGTCCTCGCCGCCCAGCACCACTCCTCACTGGAGGCCGTCCTGGGGCCCATGGCCCGCCTCGGGATGCTCGGCGGCGCCGAACGCGCCACCCGCGTCCACCTGCTGACCGGCTCCACCCCCGCCGCTCAGCGCCGTCGGATCCTCACTGAGCTGGCCGCCGGCGAGCCGGCGATCGTCGTGGGTACCCACGCCCTGCTGTCCGACACGGTGCAGATCCCCTTCCTCGGCCTGGTCGTCGTCGACGAGCAGCACCGCTTCGGTGTTGCCCAGCGCGACGCCCTGCGCGAGCGCGGCGGTCTGACCGACCCGGCCACTGGGCAGACCCACACGCCCCACCTCCTGGTCATGACGGCCACCCCGATCCCGCGGACCATCGCCATGACGGTCTTCGGGGACCTGGCCACCTCCGTCCTGGACGAGCTGCCCGCTGGGCGCAGCGCCGTACCCACCCACCTCGTCCCGTGGTCGCGCACCTCCTGGGTGGAGGGCATCTGGCGGCGCGCCGCCAAGGAGGTCGCCTCCGGAGGGAGGGTCTACGTCGTGTGCCCACGGATCGAGGTCGACGACGAGCCCCGGCAGGCGCTGATGGACGGCGCGGCGGCTGTCGAGACCGATGACGGGCCGAAGCAGGAGGCGCTCGCGGAGGAAGGGGACGGCTCGCATCCCGACCGCCCGCTGGCCGCCGTCGAGGACTGGAGGCAGCGGCTGGCCGGCGAGCCCGCTCTGGGGGGCATCGGCGTCGGGGTTCTCACTGGACGCATGAGTGGCGAGGACAAGGCAGCCGCCATGGCCGACTTCGCCTCGGGCAACACCCCGGTCCTGGTGTCCACCACTGTCATCGAGGTGGGGGTGGACGTGCCTGAGGCCTCCATGATGGTCATCCTGGACGCCGAGCGCTTCGGACTGTCCCAGCTCCACCAGCTGCGCGGGCGGGTCGGGCGCGGCAGCAGACCGTCCCTGTGCGTGGCGGTCACCGGTGCGGAGGTCGGCTCCACCGCCTTCCACCGGCTCAAGGCCTTCGCCTCCACCACGGACGGATTCGCGCTGGCCGAGGCCGACCTCGAGCTGCGCAGCGAAGGTGACGTCCTGGGGGCCTCGCAGTCGGGGCGCACCTCCGGGCTGGACCTGCTGCGCGTGACCCGCGATGCCCGCCTCATCGCCACCGCGAGGCGTCAGGCCGAGCGGATCGTGGCCGCCGATCCTCAGCTGAGCGACCACCGGGCCCTGGCCGCAGCGATCGTCGAGCGCCTCGATGAGGAGTCCCAGGCCTTCCTCGAAAGAGCCTGAGGCACCAGGGTGAGGGCCGAGGAGCGTCTCCGGCTCAGGCCGGCTCGGCGAACCAGACCGTGGTCTCGCCGTACCGCTTGTCCGCGAAGCGCTCCAGCCCCGCCGGCCAGGTGGGTTCCGGTGAGCGCGTCGAACGCTCGACGACGACGACGGCGCGCGGCGCCAGCCACGGATCCTCGCTGCGGATCAGGGCAGTGAGGATCGCGGTGAGCTCCTCCTCGCTCAGCTCGTAGGGAGGATCGATCAGCACCAGGTCCGCCGGAGCGCCCGCCGGGCCGGCCAGGAAGGCGGCCGCCTTCGCGGTCACCGCCGATACCCCACTCAGGCCCAGTGAGTGGATGTTGCGTCGGCAGGTCTGCGACGCACCGCGCGAGGAGTCCACGAGCGTGACCTCGTCGGCTCCCCGGCTCGCGGCCTCCAGGCCCAGGGCGCCGGAACCTGCGCACAGATCCAGCACCCGGGCGCCGTCGAGCACCCCGTAGTGGTCCAGGCGGGCGAAAAGAGCCTCGCGGACGCGCTCGGAGGTGGGGCGCGTCCCGGACCGGGGCACCTCGATCCTGCGTCCGCCCACGGTTCCAGCCACGATCCTCGTCATGGGGAAGACCCTACCCGGCCGGCAGGCCGCGTCCTCTGTGGCCGCGGCGGCGCTCAGCCCTCCTCGGCCGGGGCGTGCTGACCGTAGCCGGTGTCCCGGATCTTGCACGCGACCGCCTCGATCTGCTCGTCGGTGAGGAGCTTGGGGGTGCCGACGGCGAGCGTGCGCAGATAGAGCTCGCAGACCCACTCCAGCTCCTGGGCCAGGACATAGGTGGAGGCCAGGTCCGGGCCGGTCACCACGGATCCGTGGTTGCTCATGAGGGCCGCGGTGCGTCCCTCGAGGGCCTTGGAGA
The DNA here is from genome assembly GCF_048514265.1 of Actinomyces sp. SKVG-SVH-4(1). Classification (NCBI taxonomy): domain Bacteria; kingdom Bacillati; phylum Actinomycetota; class Actinomycetes; order Actinomycetales; family Actinomycetaceae; genus Actinomyces; species Actinomyces sp. SKVG-SVH-4(1). The sequence continues at coordinate 153,653 of NZ_JBGEVE010000004.1, read as the reverse complement.
CGTTGGCGGCCAGCTCGGGGGAGCCGTAGATGGCGTAGTCGGCCACCCGCACGTCGCTGCCGCCGAACATGCAGATGTAGTAGTGCACGGCCGGGAGCGCGCTCACGCCCTCGAGGCTGGCCACGGTAGTGGCCGCATAGGAGTGGGTGTGCACGACCGACATCTGTCCGGTCGCCCGCAGCGCGGTCAGGTGCAGGTCCAGCTCGCTGGCGGGTTTGAGCGGCCCCTCGACCTGCTTGCCGGTGGCGTACTCGACCACGGCGACCAGGTCGGGGCGCATCTCCTGGTAGGGCAGCCCCGAGGGGGTGATGGCGACCAGGTCCCCCTCCCGAACGGACAGGTTGCCGGCGGTGCCGACGACCAGGCCGTCGTCGGACAGGTGGGAGCAGGCGTCGGCGATCTGCTGTCGAGCGTCGTTGAGAAGCATGATGGGCTCTTTCCCCGGGGCGTACCGCTGCGCGCCCCGTTGCGTCAGAAGTGGTACCGAGGCATCGTCTCATGTTGGCGCTCTCATGTCTACGATTTCGCGTTTCTGTTTTCATGCTTGACATGACCGCTCGGTCGGAGTCATCCTATGTTTGCGCTCACATCGATGTGGGTCCTGGTCATCGTCGCCCAGTGAAAGGAAACTTGCCATGTCCGCTGCGTCCTACCCCGCCATCGGAATCCGTCCCCTCATCGACGGACGTCGTCGTGGCGTGAGGGAGTCCCTCGAGGACAAGACCGCTCAGCTGGCCAAGGATGTCGCCGAGCTCATCTCCTCGCGCCTGACCTACCCCGACGGCAGCCCAGTGCGCTGCGTCGTCTCCGAGACCGCGATCGGGGGCGTGGCCGAGGCCAACCGTTGCAAGGAGCAGTTCCGCACCGAGAACGTGTGTGCCGACCTGACCGTCACCGCCTCCTGGAACTACATCACCGAGGTCCTCGACCTCGACCCCTCCATCCCGCACGCCATCTGGGGCTTCAACGGCACTGAGCGCCCCGGGGCCGTGACCCTGGCCGCCGCGGCCGCCGCCTACAACATGCTGGGCATTCCCTGTTTCGGCATCTACGGCCACGACGTGCAGGACGCCAACGACTCGGGCCTGACCGACGACGTCGTCGAGAACATCCTGCGCTACGTGCGCGCCGCCCTGGGGGTCGGCCTCATGAAGGGGCGCAGCTACCTCTCGATCGGGACCGTCTCCATGGGGATCGCCGGCTGCCGCGTCCCCGAGCAGTTCTTCGTCGACTACCTGGGCATGCGCGCCGAGTACATCGACATGATCGAGATCGACCGCCGTATCGCGCACGGCATCTACGACCACCAGGAGTACGAGACCGCCCTGGCCTGGGCCCGGGAGCACCTCACCATCGGGGAGAACCGCAACCCGGAGGCCAACCGCTTCACCCAGGAGGAGTACGACGAGCAGTTCGACTACTGCATCAAGATGCTCCTCATCGGACGCGACCTCATGGAGGGCAACCCCGCCCTGGCCGAGCTGGGCTTCGTCGAGGAGGCCGAGGGCCACGACGCCATCGCGGCGGGCTTCCAGGGGCAGCGTCAGTGGACGGACTACAAGCCCAACGGCGACATCCTCGAGACCTTCCTCAACACCACCTTCGACTGGAACGGCAAGCGGCCCGAGAAGGTCTTCGCCACGGAGGGCGACGCCGGCAACGCCGTGGCCATGCTCTTCAACTCCGTCCTGACCCACCGTCCTCAGCTCTTCAGTGACGTGCGCACCTACTGGAGCCCCGAGGCCGTTGAGCGGGTCACCGGTTACAAGCTCGAGGGGCGCGCCGAGAACGGCTTCATCGACCTGCGCAACTCCGGGGCCACCACCCTCAACGCCACCGGCCAGGAGAAGGACGCCGAGGGCAACCCCATCATCAAGCACTGGTGGGAGATCACCGAGGCGGACATCGAGGCGGATTTGAAGGCCTCCACTTTCCATGCCGCCACCCGCGAGTACTTCCCCGGAGGCGGCTTCTCCACGCACTTCACCACCGCCGGCAACATGCCCGTCACTGCGACCCGCCTGAACTTCGTGGCCGGCCAGGGGCCGGTCCTCCAGATCTCCGAGGGCTGGACCGTGGAGCTGCCCGACGACGTGCGTGACCAGATCGTTAACCGCACCGACCCGACCTGGCCGACGACCTTCTTCGTCCCGCGCCTGACCGGCCAGGGCGCCTTCACCTCTGTCTACGACTGGATGGCCAACTGGGGTGCCAACCACACGGCCACCGGCTACGGGCACTTCGGTGCCGACCTCATCACCCTGGCCTCGATGCTGCGCATCCCCGTCTACATGCACAACGTCGAGCGCGAGAGGATCCTGCGCCCCAAGGCCTGGGTGCCCTTCGGTACCGCCGAGCCCGAGAGCGCTGACTTCCGGGCCTGCGCCACCTTCGGTCCTCTCTACCGCTGACGGAGTGCCGCCATGACGAGCACCGGCGAGCACCACGCCCTTGCCCTCGACCTCGGCTCCAGCTCTGTGCGAGCGGTCCTGGGGACCTACCGGCAGGGGGTCATCAGCACCGAGGAGGTCTTCCGCCTCCACCACCAGGCGGTGGACGACCACGGCACCCTCACCTGGGACCTCGAGCGCATCATGGATGGTGTTCGTCGGAGCATCGCCATGGCGACGCAGCGCCTGGGGCGGGCCCCCGACTCCATCGGCATCGACACCTGGGGGGTCGACTACGGCCTGCTCGACGCCCACGGAGAGCTGCTGCGCGACCCGCGTGCCTACCGGGACCGGCGCATGGCCCGCTGGGCCGCGGACCTGGACCGGGCCCTCCCTGTGGAGGCCGCCTGGCGGGAGACCGGCATCCTGCCCCAGCAGATCAACACGGTCTACCAGCTCTACGCGGACCTGAGGCAGGAGCCCGACCTCATCGATCGCGTGGATCGCTTCCTGCCCCTGCCCGACCTCGTGGCCCATCTGCTCGGAGCCCCCGCGCAGGCGGGGCGGGCGATCGCCTCGACCACCGGACTCGCCTCACCCGGGGCGCGCGAGTGGTCCGCTCGCGTGCTCCAGGCCGCCGGGATTCCCGAGGGGTGGATGCCCCCGCTCGTCGATGACGCCACGGTGGCCGGGACGACCCCGGAGGGGATCACCATTGTGCGTCCCGGCGGGCACGACACCGCCTGCGCCGTCCATGCCCTCGGTCTGGCCGGTCACGAGGTGCGCCTGTTCATCTCCTCAGGATCCTGGAGCCTCATCGGAGCCGCGGTTCCCAGCCCCGTCCTGGATGAAGCGGCGCTGCGGGCCGGACTGACCAACGAGGTCCGCACCGACGGAGGTATCCGCCTGCTGCGCAACCTCACCGGCTTCTGGCTGCTCCAGGAGTGCCAGCGAGCCTGGAACGAGCCCGACACCGGTGCGCTGGTCGAGGCGGCGGGAGGCTGCGCCTCCCTCGGCGTCGTCATCGACCCCGACGACGAGCTCTTCGCCAGTCCCGGCGACATGCCGGACAAGATCGCCCAGTGGTGCCGCAGTCACTACAAGGTGGCTCCCGAGGGGCCGGCGCAGACGGTCCGGCTCATCCTCGAGTCGCTCTCCTGCGCCCACGCCGCCTACGCCCAGGGACTGCAGGACGTCGTCGGCGACCAGCTGGACCCGGCGGCACCGATCCACCTGGTGGGAGGCGGGGCCCGCAACAGCCTCCTGCCGGCCATGACGGCGGCGGCCTGCCACCGCCAGGTCATCGTGGGCACACCGGAGGCCAGTGCCCTGGGCAACATCCTCGCCCAGCTCGAGGCCGCCGAGGTCCTCGACCCCGGCGCGCGCGGCGAGGTGCTGCGCCGCAGCATCGGCTCCGTGGAGGTCGAGGCCTCCGGGGCCATCGCCGATCCCGGCGCCTTCGACGCCATGCGGGAACGGCTGGGCAACGCCACCGCCGACTGACCACTTGGCACGTCGAGCGCAACCACACATTGAACTGAACACCCACCACACGAAAGGAGCAACGATGCTCCGCAACATTCCCGCCAACCTGTCACCCGAACTCGTCAAGATCCTGCTCGAGATGGGCCATGGGGATGAGATTCTCCTGGCTGACGCGAACTTCCCCGGGCACCACCTCCACCCCACCACGGTGCGGGCCGACGGCTTGGGGATCCCCGACCTGCTGCGGTCCATCCTCACGCTCATGCCCCTGGACCGCTACAGCAGCTACCAGGTGGCCCTCATGGAGACGGTGGGCGACGACCCCCGGCCGCCGGTCTGGGACGTCTACGAGCAGATCTGGAACGAGGCCGAGAAGGACGCCGGACCGGTGAGCGTCAAGACGATTGAGCGCATGGCCTTCTACGACTACACCCCCAGCGTCTACGCCGTCGTCCTCACTGGGGAGACTGTCCTGTACGGCAACCTCATTCTCAAGAAGGGCGTGCTGTGATGACTGCGATCCGTGAGTCCGTGGCTGAGGAGGCCCCTGTCGGAAAGGGGACGGCCAAACGGGGGTTCCTGTATCCCGGCATGGTGCTGCCCTTCTGTCTGCTGGTCTCCTGCTTCGCCGCCTGGGGCCTGGCCGGAAACATGACCGATCCTCTGGTCAAGGTCTTCCGCTCCGTGTTCTCCATGAACAACTTCCAGTCCTCCTTGGTGCAGTCCGCCTACTACGGGGCCTACTTCTGCCTGGCGATCCCGGCGGCCTTCATCAACAGCCGCCTGGGCTACAAGGGCGGCGTCCTCATCGGGCTGGTGCTGGCGGGAACCGGCGGGCTCCTGTTCATCCCCGCGGCCTACGTCATGACCTACTCGGTGTTCCTGACCGCCCTGTTCACCCTGGCCGCCGGCCTGTCCATTCTGGAGACCAGCGCCAACCCCTTCGTCATGTCCATGGGGCCGGAGCGCAACGCCACTCGGCGCCTCAACTTCGCGCAGGCCTTCAACCCCATCGGCTCCAATCTGGGGGTGCTGCTGGCCGCCCTACTCATCCTGCCCAAGGTGAACCCGGCCACCGCCGAGCAGCGCAAGGCCATGAGCCACGAGATGCTGCTGGCCACCCAGAGCGCAGAGCTCAAGGCGGTCATGGGCCCCTATGTCGCCCTCGGGCTCCTCTACATCCTGCTGGCCGTCATGATCGGCCGGGTCAGGGTTGCGGAGCGGCCGGTGGACTCGGCTGCGGGTGACAGCGGCGGGCCGGGCAGGCTCGCGCGCCTGCTGCGCAACAAGCGCTACAGCTTCGGGGTAGTGGCGCAGTACTTCAACGTCTCCGCCCAGACCTGTATCTGGACATACACCCTGCACTACGTCACAGATGCCCTGGGGGTGTCGGACAAGATCGCCGGATACTGGTTGCAGGCGAGTCTCATCGTCTTCCTGGTCTTCCGGTTCCTCATGGTGGGTCTCATGGGGCGGTATGACGCACGAAAGCTGCTTCTGCTCATGTGCTCCCTCGGGGTCGGCCTGTCCCTGTTCGCCATGGTGAGTGTCAACATTCTGGGGGTGCTGGCCATCGTCTCCCTGTCGGCGTGCATCTCCCTGCTGTTCCCCACTATCTACGGCGAGGCCCTCCTTGGGCTGGGGGAGGACACTAAGTTCGGGGCCGCCGGCCTGGTCATGGCCATCATCGGCGGAGCCACCATGCCACTGGTGCAGAGCTACATCATGGACAAGACGTCTCCTGCGGTGTCCTACATCACGGTAGCCGGGTGCTTCGTGGTGGTGGCCGCCTACGGGGTCTACACGCTGCGCACACCCAGGCCCGTCAGCGCCTCCTGACGGTCGCCTCTCACTTCGGAGCTCTGTGCGCCCACTCAGTACGAGCCGGGCGCGCAGAGCTCCGCAGGCTCAGTGGGCCCAGTGGGCTCGTCCGGGAAGGTGATCGTCCATGCTAGGCCTTGGTTGATGACGCCCTGACGACGAGCGTTGGCTCCAGGCAGACACTGCGGGCGGGGGCGCCCTCGACGATCTCGTCGGACAGGCTCAGTGCGGCCCGTCCCAGGGCGTCGAAGTCCTGCGTGACGCTGGACAGGGACGGGGTCGCCCAACGTGCCAGCGGGATGTCATCGAAGCCGACGACGGCGACGTCGTCGGGGATCCTCACGCCGGCGGCGAGCAGCTCATGGCACAGCCCCAGGGCGATGTCATCGTTGGCGGCGAAGACGGCGTCGGGCAGACCGCTGTCGAGCAGGCGCCTGGCGACCTTGGCCCCGGCCTCTCCCGTCCAGGCGTCCGTGCCCACCCAGCGGCCGGGAACCCCGGCCTGTGCGCACGCCGACTGGTAGGAGGCCAGGCGCTCCGAGGCGTCCTGCCAGGACAGGTCCCCGGTGACGTGCAGCAGGCGGCTGCGCCCCTGATCCAGAAGATGCTCCGTGGCCAGCCTGGCTCCCAGGGCCTGGTCGATGGAGACGGTGGCCAGTTCGGAGAACTCGTGCTGCCCCGAGATGATGGCCACGATCGGACCGCGGTGGCGCTGGGACGAGAGGATGGTCAGGACGTCGGCGCGCTGGGCCAGGACCACGATGGTCGCCACGCGGTGACCGTGCAGGTGGGCCAGCGCCTGTCGCACGGACTCCGGGTCGCCGCCCTCGGCAGTGGCCAGGACGAAGGTGTCCCCCCGCTCGCGCACCGCCCTGGCGATCGCGGAGAAGGTGGAGGCCATCCCGTGCGACAGTCCGGCCGTCAGCAGGATGCCCACGGCCCCGGAGGATCCCGAGGCCAGCGAGCGGGCGGCGAGGTTCGGCTCGTAACCCAGCGCCTGAACGGCCGCCAGAACCTTCTGACGTGTCTCGGGACGGACCGACGGGTGGTTGTTGAGTACGCGGGAGACGGTCTGCGCTGAGACTCCGACGGCCTCGGCCACGTCACTGAGGGTCACGCGTGTGGACACAAGGGAAATATAGCAGCGCCGCCCCAGGATTCCGGGGTGCCACGTTGGCGTGCTGGCGAGGGTGGTGCGGCGCGCGTCCCGCACCGCAGCGGGCCCAGCCATTAGCGTGACCGTATGAGCCTGGCCGTCTACCCCGGAAGCTTCGATCCCCTCACCCTGGGGCACGTCGACATCGCCGCCCGCGCGACCACGCTCTTCGACGTCGTCGTCATCGGAATCGCCCACAACGCCGCCAAGGCCGGACGCCACCTGCTCGACGCCCACGAACGCCTCCGCCTGGCCAGGGAGGCCACCTCCCACCTGCCCGGCGTCGAGGTGGACATCGTCCCCGGGCTCCTGGCCGACTACTGTACTCAGCACGGCGCGAACGCCATCATCAAGGGCCTGCGCAGCGGCAGCGACCTGGACGCCGAGCTGCCCATGGCCCTGCTCAACCGCGACCTGGGGGCGCCCGAAACGGTCTTCCTCCCCGCGTCCGCCGCCTACGCGCACATCTCCTCCTCCCTCGTCAAGGACGTCGCCGGCTATGGCCGGGACGTCTCCGTCCTCGTCCCGCCCGCTGTGGCCCGCGCCCTGGCGGTCCGGCTGGCTCAGGCCCCCGGGTCTGTAGCCCACGACGGCGTCGACTCAGGACTCGTCCCGCCCGGGACCCCGCCAAGCCGCTTCGTCGGCGCCGACCACACTCGAGAGGACCTACCGTGACGACCAGCCGCGATGCCGGAGAAGACCTGCTGCGCATCCTCGATGAGCTCGACGAGCTCATCAGCAATGCCCGATCCATGCCGATGAGCGCCTCGGCGATCGTCAACCGGGAGAACGCCCTGCACCTCATCGACCGGGCTCGTGACGCGGTCCCGAGTGCCGTTCGTCGCGCCGAGAAGATCGTCGCCGATGCCGACGCCGTCCTGGCTGAGGGACGGGCCGAGTCCGAACGGCTCGTCCAGTACGCCCAGGAGGAGTCCGAGCGGCTCGTGGCCGGGGAGAACATCGTGCGCATGGCCAATGACCGGGCCGACAGCATCGTGGCCGCGGCGGAGGACAAGGCCGCCTCCCTGCGTCACGGGGCCGATGAGTACTCCGACCGCACCCTGGCCTCCCTGGAGGCCGAGGTCGCCAAGGTCGCCGAGCAGATCCGCGCCGGCCGAGAGGTCCTGGCCGGTCGCCTGGGCGACGGCGCGGGCCAGCCGGTGGAGATCCAGGAGCCCGTGCGCCGCCGCTCGGGCTGGTCCGTGGACCCCTCCGCCCACTGAACCAGAGGCGCCGCATCCCCACCGGGTACGCTCGCGCCAGACACCTCGTCCATCACCCCGCCCACCAGCCGCCCAGCACCATGCACATCACCTGGTACATGACCTGGGTATCACGCGGACATCATGCCGCTGGGGCCCCTCGGTCATCGCTGGATGCGGCGCGGTCAACCCGCTGTGGAGGAACCCATGTCAGGACTCGTCGTCGATATCGTCGACCTGCCCCGTGCCACCGGCTCGGTCAAGAACCTGCAGATCCGCACCCCGGCCCCCGCCGACCTGGGCACGGAGGTCATCGGCGTGCCCGAGGGCAGTGACCTCGCCCTCGACGTCACCCTGACCTCCATGGACGACGGCGTCCTGGCGCAGGCCGACGCCGACCTGCACGTCCACGGCGAGTGCGTGCGCTGCCTGCGCGACCTCGATGAGGACCGCAGCGTGAGGATCGACGAGCTCTACCTCTTCCCCGAGGTCATCGAGGCCCAGCGGGCCGAAGGCGATGAGGAGGCAGAGGACCTCCTGGCGGTGGGGGAGACCACCCTGGACCTCGAGCCGGCACTGCGCGACGCCCTGGTGCCCACGCTGCCCTTCCAACCCCTGTGCCGCCCCGACTGCCCCGGACTGTGCCCCGACTGCGGCAAGCGGCTCGAGGACCTGCCCGCCGACCACCACCACGAGGTCCTTGACCCACGCTGGTCCGCCCTGGCCGGCCTGCTGGAGACCGAGACCGGTCAGGAGGGCGAGCAGGACGCGCCCACGAGCGGGGAGGAACAGGCCTGATGGCCAAGCGCCGCAGCGCCCCGCCCGCGCGCACCGACACCGAGGCCCTCGTCTACCGCTGGGGGCCGAGCATCGATGCCGACCTGCTCGATCTGGCCCTGACCCACCGCTCCTACGCCCACGAGAACGGCGGCCTGCCCACCAACGAGCGCCTGGAGTTCCTGGGCGACTCCGTCCTGGGCATCATCGTCACCGAGTACCTCTACCGCACCCACCCGGAGGTCCCCGAGGGCCAGCTCGCCAAAATGCGTGCGGCCACCGTCTCCGAGCCGGCCCTGGCCGCCGTCGCCCGCGACCTGGGACTGGGGGAGTTCATCAAGCTCGGCAAGGGCGAGGCGCTCTCAGGCGGGCGGGACAAGGACTCCATCCTGTCCGACACGGTCGAGGCCCTCATCGGCGCCACCTACCTCACCCACGGTCTGGAGGAGACCCGCACGGTCGTCACCCGGCTCGTCTCCCGCTTCCTGGACTCGGCCCGCACCCGCGGCGCGGGCCTGGACTGGAAGACGAGCCTCCAGGAGCTCACCGCCGTCCACCAGCTCGGCAACCCCGCCTACGAGGTCACCGGAACCGGCCCCGATCACCAGCGGGTCTTCACCGCCAGCGCCATCGTTGACGGCGAGGTCCTGGGGCAGGGCACCGGCAGCTCGAAGAAGGTCGCCGAGCACGACGCCGCCGAGGCCGCCTACGCCGCCATCCTGGCCGCCCGGGGCGACGGCGGCCTCAACCTGCCCGGAGTCAACGAGGCCCTACGCGCCGACCTGCTCACCGGGCAGGGCTCCCAGACGAGCTGATGCCAGAGCTGCCCGAGGTCGAGGTGGTGCGCGCCGGTCTCGCCCGGCACGTGGCCGGACGCACCGTCACCCGCGTCGAGGTCCTCGATCCGCGTCCGCTGCGCCGCCAGGACGGGGGAGCACAGGCCTTCGTCGACCAGCTCACCGGGCGCACCCTGACCGCGGCCGTCCGCCGCGGGAAGTTCCTGTGGCTGCCCCTGGATGACGGACGCGCCCTGTCGGCCCACCTGGGCATGAGCGGCCAGCTGCTCGTGCGCGGCACCACCGTCGCGACCGCTCCTGACGCTGCCCCGGAGTCCCACCGTGCCGCGGCCTTCCTGGCCGATCCGGACACTCTGCCCGGCGGGCGCCCAGCGGACCTGAGTGCTACCGAGCAGCCCCGCTACGTGCGGGACATCTCCACCTCCGCCCGCCACCTGCGAGTACGCCTCCACCTCAGCACCGGCCTCGGCGGCGACAACGGCGCCGATGGTGACGACGGTGACGGCGCGGCGGTCCTCGACCTGGTCGACCAGCGCATGCTCGGTGGCCTGCACATCGTCGATCTGACCCCCACCGCTGACGGCGCTCCCGGCGGGATGGGCGACCCGCGGCCGCTGCTGCCCGCCGACGCCACCCATATCGCCCGGGACCTGCTCGACCCGGCCCTGGAGCTGACCGGCCCCGCCGGCGTCGTCGCCCGGGTACGCGCCTCGAGGCGCGCCATCAAGACCCAGATGCTCGACCAGGGACTCGTCTCGGGCATCGGCAACATCTACGCCGACGAGGGCCTGTGGGAGGCCGGGGTGCACGGCCTGCGCCCGGGAACCGGTCTCGGCCCACGGGTGGTGGCCCGGATCCTCGAGTCCACCGCTGAGGTCATGCGCCGGGCCCTTGAGGTCGGTGGCACGAGCTTCGATGCCCTTTACGTCGATGTCGAGGGTGCCGCCGGGTTCTTCGCCCGCGAGCTGGGCGCCTACGGGCGCCAGGGACTGGAGTGCCGCCGCTGCAAGGCCACCATGGTGCGTGAGACTCTGGGAGGGCGTTCTCACACCTACTGTCCCCGTTGCCAGACCCGTCCGCGCCGGCACCGGTAGGCGCCGCCAGTGCTCGCAGGGAGCCTCCACGACAGCATCACCGCAGCATCGCCACAGTGCTGCCAGGATTGTGACGTAGGTTTCCATACCCTGGTAATGTCATGAGTATGGCACACACCCCATCGTCGGAGATCGTCCGCGTCATGATCGTGGACGACCACGAGATCGTCCGTCGCGGCATTGCCGAGATCATTGACCGCGCTGATGGGCTCGACGTCGTCGCCGAGGCGGGATCTCGAGCTGAGGCGGTGCGTCGGGCCGAGCTGGTCCGCCCCGATGTCATCCTCGTGGACCTCCAGCTGCCCGACGGCACCGGCATCGAGCTCATGCAGGAGCTGAGGGACTCCGTGCCCCAGGCCCTGCCGATCGTGCTGACCTCCTTCGACGACGACGAGGCCCTGGCCGAGGCCCTGGCGGCAGGTGCCCGGGCCTACCTGCTCAAGACGGTCCACGGTGCCGAGATCAGCGACGTCGTGCGGGCCGTCGCCTCCGGACGCGTCCTGCTCGACGAGCGCACTGTGACGCGCCGCCGGGCGGACCACGATGACCCCACCGCCGACCTGACCAACGCCGAGCGCAAGGTCCTCGACCTCATCGGCGACGGCCTGTCCAACCGGGAGATCGGTGAGCGGCTCGGAGTCGCCGAGAAGACGGTCAAGAACCACATCACCTCCCTGCTGGCCAAGATGGGTCTGCAGCGACGCACCCAGGTCGCCGCCTGGGTCGCCGGTCAGCGAGCCTCAGGCTGGCGCAACAGCTGACGGGTCCTTCTGCGCGCTGAGCCCGCCACTGAGGGGCGCACGCGGACTCAGCGCACCCGGCCGCCCCCGTCCAAGGGCACTCGCCAGGTGAAGCAGGTGCCGCGCCGCTCGCCGTCGGAGCGGGCCCGTGGACCAATGACGAAGCTGCCGCCGTGACGGCGGGCCCGCTCGGCCATGTTGGCCGTCCCCGAACGGCGCGTCACTGAGGGATTCACCCCGACGCCGTCGTCACGGCAGACGATCTCCACCACCGGGCTGCCCCGGAAGGGCTCGGCGTCTCCCGAGGCGTGACCCTCGTCGTCGCCCGGGCCGCAGCACTGCTCCGAGCCCGGCTGCACCCCCTCGATCTTGACGTCCACCGTCACCGAGGAGGCGTGGGCGTGACGGGCCACGTTGCTCAGTCCCTCACGCACGACGGCGACCATGTCGTCGGCAATATCCGGTGCCACGGCGGCGTCGACCGAGGCGATGAGCCGGTCCTCCTCATCGCGGTCCACCTGGGCCAGACCCCGGCCGTCGACGCTCAGCAGCAGCGAGGGGGCGTAGCCCAGGGCGTTGCGGGCCAGCGAGGCCTCGCGCCGCAGCCGCTCGATCACCCCGACCTCCTCATCGCGATCGCGCAGGGAACGCACGATGGAGCGGATCTGGCCCACGGAGTCGTCCACCGCCTCCAGGGCGGTGCTCAGCACGGAGCACACCGCATCCAGGTCCGCCTGCGCGCTGGAGGCCAGCCGTTCCCGGGCCGCGGAGATCTGCATCCCGGTGGCGAAGAGCTGCTGGATGGCCAGGTCGTGCAGATCCCGGCCGATACGGGCCCGCTCATCGAGCAGCGTGGCCATCTCCTCGGCGTGCTGGGCGTCGGCCAGCTCGAAGGCCATGGTGGCCTGTCCCGCCACGAGCTCGGCGATCTCCAGGTCCTGGGCGGTGAAGGGTGCCGCGCCGGGGGAGCGCAGGAGCAGCATCACCCCCACGCCCCGCCCCCGGTGGATCATGGGGGCGTAGAGGGCCGGCCCGAACTGGGCCAGCTGGGGGACCATCAGGTCGCCGTCGCCCCAGGCGTCCTCCAGGGAGTCCACGACCAGGCCGGTCTGATGGGCCAGGGTGGTCAGGGCCCGACCCTCGGGCGGGAAGAAGGTGCCGATCAGCTCCCGGGCGTGCTCGCCGTCGGCGATCTCGCAGATCCAGCGCTCCCCGATGCTGGGCAGGATGAGGGCGGCGGTGTCGGCGTGAGCGACCTGGCGGACACGGTGGGCGATGAGCGTCAGTGCGTCATCCTCCTCGGCGCCCGAGAGCAGCAGCGTCGTCAGCTCCTGGGAGACCACCATCCACTGCTCGCGGTCACGGGCCTCGCGGTACAGGCGGGCGTTCTCCACGGCGACGGCTGCGGCCTGGGCCAGGGTCAGGACGGCGTCGGCGTCCGAGCGGGTGAAGCCCCCCGGCTTGTCACACAGGTAGAGATGTCCGTAGACCTGGCCGTGAAGGCGCAGCGGGGCCGAGAGCAGACTGCCGGTCTCCTCACCCTCGATGGCACCGGTGAAGGCCGATGCCCTGCCCAGGTCGTTGTCGATGACCATCCCGGTGCCCTCGAGCCCGCTGAGCAGGGACTCAGAGGAGGCGTGCGAAGTGCCGGCGGTATCGGGGGCGCCGGCCATCTGGGCGAGCTCATCGAGGGTCGCCGTGGGCACCCCGCTGCACAGACCGGTGCCCGAGCTCGCGCCGGAGGAATCGGGCGAGAGGGGGCCGGCCGAATCAACATCCATGTCCGCGTGGTTGAGCACGGCGATGGTTCCCCACGAGGCACCCGTGATGGAGCAGGCCGACTCCACCAGACGGCGCAGCGCGTCGGGGACCCGCAGGGAGCTGGTGAGGCTCAGGGCCGCCTGGATGAGGGCGACAGTCGCCTCGTCCAGGCTCGGCTGAAGGGCCGACACCCGGCGGCCACGGGTGGAGACCAGCTGGTCGGCGTGGACGGCGTAGGCCAGACGCCCCGCCGCGGCGTTCTCCTCCGAAGAGGTCGCCAGCGCCTCCTCACGTCGCGCCGGGGGGCCGTCGAGCTCCTCCGGGGCGTCCTCGGGCACACCGGGGAAGCCAAGACTCTCGCCGATAGTGTCTGCTGCGTGCTGCGGGTGGGGTGTCGTCATCGTGCTCAGCTCGTTCAGCTCGTACCGGATACGTGGTCCTGCTGCCTGTCCTGATCCTCCTGGGAGAGCGACCACCGGTAGGTCTCGGAGACGTCCTGGAGCTCGCGGTGGCTGCCTCGGTGCAGGATAGTCGCCGGGGCCTGCTCGCCGATGGCCTGCGGCCGGCGTCCCATGACGAGGACCTCATCGGCGTGCTCCAGGGCGCTGAGACGATGGGTGACCAGGAGAGTGCCGCGGCCCTGGTCGCCCGCTGTCAGCAGGTCGGTCACGAGCCGGTCCGCGGTGAGGGCATCGAGATGCTCACCGGGCTCGTCCAGCAGCATCAGGGGAGCCGGAGCCGCCAGGGCCCGGGCGAGCAGGAGCCGACGCCGCTCCCCACCTGACAGTGTGGTGGCATCGGTGCCGATGATGGTCTCAACTCCCTCGGGAAGAGCCTCGAGCCACCTCCCCAGGCCGGCCCGCCTCAGCAGCTCGCCGGCCTCGGCGGGGGTGACGTCCCCGCGCGCCACGCGCAGGTTCTCCAGGACGCTGGTGTGGAAGACGTGCGCGTCCTCCGCGGTCAGGCACACCCGGGCCGCCACCTCTGAGTGGTCCGCCTGCCACGGGGGGACGCCGTCGAGCGTCAGCGTGCCGCCCCGAGGCTCCAGCAGCCCCGCCAGCGTGGCCAGCAGTGTCGACTTGCCGATCCCCGACGGCCCCACGATCGCCACTCGGTGACCGACCCGCAGATCCAGGTCGATGTCCTCGGCCACCACCGGGCCGCCCGGCCAGCCCACCGCCAGACCCCGTGCCTTGAGGTACGGGCCCTGGGCAGAGGGCTCGGGCAGCTCCAGAGGCGCGGAGGACGTCGCGGAGCCGCTGGCGGCACTGGCTTCAGCGGCCTCGATGAGCTCCACGATGCGGCAGGCGGCGCCGGCCGATCTGACCAGCTGCACGCTGGCCGGGCCGAGCGCTGAGGTGGCCTCGAAGGCGGCCAGTGGAACCAGGACGATCACTGCCAGCCAGACCGGGGCCAGCTGCCCGGAGGACACGGCGCTCACCCCCACCACCAGGTTTCCCAGGACCGCCAGGCCCATGGCGGCCATGTCCACGGCCGCCGCGATCGCGGCCGGTACCGCGGCCCGGTCCCGCAGACGGGTCAGGCTCTCCTCCCGGGAGGCGACCTGGCGCATCGAGCCGGCCAGACGCCCGGAGACGGACAGCTCGGGGGCCCCCTCCAGGACCGCCAGCACCTCCGTGGACAGCTCAGTGGCCTGCCTCTGACGGGCCTGCTCGGCGATTCTCGCCGAACGGATGGTGGCCAACGGGCCCACCAGTCCCGACAGCAGCAGACAGGCCAGCAGGATGAGGCCCGCCGGCCAGTAGACCACGCCGACGCCGAGACATGTGGCTGCGCCCAGGACGGCGGCGACAGCCGCCGGCAGATAGGCGCGCACCACGAGATCCCCGACCGCGTCGATGTCGCTGCCCACTCGCGCCAGGACGTCGCCGCGGCGCAGGCCCGCAACCGTGTCGGTGCGGGCTGAGGCCAAGGACTTGTAGAGGCGGGTGCGCAGAGCGCCCATGCCTCTCAGGGCGGTGTCATGGGAGACGAGCCGCTCGCAGTAGCGCAGCACGGAGCGTGAGATGCCGAAGAGCCGCACCGCCACCGGCGCAACCCCCAGCGCGACGACGTCGGGCATCTGTGAGGCCCGCGCAATGAGCCAGGCCGCCACCCCGGACAGGGACACGGCCGAGGCCATACCCGCCGTCCCGGCGACTACGGCCAGGATGAAGCGTGAGCGGTCCAGGTTCAGCAGTCCCACCGCCCGGCGCAGGGAGCGTCGCTCATCAGCGGACAGCGCGGGGGAGAGGGCGGAGGCAGTCGGATGTGCGGGGTTCGCGGGGTTCTCAGGGGGCTCAGGGGGCTCAGGGGTCAATGTGCTTGCCGTGCTCACAGGGCCTCCTCCTGCGCCATTGCCGCCTCATGGGCAGATACCTGGTCAGGTGTCCGGTCAGGTGCGATGTCCGCCGGCGGTACCGGTTGGCTCGTCACGGCGATGGTCTGCTCGGCCAGGGCCATGAGCGCAGGACGGTGCGCAATGACCACCACCGTGCGCCCCGAGGCGTGCAGCGCACGGACTGCGTCCAGGACGTGGGCCTCACTGGCCGCGTCCAGGTGTGCGGTCGGCTCATCCATGACCACCAGGGGCGCCGTCGAGCACAGGGCACGGGTCAGGGCCAGACGCTGGCGCTGCCCCACGGACAGTCCCACACCTGCACTGCCCACCGGGGTCCACCAGCCCTGCGGCAGGCCGTCGACGACCTCATCGAAGCCCGTGGCCCGGGCCGCCTCGACCAGTACGTCGGGCACGTCCTCTGCCGCCGCGGCTCCCGGCCCGACCTGATCCAGGACGTTGTCCAGCACCGTGCCCGGGGTGATGGTGGGGCGCTGGGGCACCCAGGCGATCTGCTCCCACCAGGTGGCCGGATCGATCTGGGCGAGGTCGACGACGCCGCTGGGGGCGCCGCCGTCCGGCACGATCCTCACCCGCCCCCGGTCGGGGGGCAGCAGGCCGAGGAGGACCTGCGTCGTCGTCGTCTTGCCCGCACCTGACGGGCCGGTCAGCGCCACCAGGCTGCCCGGCCGGATCGAGGCACTGAGCCCGGCGGGGGCCCACGCGCCCCGGGAGGCGACGGACACCTCATCGAGCTCGATCGTCGACGAGCGCAGGTCGGGGGCCGGCAGGTCGCCGTGCTCGGGCACCGGGGTCTGAAGAACCTCGAAGACCGCGTTCGCCGCCGCCACCCCGTTGGCCGAGGCGTGGAACTGGAAACCCACCTGCCGCAGCGGCTGATAGACCTCAGGGGCCACCATGAGGACGAGCAGACCGGTGAACAGGTCCATGCGTCCGGCCACGAGCCGGAACCCGATCTGGACGGCGATGATCGCCACCGACAGCGTCGTGATGAACTCCAGGACCGCCCCCGACAGGAAGGCGACCCGCAAGGTCGACATGGTGGTGCGCCGGTAGGAGCTGCTCAAGGAGCGCACCTGCTCGACCGGTCCCCGCTCGCGCCCGAGGGCCTTGAGCGTGGGCAGGCCCGAGATGAGATCGAGCACCTGATCGCCCAAGACCTGCATGGTCTTGAGACGCTCCTGGGAGACGGACTGAGTCATCCTGCCGATGAGGATCATGAAGATCGGAATGAGGGGCAAGGTGCACACCACGGCCACCGCGGCCGACCAGTCCTGGGTGAGGAGCACCAGCACCGTGGCCGGTGTCACCGTCGAGGCCAGCACCAGCTGGGGAAGGTAGCGGGTGAAGTAGGGCTCGAGGTCGTCCAGCGCGCGAGTCAGAAGAGTGGCCGTCTGCGTCCCGTGAATCGCCTGCCACCGGGGGCCTAGTCGGGCCGCGTGCTCCAGAACCAGACGACGCAGCTCAACGATGGTCTCCGTGGCGGACCGGTGGGCATGAACCTCCTGGAGCAGGACCACCAGGGCCCTGGCCGCCAGCACCCCGCCCAGAGCCACCGCCAGTGCCCTGACGGCAGACGGTGCGGCCCCCTCGGAGATGACCGAGGAGACCGCACCGGAGATGAGGAAGGCCTGAACCACCACCAGCACGGCGGTCACCATTCCGGTGACGGCGGTGGCGGCGATGTATCGGCGGGCGGAGCGTGCGTAACGCATCAGCCGGGGATCGAGGGGCTTCACCTGCTCAAGGATAGGGGAGTAGGTCCAAGGGCCCGGAGACCCCCGGCCGATGCATCGCGCTGTCCGTCAGTACCCGAAGTGCGCCTCGGGCTGCGTCGAGTCGCGCACCAGCGTGGGGTGCAACCCGCCCTCGTCGGGATTGATGCTCTCAACGCTGATGCGCGAGGCGAAGACCTTGTAGCTCCAGATCGTGTAGGCCAGGACCCCGGGGACGAACACCGCCGCGGCGACGCTCATGATGAGCAGTGTCGTGTCGGCGCTCGCGGCCTGCTGGATCGTCAGCGAGTAGGCCGGGTCCACCGAGGAGCGCATGACGTTGGGGGCCATCGCGGCGAAGATGAAGACGACGGCGAAGGCGATCCCCACGAAGTGCAGGGCGAAGGCCCGTCCCTCGTTCCCGGAGCGTCCCATGAGCAGAGAGCCGATCAGTCCGGCGGCGGCGATGACCAGCGGAATCCAGGACAGAGCGCTGCCCGAGTAGGCCAGCTGCGCCCACAGGGCCCAGGCGGCGGTGACCGCGGTGGCCGCCGGGGCGAGGCGGCGTGACATCCGCAGCGCGCGCTGCGACAGATCCCCGGTGGTCTTGAGGGCCACGAAGAGCGCACCGTGGTTGAGGAAGAGCAGGCAGGTGACGGCTCCGCCCAGCAGAGTGAAGGGAGTCACCATGGTGAGCAGGCCCCCGGTGATCTGGTGGGCGGCACCGGGCACCAGGGAGTCGGCCGGCACCTGGTCGGCCGGGACGACGGCGCCGTTGGAGATCTGGACGACCTCGATGTGCATGCCCTGAACCAGGTTCGCGAAGGCCACTCCCCACAGGATGGAGGGCAGCCAGGCGCTGATCGTGTGGACCCAGTCCCAGCGGTCGCGCCAGGTCTGGGAGTTGACCTTGGGGCGCCACTCGATGGCGCACACGCGCACGATGAGGCACAGCAGAATGATGAACAGGACGATGTAGGCCCCGGAGAACAGGGTGGAGTACCACTCGGGGAAGGCGGCGAAGGTCGCGCCGCCGGCAGTCAGCAGCCATACCTCGTTGCCGTCCCAGTGGGGGCCGATCGTGGCCAGTGTCGCGCGCCGCTCGCGCTCGTCGCGGCCCAGGATCTTCAGAATCATGCCGACGCCGAAGTCGAAGCCCTCCAGGGTGAGGTAGCCGATCCACAGGACGGCGATGAGGATGAACCAGAGGATGCTCAGTGTCATGGGTTTTCTACCTTCCTCGGCTCAGTAGGCGAAGGACAGGGCCGGGGCGGCCTCGGAGGAGTCATTGGAGTCGTCGCTGGAGTCCGTCTCCTTGCCGTCCTGATCGGTCTGCTCAGACGTGCCGGTCTTGTCCGGCACCGGGGTGCGCACCCCTTCACGGATGTAGCGGCGCAGCAGCACGAACCAGACCACTCCGAGTGCGGCATACAGCAGGGTGAAGATGACCATGGAGGCCAGCACCGTGCCCGAGGAGACCACGGAGGAGACGCCGTCGGCGGTGAGCATGTAGACCTGGGAGACCGGATCGGACAGGTTGGGGACGATGACCCAGGGCTGACGGCCCATCTCACGGAAGATCCACCCGAAGGAGCAGGCGATGAAGGGCAGCCACATGGTTGCCAGTGCCGCCTTGCCCAGAACCGGGCGGGAGATGAGCCTGTTGGAGCGGGTCAGCCACAGGGCCAGGGCCCCCAGGCCCATGGAGGCCATGCCCAGCCCGATCATGAGGCGGAAGGACCAGAAGTTGACCATGATGTTGGGGCTGTAGTCGACGGCGTTGCCGCGCGCATCGGTGGTGCCGTACTGCTTGGCGTAGGTGTCGCCGGCCTCCTTGAGCCCAGTGAGCTTGGCGTTGAAGTCGTTGGTGGCCATGAAGGAGTAGACACCGGGAACCGAGATGAACCGGACCATGCCGTCCTCGTTCTTGCAGTCCCCGAAGGCGGCCACGGTGAAGGGGGCTCCGGCCTCGGTGTGGCACAGACCCTCGGCAGCGGCCATCTTGGCCGGCTGGTACTCGGCGACCAGCTGACCCTGCATGTGGCCCGTGCCGGCGGTGACCAGACCCGCGGCCACCATGGTGATGGCCCCGAAACGGGCGACCCGCCGCCACAGCTCACGCGCCTCGAAGTCCTGCTTGGCCTGGGCGGCCTTGACCATCCACCACACGGACACGCCCATGACGACGGCCGCGGCCACCAGTAGAGCCGAGGAGATGACGTGCAGCACGGTGGCCCACACCAGCTCGTTGGACAGGAGCTTGAGGAAGCCGCTCACCCCGTCGAGCTCGGCGCGCCCCGTCTTGGGATTGACGACGGCGCCCACCGGGTGCTGCATCCAGGAGTTGGCGGTGAGGATGAAGAAGGCGGAGAAGTTCGTGCCGGCGGCCACAGCCCACATGCACAGGTTGTGCAGCCTGGGAGACAGACGGTCCCATCCGAAGATCCACAGGCCCAGGAAGACGGACTCCATGAAGAAGGCCAGCAGGGCCTCGAAGGCGAGGGGGGCGCCGAAGATGTTGCCGACGAACCTGGAGTACTCCGACCAGTTCATGCCGAACTGGAACTCCTGAACGATGCCGGTGGCCACGCCGAGCGCGAAGTTGATGAGCAGGATCTTGCCGAAGAACTTGGTAGCCACGAGCCACTGCTTGTTACCGGTCCTGCGCCACAGCGTCTCCATGAGAGCCACCAGCGGGGACAGCCCGATGGTCAGCGGAACCAGGATGAAGTGGTAGACAGTGGTGATACCGAACTGCCAGCGCGCTAGATCCAGAGAGTCCAGCGCCATAGGAGAGATGGCCATCCGCGCCACCTTTCGGAGATGGTGATGAGATCGATAGGTTGCTCTGTAGATCGTCCTACAGGTCAATAGGAGTATTATAAGGCAACCATGACGTCATGTCGTGAAACGTGTGGCGTGTGAAGGTGTCGCAGCATGCGGTCCGACCGGTTCTTTTCTCGTGGGTGCCTGCTGGGGGCGTGATGAGGGCAACGTGAACGCAGATCGAGGGCGCCATGAGTCGCACAAGCGCATCTCGGCGTTTGTGTGGGATACTTCGAGTCGGCGTCGGGTGCCTCGTACCAGTACCTGAAGCCGCGCCTTACGACCGTCCCTGTCCGAGGACCTTGCGCCGCCTGAGATGCGCCGCTGCGAGCCCGGTCTGAGTGGACGTCAGGTGAGGCGTGCGCCCTCGCGGGTGCGCTCAAGACTTTTTCGCTGCTCCCGCTAGGGGGCACAACCGCGCTGACGCGTCGAGGGTACGGCGACGGCGTCGGCCCCGGAGAGTGCAAGCCCCATGGCACGTCGCACCACATCAGAATCAACAGAATCCTTCGAGCACGGCGACGGTGAGGTCGTGAGCTCCCCGGCTCCGCGCCGCCGCCGCAGGGTCACCGCGGCCGCGGCCGCCCCCGCACAGGCCCCCGTTGCCGAGCAGCCCGGTTCGGCGGGGAGTTCGGAGACCGTCACCACCTCCGGCCTTGAGGAACCCGGTGTGCAGCAGGCCCCGGCAGCTCCTGTGGCTGAGCCGGTCCCGCCGCGTCGGCGCCGGAAGGTTGTCGCGGCCTCCGCCGCTCCTGAGGAGGCTCCCGCCGCCGAGGCCCGTGTCGCCGTCGAGGCCGACGAGCCTGACGAGCCGGGCGTGACCGAGGATGCATCGAGGGACGAAGCCGCGCAGGAGGATCTCGAGGACCAGGTCGAGGGGGCGGCTGAGATCGACGAGACCGACGACGAGGAATCCGACCAGCCCCACGAGGGCGACGAGCCCGCCGGCACGAACCTCGATGAGGAGGAGGACCTCCAGGTTCCCCGGCTTCCTGCCGCCTCGCTCCTGTTCCAGGCCCCCGACCCCAGCCGGGCCCGTCGGCGTCGTCGGGTCACCGCGGCGAGCGCCGCTCCCCAGGAGGCGCCGACTGCCTCGCGTCACCAGGGAGCCAAGGACGAGGCGGATGAGGGGGACGCCGACGCGCGGACCGGTGCCCAGGGACATGACGAGGATGCTGAGTCCGAGTCCTCCCGTGCCGACCGCAGTGGTGGTCGCGGCCGTCGGCGTCGGCGGGCTGCCGCCGGTACCGGGACCCCGCAGGAGCGCCGCGAGGACTCCTCCCACGACGAGGCCGACGCCGAGCCCGCTGAGGTCTCAGAGGCCGATGGCACTGACAGTGCTGACGGGACCGATGAGGCCCGGGCCGATTCTTCGGAGGACGCCCACGAGGGCGGGGCCCGCCGCAAGCGGCGCCGTGGTGGGCGCGGTCGGCGCTCGCGCTCGCGTGGCGAAGACCCGACGCGCGCCGACGCCGATGATGAGTCGCAGGCCGCGGAGGATGACAGCGCCGATGAGGCTCCCTCGCGTGAGACCTCCTCCGATGCCGTCGCGGAGGCCGCCACGAGTACCGTGTCCGGATCGCGCCGCCGGCGACGTCGCTCCCGTACCCGCTCGGAGGGGGGCGACCTGCGTGACGAGGTGACCGCCCTCAAGGGATCCACCCGCCTGGAGGCCAAACGTCAGCGCCGCCGCGAGGGCAGGGCGGCCGGGCGCCGTCGTCCCATCGTCACCGAGGCCGAGTTCCTGGCCCGTCGCGAGTCCGTGGACCGGCAGATGATCGTGCGCGAGTCCGACGGTCTCAACCAGATCGCCGTCCTGGAGGACGGGCTCCTCGTGGAGCACTACGTCTCCCGGCACACCCAGACCTCCATGGTCGGCAATGTCTACGTCGGCCGGGTTCAGAACGTCCTGCCCTCCATGGAGGCCGCCTTCGTGGATCTGGGCAAGGGGCGCAACGCCGTCCTCTACGCCGGCGAGGTCAACTGGGACGCCGCCGGCTTGGAGGGCAGGCCCCGCCGTATCGAGGACGCCCTCTCCAGTGGCGACACCGTCCTGGTCCAGGTCACCAAGGACCCCATCGGCCACAAGGGCGCCCGGCTCACCAGTCAGATCACCCTGGCGGGCCGATACCTGGTCCTGGTCCCCGGCGGCACCATGACAGGCATCTCGCGCAAGCTGCCGGATACCGAGCGCAGCCGCCTGAAGAAGATCCTCAAGCGGATCGTGCCCGACTCGGCCGGAGTCATCGTGCGCACCGCCGCGGAGGGGGCCACCCAGGAGCAGCTGACCGCCGACGTCGAGCGCCTCGTGGCCCAGTGGGAGGCCATCGACAAGAAGGCGTCCTCCGTCATGAAGGGCAGCGGCAAGGCCCCCGTCCTGCTCAAGGGTGAGCCCGAGCTCGCCGTGAGAGTCATCCGCGACGTCTTCAACGAGGACTTCCGCAAGCTCGTCGTCTCCGGGGACAACACCTGGTCCACGATCTCGCAGTACATCGACGAGGTCAGCCCGGATCTGTCCGAGCGCCTCGAGCACTGGGTCGGGCCCGAGGACGTCTTCGCCGCCCACCGCGTCGACGAGCAGCTCGCCAAGGGCTTCGACCGCAAGGTCTGGCTCCCCAGCGGCGGCACCCTGGTCATCGACCGAACCGAGGCGATGACCGTCATCGACGTCAACACCGGGCGGTTCACCGGCGCGGGGGGCACGCTGGAGGAGACCGTCACCCGCAACAACCTGGAGGCCGCCGAGGAGATCGTCCGCCAGCTGCGCCTGCGCGACATCGGCGGCATGGTCGTCATCGACTTCGTCGACATGGTCCTGGAGTCCAACCGGGACCTCGTGCTGCGCCGGCTCGTGGAGTGCCTGGGGCGCGACCGGACACGCCATCAGGTCACCGAGGTCACCTCGCTGGGACTGGTCCAGATGACCCGCAAACGGGTGGGGCAGGGCCTGGTCGAGGCCTTCTCCACCACCTGCGAGCACTGCAAGGGCCGGGGCTTCATCGTTCACGACGAGCCCGTGGAGAACCAGCAGGTCGACATGTCGGCCTCAGCCTCGCGCGGGGGCGGGCGCTCGCGCGGACGCAAGAACCGTGAGGAGCAGGCTGCCGGCGGGGGCAAGAAGGAGACTAAGCAGGACTCTCAGGAGACCAAGGGCTCCAAGAGTTCCAAGGGCTCCGGTCGCGGCAAGGCATCGGCAGGGCGCGACGTCGCCGCATCGCCAGAACCCGGAGCCGACGATGAGGCCCGGGCGGCAGTGCGCGGAGCCCTGGCTCAGATCGCGGCCGCCGCCGAGCAGGCTCACAAGGACAGCCAGCAGGAGGGGCAGGAGTCTCATGAGGATCAGGGGGCCGTTGAGGCCCCAGAGGCCGGCGTGAGTGACACCGCCGACGCTGCAACGCAGACCGCGGAGAACGGGCAGCCCGCCGATGGCCAGGATGCTTCGGATGCCCCGGTCGAGGACAAGCCGGTCAAGAGCCGGTCGAGGAAGGCGGCTGACAAGAAGCCGGCGAAGAAGTCCAGTGAGAAGAAGGGCGACAAGGCGGACAAGAAGTCGGGGAGGAAGACCGGCAAGAAGGCCGAGAAGAAGGCTGCCGCGACCTCCGAGGACCCCGCTGAGCCGCAGCCCGGCGAGGCGCCGCCGGAGCCGGCCGAGGACAAGCCGGCGAGGAGAACGCGACGGCGGGCCACGGCCAAGAGCGCCGCGCCCTCACCGGAGAATTCTTCAGACACCCCGGAGGAGTCGGCCTGACGACGTCTCCGTGCCCAAGAACACAGGGGGCGGGGCGGATCGGAGGTTGGTGCTGGCGACATGATCGCCTAGAGTTATCTGCCGGTGCTTCTTGCGCCATTGCCCAGACAGGGCCCTCCCGGCGAGGCCGATCCCGGTCTTGCAGCGAGTGAGAGCCTTTCGAAGAATCTACAGAGATGAGCATTCAAGTGGTCTACGCGATCGTCAAGGCCGGCGGCCGTCAGGAGAAGGTCTCCGTCGGCGACGTCGTGGTTGTCGACAAGCTTGCTGGTGAGATCGGCGACGAGGTCACCCTCGCCCCCGTCATGCTGGTGGACGGCGACAAGGTGACCACCTCTGCCGCCGATCTGGCCAAGTCCTCCGTCACCGCCGAGATCATCGGCGACGAGAAGGGCCCCAAGATCAACATCCTCAAGTTCAAGAACAAGACCGGCTTCCGCAAGCGCCAGGGCCACCGCGCTCAGCTGACGGCCGTCAAGGTCACCGCCATCAAGTGACCGCCCCGGCGTCAGCCAGTACGCGGGCATCCTGAACGCACACGCTCGAGAAGAAAGAAGCCTTCAACCATGGCACACAAGAAGGGTCTTGGTTCCTCCCGTAACGGCCGCGACTCCAACGCGCAGCGCCTCGGCGTCAAGCGCTTCGGCGGCCAGTTCGTCAAGGCCGGCGAGATCATCGTCCGCCAGCGCGGCACCCACTTCCACCCGGGCCGCAACGTCGGCCGCGGCAACGACGACACCCTGTTCGCCACCGCCGCCGGTAACGTCGAGTTCGGCACCTTCCGCGGTCGCCGGGTCGTCAACGTCGTGCTCCCCGAGGCCTGAGCCCCGAGCACATCAACACGTCGCGAGAGGGCGGACGGCACCTGCCGTCCGCCCTCTCGCGCTATCCCGGACTCACAGGAGACCCCATGCCCAGCTTCATTGACCGAGTGGTCCTCCACGTGGCCGGCGGCGACGGCGGCAACGGTTGCACCTCCGTGCACCGTGAGAAGTTCAAGCCCCTGGCCGGGCCCGACGGCGGCGACGGCGGTCATGGCGGTGACGTCGTCCTGACGGTCGACCCCCGGGTGACGACCCTGCTGAGCTACCACCGCTCCCCGCACCAGCGGGCCGGCAACGGCACCCCCGGCATGGGGGACTGGCGCCGCGGTACCGACGGCAAGAACCTCGTCCTGCCCGTTCCCGAGGGCACCGTCGTCAAGGACTCGCGCGGTCAGGTCATCGCCGACCTCGTGGGGGAGGGCACCAGCGTCGTCGTCGCCCAGGGTGGCACCGGCGGACGCGGCAACTTCTCCCTGGCCTCCTCCAAGCGCAAGGCCCCCGGCTTCCACCTCCTGGGAGAGCCCGGTCAGGCCCAGGACATCACCTTGGAGCTCAAGACCATTGCCGACGTCGCCCTGGTGGGCTACCCCAGCGCCGGCAAGTCCTCCCTCATCGCCGCCATGAGCGCCGCCCGCCCCAAGATCGCCGACTACCCCTTCACGACCCTCGTCCCCAACCTCGGGGTCGTCGAGGCCGGCGACGTGCGCTACACCATCGCCGACGTCCCCGGACTCATCCCCGGAGCCTCCCAGGGCAAAGGTCTGGGACTTGACTTCCTGCGGCACATCGAGCGCTGCGCCGTCATCGTCCACGTCCTGGACTGCGCCACCCTCGAGCCGGGCCGCGACCCCCTCTCCGACCTGGACACCATTGAGGCCGAGCTCGCGGCCTACTCCGAGCGCCTCGGCGAGCAGGAGGACGACCCCTCCCTCACCGGCCGGGTCCCCCTCATGGAGCGCCCCCGCATCGTGGTGCTCAACAAGGTCGATGTCCCCGACGCCGCCGAGCTCGCCGAGTTCGTGCGCGCCGACATCGAGGCCCGGGAACTGCCTGTCCACATCATCTCCGCGGTCGCGCACACGGGGCTGCGCCCCCTGTCCTTCGCCCTGGCCGGGGAGGTCGAGCGGGCCCGGAAGGCCGCTCCTGCCACGTCCCAGCGTGACGGTGAGTCCGCTGGGACCGACGGCTCCGGTGAGGCGCGTCCCGTCATCCGGCCCGCGGCGGTCGGGCGGCGGGAGAAGGAGAGCGTCGCCCAGGTGCGTCTGCTGGCCCATCCCAGCGAGGGTCAGGTCTACCAGGTCCGCGGGCAGCGCCCCGAGCGCTGGGTGCGTCAGACCGACTTCACCAATGACGAGGCCGTCGGCTACCTCGCCGACCGCCTGGCCGCGGCCGGGGTCGAGGACGAGCTCGTCAAGGCCGGCGCCCACGCCGGCGACACCGTCCTCATCGGCGAGGTCGACGGGGGAGTGCTCTTCACCTGGGAGCCCACGATGACCACCGGCCCCGAGCTGCTGGGCGCCCGAGGCACCGACCTGCGCCTGGAGACCAGTCGACGTCGGACCAACGTGGAGCGGCGCAGCCAGTACCACGAGATGATGGATGCCAAGGAGGCCGCGCGCCAGCAGCTGCGCGACGAGGCCGCCGAGGGCCTGTGGACCGATGCCGCCTCCTGGCACGGGGACGACGAGGACTGAGGCGCGAACCCATGACTCCAGCAGCAACCGGTGCCGACTCAGACCACGGACAGGAGCGCCCGGAACGCCTGCCTGAGGGGGCCCGCGTCGTGGTCAAGGTCGGTTCCTCCTCCCTGACACGCGCCGACGGCGGGCTCGATCTCAACCGCATCGATATCCTCGCCGGCCTCATCGCCGGAATGCGCAGTCGCGGCCACGACGTCGTCCTGGTCTCCTCCGGGGCCGTCGCCTCAGGGCTGGTGCCCCTGGGGCTGAGCCGGCGCCCCGACGAGCTCAGCCTCCTGCAGGCGGCCGCCTCCGTGGGACAGGGGCGGCTCGCCGCCCGCTGGGAGACCGCGATGAGCGCCTACGGACTGGTGACCGCCCAGGTCCTCCTGACCGCCCACGACGTCGCCATCCGCAGCCACTACCGCACGGTGCGCGCCACCTTCGACTCCCTGCTCTCACTGGGAGCCGTCCCCATCATCAACGAGAATGACGCGGTGGCCACCAGCGAGTTCAGCCTCGGTGACAACGACCGGCTGGCCGCTCTCGTGGCCCACCTGGTGACCGCCGACGTCCTGGTGCTTCTCACCGACGTCGACGGCCTGTGGACCGCGCGCCCCGGAACCCCCGGCGCCACTCCCATCCGCCACGTGCGCTCCTCGGCGGACCTGGCGGGGGTCAGTGTCTCCGGGCGCGGTTCCTTCGTGGGAACCGGTGGCATGACCACCAAGCTCCAGGCCGCCACCATCGCCTGTGCCTCGGGCACCACCACCCTCATCGCCCGGGCCGACGACGCCGCAGCGCTCCTGGGCCAGGAACAGGTTCCCGCAGACCTGGGCACCTGGTTCGAGCCCACCGGTCCCCACCGCCCCAGCCGCCGGCTGTGGATGGCCCACGCCTCCCAGCCCGACGGGCGCGTTCTCATCGACGCCGGGGCGGCCCGGGCCCTGACCGTGGGGAAGAAGTCGCTCCTGCTGCCGGGCCTGACCGGTCTCGACGGCGACTTCGAGTCGGGCTCCGTCGTCGACGTCGTCGGCCCCGAGGGTGTCCTGGCCCGGGGGATATGCCGCTACGCCGCAGCCGAGCTGCGCGAGGTCCTGGCGGCCCGGGCCGAGGGTGCCCCCGCCCCCGACCACGTGGCTCCCGTGATCCACCGCGACGATCTGGCTGAGCTGCCCCGCATCGCCGGGGTCTGAGGACACCAGCGGCCTCGTCTTCTAAGGTGTCCCCATGAACGACGTTGAGGCCCACGAGCTCGTCACCGCAACCGCCCGCTCCGCTCGCGTGGCGCAACGGAGCCTGGCCAGGGCCCCACGCGCCGTCAAGGACGCCGCCCTGGAGGCCATGGCCCATAGCCTCACCGAGCACGGCGAAGCGATCCTCGCGGCCAACGCCGCCGACCTGGAGCGCGGACGCCAGGGCGGGATGAAGGCCGGCCTCCTCGACCGCCTGGCCCTGGACAGTGGGCGGCTGTCGGCCATCGCCGACTCCCTGCGCGAGGTGGCCGCCCTGCCCGACCCTGTGGGCCAGGTCGTTGACGGCTCGGTCATGCCCAACGGGCTGCGAGTGCGTCGGGTCCGGGTGCCACTGGGCGTCGTCGGCATGATCTACGAGGCCCGCCCCAACGTCACCGTCGACACCGCCGCCCTGGCCGTCAAGTCCGGCAACGCCATCATCCTGCGCGGGGGCAGTGCCGCCCAGGGCTCCAACGCCGCCATCGTCGCGGCCTTGCGCAGCGCCCTGGAGGCGCAGGGACTGCCCGCAGATCTCGTCACCAGCGTCGATGCCGCCGGTCGGGACGGGGCCCGCGCCCTCATGCGCGCCCACGGACTGGTCGATGCCCTGGTGCCGCGGGGAGGGGCCGGGCTCATCCGCACCGTCGTCGAGCAGTCCACCGTCCCCGTTATCGAGACCGGATCGGGCAACTGCCACGTCTATGTCGACGCCAGCGCCGACCTGGAGGCCGCGGTGGACATCATCGTCAACGCCAAGACCCAGCGCGTCGGCGTGTGCAACGCCGCCGAGACGCTCCTGGTCCACGCCGACGTCGCCGCCACCTACCTGCCGGCAGCCGCCCGCGCCCTGTGGGACAAGGACACCGTCCTGCACGCCGACCCCACCGCCCACCGGATCCTGACCGAGGCTGTGACGACCGCTGGACGTGATGTCCTCCTGACCCAGGCCACTGAGGCCGACTGGGACACCGAGTACGGCTCGTTGGACCTGGCCGTGCGCGTCGTGAAGAGCCTGGAGGAGGCCATCGACCACATCCGCGCCCACACCACCGGACACACCGAGGCGGTCCTCGCCCAGGACGTGAGCGTCATCAACGACTTCATCGCCGGCATGGACTCGGCGGCCGTCATGGTCAACGCCTCGACCCGCTTCACCGACGGCGGACAGCTGGGGCTGGGAGCCGAGCTGGGCATCTCCACCCAGAAGCTCCACGCCCGCGGCCCCATGGGATTGAGCGAGCTGACGACAACGACCTGGATCGTCGAGGGAGACGGCCACATCCGTCCCTGACCCCTCGCACCCGCGAGCGATGCCGGGCGCCGCGGAGTTGTGCTGATTGCGACAAGCCCGCGGATCAGTTCTGTCACTCCCCGGCGTCGTGCTCCGGTGCTTTGTCCTCTTATTCATGTTACGGTCGACAAAAGTCGGGCAGGTCCCGTCAAGCCAGAGCCGGGGAGAAGGGGGACGCTGGAATGGCGAGTCTGCTGCATCGTTTCGGACGCGGCCGCGTCGTGGCCACCACCGTTGTCATCGTGACCGCGGGTCTCCTGCTCGCAGTCACCCGCATGGTCTTCTCCCACCCCGCCGAGTCCGCGAAGGAACCGGGAATCGTCCTGACGGCAACCCCACGGGTCACCTCGTCCCAGTCCTCCGTGACGGCCACGCAGAGCTCGACTGCCGGCGGCGGTGCCGGCTCCACCCGGCACGAGTCCGGCGGCTCCGAGGTGGACTCCTCGACCTCATCGGACTCCTCGACGCAGGGGCACGCGCCTCAGGCGGTGGAGCCCGACCCGCCTGTCGCCGTCGACCACGGCCATCGCCAGCCGGCCCCCGCCGCACCGGCCGCCCCGGCCGGGACCGCCGCACCGGCCGCCCCCGGACGCACCGAGGTGGACGATGATGACGACGACAAGAAGCCGGCCAGGAACGGTGTGAAGGAAGCCGATGACGACGACCGCGACATCGATGACTGAGCGGACGGCTGACGAGACGGCCGGCGTCGCGGATCAGATGAGCCGGTAGCCCATGCCGCGCACGGTCTCCACCCGCTGCCTTCCCAGCTTGTTGCGCAGGTAGGAGACATAGACCTCAACCACGTTGGAGCCGGGGTCGAAGTCCAGCCCCCACACGGCGCTCAGCAGCTGCTCGCGGCTGAGGACCTGACCGGGGTGGCGCATGAAGGTCTCGGCCAGGGCGAACTCCCTGGCGGAGAGCTCCACGGTCCTGCCCTCCAGTGTCAGGGTGCGGGTGCGCAGGTCCAGAACCATGTCGCGGTGGGTCAGGCGCATCTGGTCGGGGCCGGTGGCATCCGGGCGCAGCCGTACCCGAATGCGGGCCAGGAGCTCTTCGAAGGAGAAGGGCTTGGGCATGTAGTCGTCCGCGCCGCCCTCCAGGCCGGCGACGCGGTCGGCCACCGAGGAGCGCGCCGTGAGCATGATGACCGGCGTTCCCACTCCTTGGCCGCGTAGCTGCTGGAGCACCTCGAAGCCGTCGATGTCGGGCAGGCCCACATCCAGGATGACGAGGTCGAAGTCCTCCTGGACCGCCAGGGCCACGGCCTGCCCGCCCTCGGCGGTGGTGTGCGTGGTGAACCCGGCCGCCTTGAGACCCTTGGTGAGGAAGGCGACGATGCGGGGCTCGTCCTCAACGATGAGGATGCGGCTCATGGTGAGTGACTCCTTCGGGAGGCTGTCGGGGGCTGAGCGGGGAGCGAGTCCCCGGCAGGTGTGAGGGCGTCGCCTCGGGAGGAGGCCACGGCGGTGGGGGGCCTGAGAGGGATCACCATGGTGAACACCGATCCTCGGCCCACCTCAGAGAGTATGTCCAGCCTCCCGCCGTGTGCTGCGACGATCGTCTCGACGATACTGAGCCCCAGTCCCGTTCCGGAGGCGAGCTTCTGAGCGCCGGCGGTGCGCTTGAAGCGCTGGCGCACCAGGTCGATGTCCTCGGGGGCGATCCCGATGCCCTCGTCCCTGACCCACATCTGCAGGTGGCCGTCGCGAACGGCCGATCCCAGGGACACGGTGGAGCAGTGCTCGGAGTACCTCACCGCGTTGGCCACCAGCTGGAGCCAGGCCTGGGTGATCCGGGTGGGGTCGACCATGGCCCGGGTGAAGGCCGCCGACTCCATCTTCCAGCGGCGCTCACCCAGGGCGAGGGACTTGTCGAAGACCAGCTCGGTCAGCTCGGCGACATCCGTGTCCACTGGGGTGACGAAGTCGCTCTGGACGCTCTTGGCCAGCAGGATCAGGTCGCCCACGAGCATTCCCATCCGGTCGAGCTCGTCAAGGGCCAGCAGCTGGGTCTGGCGCACGTCCTCGGGGTCCGCGGGGTCGGTGAGCTCGAGGTGACCGCGGACCACGGCGATCGGGGTGCGCAGCTCGTGGCCGACGTCGTCGAGCAGGTTGCGCTGGGCCTCCACCGAGGTCTGGACCCGGTCGAGCATCCGGTTGACGGCCGCGGCCAGGGCCGTCAGGTCATCCCGGCCCTTGACCGGTACCCGGGTGGTCAGGTCCTCCTCGCCGATGGACTCGGTGGCTCGGCGCAGCTGCTCGATGGGGCGCAGGAGCCGCTCGACGGCGAACCAGGCCAGACCCGTCACCAGGGCGACGGTGAACACGGCCGCGGCCGCGTAGAAGGCCATGGTGCGCCGGAGCTGGGACTCGGCGACCTTGAGGTCGATGACGTGCACGAGTGCGCCGCGCTGGGCGCCGCCCTGCAACGGGACAACGAGGACCCGGTAGCTCGAGGTGGGGGTGCGCACCGTCTCGATGACGGACTCCGAGGCGGCGGCCTGGGAGGAGACCCGAGTGAGCAGCTCCTTGTCCTGCTCGGGGCGGAAGGAGACGTTGTCTGCGGAGACCCAGGTCAGCGTCGTACTGGCATCGGTGCCCACGAAGCCGAGCTCGGCCTCACCGCGCCCCTCGGCAGTGCGCTGGATGTGGGTACGAAGAACCGCGGAGACGTCCTCCAGGGGCTGACCGCTGGAGGGGTCCTGCCTGTCGGCGGCCAGCTGGCGGATCCGGTCGCGGCTGTGCTCGAGCCGGTTGGTGGCATCGGCCGACACGCTGGAGAGCCCCAGCGCCCACACGATCGCCCCGCACATGACCAGCGCGATGCCGGCCACCAGCACGATCGCCCACATGACGCGGGTTCCGATGGTGACGGTACGAGTGGGCAGCAGTGAGGTCACCTCGCCATTGTGCCCGGATCCACTGGGCTCCGCCCCATGGATCCGGGCATGGGCGGAGCCGGGAGCGGCCCGATTCAGCGTCCCACTCCCGCGTAGGTCCACCCGGCCTCACGCCAGGTCACCGGGTCCAGGGCGTTGCGTCCGTCAATGATGACGCGCTCGGCGACGCCGGTGGCGGCCTCAACGGGGTCGAGGGCTACGAACTGGTCCCACTCGGTCAGCAGCAGGACGAGCTCGGCTCCCTTGAGCGCGGCGCGGGGATCGTCCTCCAAGGTGAGGTGGGGGTGGGAGCGGGCCACCACGGGCAGGGCCTGCGGGTCGCAGACCGTGACCTCGGCCCCGAGGTCGGCCAGACGGGAGGCGACGTCCAGGGCGGGGGAGTCGCGTACGTCGTCGCTCAGGGGTTTGAAGGCCGCCCCCAGAATGGTGATCGCCCGACCGGACAGGTCGCCGCCCACGTGGGTGCGGGCCAGCTCGACGATCCGGTCGCGCTGCTCGCGGTTGATGGAGTCGACCCGGCCCAGCAGGTCCGCCAGGTGCACGGCGCCGTGGAGGTCAGCGCTGGCCCGCAGCGCCCGGATGTCCTTGGGCAGGCAGCCTCCGCCGAAGCCGACGCCGGCCTGGAGGAATCGCCGACCGATGCGCGGGTCGTGGCCGATGGCGTCGGCCAGGACGGTGACGTCGGCCCCGGCGGTGTCGCACAGGTGGGCCATGGCGTTGATGAAGCTGATCTTGGTGGCCAGGAAGGAGTTCGCCGCGGTCTTGACCAGCTCGGCGGTGGGGTAGTCGGTGACGATCCGGGGGATGCCCTCCTCCAGCAGGTCCTGGTAGACGGCGTCGAGCACGGCCTGGGCCTCCTGGGCGTCGGCGGGATCGGCAGGGACCCCGTAGACGATGCGGTCGGGGTGGAGGGTGTCGGCCACGGCGAAGCCCTCGCGCAGGAACTCGGGGTTCCACAGCACCAGGGCGCGTCCTGCCAGGCGCTCGGCCACCTGCTGGGCGGTGCCCACCGGGACGGTGGACTTGCCCACCACCAGGCTGCGCCCACCCTCGGGCAGGGCGTCGTGAAGCATGTCGACCACGCTCCACAGCTGGCTCAGGTCGGCCTCCCCGCCAGTGGTGGACTGTGGGGTCCCCACGGCGATGAAGTGGACGTCGGCCTCGGCCAGCTCGGCCGGCGTCGGCGTTGAGGTGAAGCGCAGGTCTCCCTGTTGGGCCCCGGTGACCAGCAGCTCGGGCAGCCCGGGCTCATAGAAGGGGGCGCGGCCCTGGGAGAGGGCCTCGACCTGCTCGGGTCGGGTATCGATCCCCAGGACGTGGTGTCCCAGGTGGGCCATGGCAGCAGCATGGACGGCACCGAGGTATCCGCAGCCGATGACGGTGAGCTTAAGAGGGGTCATGAGTCGTTCCAATCGTTGGTGAGGTCCAGGGACATGAAGGGGGAGGCGTCTCCCAGGCAGTGGCGCACCCAGATCGGTAGCCACCGGTGGGCGGCGGGCCGGAAGGAGTGGACGAAGACGAGCCGCAGCGCTGAGGAGCGGTAGTAGGTCTCCAGGCGCTGCTCCGTCACGGGCAGTGCGCGGGCCAGGTCGTCGAGCAGTCCGCGGACCCGGGCGTGGGCCTCGGGGCCGATCCGGCCGCGAACCGCCATGAGATCCGCGTGGGCCCAGAGGTTGCCCAGGTCAAGGGCCGCCTCGGCCATGGCCGCGGTATCCAGGTCGAGCAGGGACAGGTCGGTTCCGTCCCACAGGAGCTGGCCGTCGTGGAGGTCGCGGTGGGTGATGACGTGCAACCCGCTCGCCTCTGTCAGGCTCAGGCAGGTGTCCACCACCTGCTCGTGCAGAAGATCCTGCTGGTCGATGAGGCCGCAGCGGCGGGCGGAGGCCAGCCAGCGCTGCAGCACCTGGGCCTCCTGACGCGGCCCGTGGACGGGCAGGTCCGCCTCACGATCGCCCAGGAGCGACCAGGCCTCCGTGAACCGCTTCCACCCGGGCAGGCCGGCGTCACCGAGCTCATCGAGACTGCGGCCCGGCAGCAGCTCGAGGTCAACGACGTCGTCCCCGTTGCCGAGGATCCTGGGGGTGCGCAGACCGGTGACCTGCAGCACCGAGGCGGCGGTCGTGTGGGCCCGCACCAGGGAGGCGGCCTTGTGGGGCCGCACGATCTTGCGGACCCGGGAGGCCTCCATGACGACGGCGCGGCGGCCGGCGCGGTGGACGACGAGTCTCCCGGTCAGCTGCCTGGACAGGGCCGGCAGGGCCGGGTCACTGGCGTAGGACAGCAGGTCGGGGGTGCTCCCCACGGTGACGTGCCCGGCGCGCAGGCGGCCCCGGCCGTCGACGCACTCGATGCTCGCGCTCGCCGGCTCCGAGTCCCGGCCGGCGGGCCAGGCCCGTCGCAGCCCGGGGATGGCCCGCAGCGTGCTGAGCATGTCGGCCGCCTCCGTCATCTGTGTCATCTCAGTCCTTGGTGTTGTGCTCGTCGTGTCCGTCATGCCCAGCCGGCCTCCTTCTCCGGCGACCGGGCGATGCGCTCGATGGCGGCCAGGTCCGCGCTGATGCGCTCACGCCAGGACGGGTGGGCCCGTCGCAGAGGGTCGGCCAGCCGCGCCAGCCGCGACAGTGCGATCGCCCATCCCAGCTCCTCGTCGCTCGGTACCAGCCGGTGCACGGCGTAACCCTCCAGCAGCGCATGCCGCTGACAGGACGGTGCCTCCGCCAGGTAGGAGCCCAGGTCCGTCGCCGCCGGCGCCAGGCGCACCCGGTCGAAGTCGGTCAGCCAGATCCGCCCGGTCGAGTACTCGTAGAGCACCTGGTCGGGGGAGGCATCGCCGTGGGTGAGAACCGGTGTCCCGGGGAGGTGGCAGGGCAGCATGTCGCCCACCGCCCGCACCCGGCTTGCCAGCTCAGGCGCCAGGACATCGAGCTGACGGGCGTGGACCTCGGCCAGCTCCCGGGAGCCGGCAGGCTGATGCGGCAGCCGGTCGATGAGGTCCGCCGGCAGCTGCCCGGCGCAGGAGTGCAGCTCGGCCAGCAGAGCCCCTACACGCCTGGTGGCCTCCTTCAGGCCCTGAGCGGAGGCCGCCCGGTCGGCGTCGTCCGCGTAGACGTCAGCCAGGTTCGTGTCTCCGCACCACTGCTGCACGCTGAGACGGCCCTCGCACTGGGCCGCGGCCTGTGAGTCGAGCAGACCGGGGACCGGGAGGAGCCCGGACAGGGCGCGGTGGACGTCGTCGGCAGGTCCCCTGCCACCGGTTCGCAGCCGCAGAACCGTGGAGCCGTCCCGGAGGACCAGGCGCCGTGAGGGGTTGTAGCGCAGCACGTCCCGGGCCTCCCAGCTGCCCAGCACCCCCAGCTCCGTGGCCTGGGCGAGAGGCTCAGCCAGCTTGGGGTCGGTGAGGACCGCACCGCACTGCAGCAGCAGGCCCTCGTCCAGGGACCGGGTGACGGGGGGCTGCAGCCCCAGGGAGGCGGCCAGGCGCTCGGCCTGAGCGGCCTTGGAGTGCGAGACCGGCCAGAGCAAGCGGGCCCAGCCCGCGGTGAGCCCGGTGCTCCGGTCCGTCAGAGAGACCAGGACCGAGACCTCAGGCTTGATGCGCAGCCTGGCGGCCCGCACCGGGCGCTGAAGGAGCTCACTGAGCCGATCGGCGTCGAGGACCGCGGCGACGGCGTCGGCCGTGGTCATCGCTTTGATGAGCGAAGGAGTCATGATCCGCTCCCCACCAGGGCGAAGGAGTCCGCCAGGTGGCTGTTCGCCCACCGACGGAAGTCGGCCGAGGACTCCATGAGGTCCTGAGGGCTGCCCTCCAGGTGGATGCGCCCGTCCTGGATCCACACCACCCGGTCGGCGCGCATGGCGGCCTGCGGATCGTGAGTGACGGTCAGGGTCGTGCGCCCGGCCACCAGCTCATCGATCGCCTCCAGCACTGCCGACGTCGAGGCCGGATCCAGTCCGGTGGTCGCCTCATCCAGGATGACGATCGGCGAGTCACGCAGTAGCGCCCGAGCGATGGCGATGCGCTGGCGCTGGCCGCCGGAGAGGGTGCCTCCTCGCTCGCCCACGGTCGTGTCGTAGCCGCCGGGCATCTGGGTGATGAACTCGTGGGCGTGGGCCGCACGCGCGGCCGCCTCCACCTCCTCGTCGGAGGCATTGGGCCGGCCCAGACGGATGTTCTCCCGGATCGTGCCGGTCAGCAGCACCGCCTCCTGGTGCAGGACCGAGGCCTGCGAGCGCAGGAACCGCAGATCGAGATCGTTCAGGCTGTGCCCGTCCAGGCTCACCGTGCCCGACGTCGGATCCAGGGCCCGCACCACCAGGGACACCAGGGTGGACTTGCCCGAGCCCGACGGCCCCACGAGGGCCACGTGCTCACCGGGAACCACCGTCAGGTTCACACCGTGCAGCACCGGGCGGCCCTCGTAGGCGGCGTGCACGTGGTCGAAGTGGATCATGCCGTGGACCCGGTCCAGCACGATGGCGTCAGCAGGGGAGACGATGTCGGGCTTGACCGCCATGAGGTCGGCCACCCGCTCACCCGAGGCCGTCGCCCGGGCGATGCGGCCGGTGTACTTGGCCATGTCCCGAAGCGGCTTCATGGTGGTGCGCAGGTAGGTCGTGAAGAGCACCAGATCCCCCGGCGACATGGCGCCGTTCAGGACCCGGATGCCCCCGCCGACCATGACCACGGCGGTGGCCACGCCGACGATGACGTCCGTGGAGCGCTCCAGGCGCGCGGCGATACGGCGCGAGCGCACCCCCTCACTGAGGGACACCGAGTTGGCGCCCGTGAAACGCTCATGCAGCAGCGGCTCCAGACCGTAGGCCTGGACCACCTTGATGGCGCCGAGCGCCTCCTGGGCCGTGTTGGCCAGGTTCCCCTCCGACTTGCGGCTGCGCAGGGAGGCCGCGGAGATCCGCCGCGAGTTGCCCGAGGAGGCGAGCATGAAGGCCACCACCGCCAGGAGCACGATCATGGCCAGCAGCGGGTCCAGGAACACCATGACCACGACCATGACCAGCAGGGTCAAGGTGTTGGCGGCCATCGGCAGGCCGGCGGTGACAGCCACCTCCTGCATGCGGTTGACGTCGGCGATGAGGCGCTGAACCGTGTCCGCGCTGCGGTTGCGGGCATGGAACTGCTGGGACAGGCCCTGGACGTGGTGGAAGGCCCGGCTGCGCAGGGAGGCCGCGGTGCGCGAGCCCACCAGGGCGAAGGCCACAGTGGCCAGGTAGTTGCACACCGCCCGCCCGGCCACGATCGCCAGCAGGGCGATACCGAGCCCCACCAGGGAGGAGACCGTGGCGGGGGCGCTGCCCGTGTGGCGGCCCAGCGCCGCCACCAGTGAGTCGATGGTGACCTTCAGCGGCCAGGGCTCCAGCACCCGGAAGACCACCTCCGCCAGAAGCACCGCGGTGCCGCCGGCCATGAGGCGCCACTGCGGGGCGGCATCAGGGCCCACCAGCCGCAGGGTCTGTCGCATGGGGGAGTGGCGCATTCGACTGCGCCCGTGACGACGAGGAAGCGGAGCCATTACCGCACACCACCCTCAGCGACGCCGGCCAGCCCCAGGATCCGGGTGACGACCCGATTCCAGGAGTGACGCTCCTCAGCCAGAAGACGACCGTTACGCCCCATCCGGGCCCGCCGCTGGGGGGAGGCCGCCAGATCATCCAGGGCCGCGGCCAGCGCCGTGGGGTCCGAGGGTGCCACGAGCACGCCGTGGCGCTGCGATCCCTCCTCAAGCAGCTGGGGGATCTGACCGACGTCGGAGGCCACGACTGCCAGCCCCGCGGCCAGGTACTCCAGGACCTTCATGGGGGAGAAGTACTGCTGCTCCAGACCCCCCAGATCAGGGTAGGGAGCCACCCCGATCGCCGAACCCGCCATGTGAGTGGGAATCTCCTCAGGGGCGACCGCCCCACGGAAGTCCGCCTCCACCCCCAGGCGTTCGGCCTGCGCACGGAGCGTCTCCATCTCGGGTCCGTCGCCGATGATCCGCAGGCTCCACCGCTGACGCGCCAGGGCCGCCGCCGTGATGAGGTCGGCCACCCCGTGCCAGGGCTTGAGCGTCCCCACGAAGGTGACGACCACCTGCTCGGGATCTGCCGGCTGAGGCTGGATGCGGCGCACGCTCACACCGTTGGGAACCGTGTGGACCCTGGCGGCAACAGCCTCCGCGTCCGGCATATCGGCGGTGCGACGGCGAACCCAGTCGGCCACCGGGTCCGAGACGCACACCGTGACCCGCGCCGCCCCGACCTGACGGCGCAGCGCCTGCTCAGCGCCGGAGGCGTCCACCAGCGAGCGGTGACGACGCTGCTCGTCAATCAGCGGAGCATTGACCTCCAGGACCCCCGGCACCTCGGTGGCCGCCGTGATGTCGGCCAGAGCCGTGGAGAACAGGGAGTAGCGCTCGTAAACCAGGTCAGCGCCGTCGGCGATGACCCGCGAGGCAATCCTCTGGGCGGCACGCACCTGCGCCTGCTCCCGCTCAGCGGGGGCGACGTCGGCGACCGCTTCCAGGTGCAGCTCGAGATCGGCCAGGTCGGCGGGCACGTGCTCGCCTGAGCGCAGGGCGTAGAGCACCACCTCGTGGCCGGCGGCCCGCAGCTCGCGAACGACCTCCTGAATGTGCACCGAGGCGCCCTTGGTCCCGAACACCGGGATGCCCGGGTCGCAGCAGATGTAGGCGATGCGCATCAGGCGGCTCCTTCCTGCTCGGCCAGGCGCACGCCGGAAGCCGGGACGGGACCCGACTGCCAGGCGGCCAGCACCGCGGCCTGGGCCCGAGAGTCGAACTGCTCCTCAATCAGTGCCCGCGCACCGCGCGACAGTGCGACGATGTCCACCTCGCCCTGTGCGATCCCGCGCAGGGCCACGGCCAGCGAGGCCGGGTCACCCGGAGGAAGAAGAATCCCGGTGACGCCGTCGTGAACCACCTCCGGAAGTCCCGACACCGCCGTGGCCACCACCGGCGTCCCGCAGGCCATCGCCTCCAGGACCACCGTGGGCAGACCGTCGATATTGCCGTCGGCCGCCTCGATGCACGGCGCCGCGAACACGTCCGAGCGCGCCAGCAGCTCGCGCACCTCCGCCTGCGTGAGCGGACCCAGCAGACGGATCCTGTCGGCCAGTCCCAGGCGCTCGATCTGCTCGGTCAGGCGCTCACGCTCATCGCCGTCACCGGCCAGCTCCACCTCGACGTCGATCCCCGAGCTCACCAGGATCCTCACCGCCTCGACCAGATCGGCGAAGCCCTTCTTGGGCACCAGGCGACCCACGGCGCACACCCGCAGCGGCTCTGCCCTCGTGGCGGACACCGGCTGCGGGGCACGGTAGGAGAAGCGATCCAGCTCCAGGGCGTTGTAACGCAGCGACACCGTGGCCCCCGTGCCCGCCAGCACAGTTCCCAGGTAGTCCTCGTTGTAACGGCTGATGGCGATGACCCGCTGGGCATCGGCGCAGATCCGGCGCAGCCACACCGGGTCCACCGACTCGTGGAAGATGTCCTTGGCATGGGTGGTCACGGTGTAGGGGATGCCGGTGAGGGCTGAGGCGATCCACGCCACCCGCCCCGCCAGGGACGCGAAGTGCGCGTGCAGGTGGGTGATGGAGTCCCGGCGTGCCTGGCGCGCCAGCTCCACGCCCTGGGCCACCACGTCACCGGGCAGCTCGGCCAGGACCGGCATGATGACGGCGAAGCGCTCGCGGTCCTCCTGGCGAGTCAGGCCCTCGGTGAGCTGGCTCCACAGGTCGATGGCCCGGTTCGGTCGGCCCACCCAGTTGACGCGGGCGGCGACCCGGGCGATCTCGGGGTGGAAGCGCGCATCCGTGGTGGGGCGCAGTGCATAGATGCTCAGGTCCTCGCCCTGGGCCTCGCGGGCCAGGATCTCGGTGACGATGAAGGTCTCCGAGAAGCGGGGGTAGACCTTGAGGACGTATCCGATACGGGGGGCGCCCTGGTGGGGCTGGTGGGTGTCGAGTGGGGGATTCATGCGGGGATCTCCATCCTGGTGAGGCTGGTGGGGTGGCTGGTGAGGTAGGTCGGGCTCGTGGTGGGTGCGTCATGTCGGTGATCCATGAGCTCGGCGGCCAGCAGGGGGACCGTGGCCAGGCCGTTCAGACGCAGACGACGTCGCCCCATCAGCTGGTGACGGGCGGCCTCCTGGTCGCCCAGCAGCTCGGAGAGCCGGTCCTCCAGCGCTGCGGCACTCAGATCCGTGACTCTCAGCAGGTCGACGGCGCCTGCCTTCTTCAGGCCGGAGGCCCGGATGAACTGCTCCAGGCGAGGCGTCTCGCGCGGGACGAGGAGGGCCGGGGTCTGGGAGGCGAGGATCTCGGTGACCGTGTTGTAGCCGGCCATCGCGATGACCGCAGCGGCCTGCTGGATGTGGCGGCTCATGCCGGGCCAGGACCGGCGTACCACGGTGCGGGGACCGGCCGCCTGAGCGACCTGGTGGAACAGGGCGGCGTCGAGCTGGGGGCCGGTGACCACGACATGCCGGTAGCCGTCAGGGACGCGTACCTGCGCGGCGGCACGCAGCAGGTTGATGCCGTCGCAGCCGCCACCGGCGGTCGTCAGGATGAAGGGCTCGGGGTCCAGGGCGTTACCGGCCAGAGCGGGTGAGGCCTCGGAACCGTCCCTGGGCTCGGCGATGTCGCGACCGTGGGCGAGGTAACCGGTGTAGTGCATCCGCTCCTCCAGCGCAGGCGGGGCCTCGCCGGTGGCGCTCAGGTCGTGGACCGCGGCGTCCCCGTAGACCCAGACCTCGTCGATGAGCCGGCGCAACGTGTCGGCCTCGCCGAGCTCATCCCATTCGCGCTGCACGGTTGCGGGGGTGTCCAGGACCTCGCGCAGACCGAGCACCACGCGCGCGGTGGGGTGAGTGCGGCGCAGGTGAGTCAGGGGCTCGCGCAGCTCCTGGTGCACCCCGTAGGCGTGTCGGTCGATGATGAGCAGATCCGGGGCGAAGGTGCTCAGGACGCCGTTCAGCAGAGCGCTACGGACCTCGCCCAGGTCCTCGTGGGTGATGCGCAGGCGCTGGGGCTGGTAGATGCCTTCGGACTTCTTGATCCCCGGCAGCACCAGCCAGTCGAAGCCGTCGGGGAGGCGGTACTCCTGGCCCGGGGTCAACCCGGTGATGACCAGGCCGGTGACGTCACGGCCGGTGAGCCCCGGCAGCGCCCGGGCCAGGTGGTGGGCCAGAGCGAGGTTGCGGCGAAGGTGTCCCAACCCCTTGGCATCGTGGCTGTAGAGGGCCACGCGTAGGGGAGCGCTCGTCATGATCGTCTCTCTTCTCCCGGTGTCGGTTCTGGATCGTTCTGAAACGATCCTGACCGGCCAGAAGAAGATGACGATTAGGGGCGGATGAGAAAGCTCTCAGGTTTGTCGGATGCTAGACCAGTTGCACCTGGACTCCGGCTCGTCGCAGGGCCTCGACCTGGTCGGCGCAGGCGCCGTCGTCGGTGATGACCGTGTCGATCCTGGAGGTGGGGCAGATGAGGGCGAAGGCCGTCCTGCCGAGCTTGGAGCTGTCACACACGATGACGACGTGCTCGGCGGCCTCGACCAGTGCGGCGTTGATGGCCGCCTCCCCGTCGTGCTGGGCGTAGGCTCCTCTGTCATCAAGTCCCTCGACTCCCAGGAAGAGCGTGCCCACACTGATCGAGGGAAGGATGAGAGAGGCCAGAGGGCCGGTGAGCTCGAAGGACCGGGCTCGTGCGATCCCCCCGGTGACGACGACGCGCACGCACTGGCGCACGGCCATCTCGTTGGCGATGTTGACGGCATTGGTGACCAGGGTGACCGGCACCTCCGGATCGGTCAGCGCCGGCAGGAGCGCGATCTCGCGCGCCACCTCAGTGGTCGTGGTGCCGCCGTTGAGACCGATGGAGTCGCCCGGGTGTACCAGAGCGGCCGCCGCCTTGGCGATACGGGTCTTCTCATCGGCCATCTTGGAGGTGCGGTAGCGCAGAGGCGGCTCGGTGGAGGTGGGGTTGGCGATGGCTCCGCCACGGGTGCGGCTGACCAGCTGCTGGTCAGCCAGGTGGTCGAGGTCGCGTCGCGCGGTGGCCGCTGAGACCCCCAGCCGCGTGATGATGTCGTCGATATGGACGCTGCCCTCGTCCATGACGATGTCGAGGATGGCCGAATGGCGATCATGCCGAGACATCTCGATCCTCCTGGGGGTCAAGGGGGTGGTGCGGGACGGAGAGGGGATGGGCTGGGAGGGGATGCACGGTTGATTTGTGCATCAACCACTTGCCGTATTCTAGTGACCGTGCGGCAGGTAGTCGGTGTACCGACGTCAGCATAGTTCAGGGATGTCCCCAGTTGCCTCCTGAGGGCGACACATCGCGATGTAAACCTTGCTACTGTCGTCGACATCAATCACGTCATTGTGTGGAGTGGTGGCCCCGTGGGCTCGCCATCCCGCCTCCGAGAACAGAGAAGATATGGGTTGTCCCGCTGACCTTGCCGAGCCCCTCCGCCGTGGGGAGGGCGTCGTCGCCATAGGGGTCGATGTCAGTGCCGACGCCGTTTCTGCGGTTGTCGCTGATGGCCGGGGGAGTGTCATCTCCTCCGTGGAGCGGCCGGTTCCCAGGCAGTGCCGCGCAGACGCCGACCGGCTGGCCCAGGAGATCGGGAGCGCGATCCAGTCCTTGTGCGCGGGCCTCGCCGATGACCTCAGTGGTGAGGTGTCCGGGGCAGCGGCCCTCGTCGTCGGGGTCAGTGTGCCCGGTGTCGTCGATGAGGACGAGGGGCGTGTGCGTCGCAGCGAGACTCTTGGGTTGCAGGACGCCCCGTTGGCGAGTCTGGTGAGACGGTCGCTGTCGTCTCAGGCCTCCGGGTCACCCGGACTCTCCGGAGGCCTTGAGGTGAGGCTCTATCAGGATGCCGGTTGCGGCGCCTGGGCCGAGAGCCAGTGGGGCGCGGCCGGGAGGAACTGCCTCTATCTGGCGGTCGGCGAGCGGATCTCCTCCGCCGTCCTGCTGGGCGGAGCCCCGGTGCTCGGTGAGGGCTGGGCCGGTCAGGTCGGTCGGATTCTGGTTCCCGATCCGGACTGGAGCGGGGAGCGGGCCCGCCTGGAGGATGTCGCCTCGGTGTGCGCAATGGTCAGGAGGCACACCGCCGGCATGCTCGATGACTCTGCCGACTCCCTCGGCTCCGGCTCCGCCGCGCCGGAGCCGGGCGGCTGCGAGGACGCTTCCGATGAGTCATTCGCCCAGTGCGCCACGGGGCTGGAGTCCCTCCTGGGCGCGATCGCCTCGGGGGACCGGGAGGCGCGCCGTGTCTGGGACACCGGCCTGGACTGCCTGGCTGAGCTCATCGCTCAGGGTGTGGGCCTGCTCGGCCCCCTCGACGTCGTCGTCAACTCCGAGCTGATGCGGGCGGACGAGGCTGCATTCCTGGAGCCTCTGCGAGGCCGGGTGGCGGATCTCGTGGGCGACCTGCCGGCACCG
This sequence comes from Actinomyces sp. SKVG-SVH-4(1), assembly GCF_048514265.1. NCBI lineage: Bacteria > Bacillati > Actinomycetota > Actinomycetes > Actinomycetales > Actinomycetaceae > Actinomyces > Actinomyces sp. SKVG-SVH-4(1). The sequence goes on along the minus strand of NZ_JBGEVE010000004.1, from coordinate 110,387 downwards.
CGACTGGTGGCGGCCCGGCTCGGGGCGACCGCGCCGGCGCTGGGGGCGGCGGGGCGCGCACTGGCCGACTGGAAGTAGCCTGACAGCAGCCCGAATGCCGCCTCGTGTCTCTGCGCCCTTGGCTGATAACTCGCTTATGGCGTTGCGGAGACCCACAATGGGGGCAGGCCGTGGCAGTATGTTCGCCAACTGCAGTTGTCCAAGCCGGTTGAGGAGTACCAAACGTGTCCCCCAGGAGAGAAGCGAGGCGCAGCGCGTGACCCTGTCTGCTCGTCCGCTTCGCATCGGCATCATGGGTGGAACCTTTGATCCGATCCACCATGGGCACCTGGTCGCAGCCAGTGAGGTTCAGAACGTCTTCGCTCTCGACGAGGTCATCTTCGTGCCCACCTGGGCCCAGCCCTTCAAGAAGGAGCGCAAGGTCTCCCCGGCTGAGCACCGGTATCTCATGACGGTGATCGCCACGGCCTCCAACCCGAGGTTCACGGTCTCCCGGGTCGATATCGACCGGGGTGGGACGACTTACACGATCGACACCCTTCATGACATCGCGGCCGAGTACCCGGGCGCGGAGCTGTACTTCATCACTGGAGCCGACGCGCTGGCGCAGATCCTCACCTGGAAGGACAGTGAGGAGATCTTCGACCTGGCTCATCTGGTGGGGGTGACGCGTCCCGGGCACGTCCTCAGTGACTCCGGGGTTCCCCGTGACCGGATCTCGCTGGTCGAGGTGCCGGCCATGGCGATCTCGTCGACTGACTGCCGCCAGCGGGTCGGGGAGGGGTCTCCGGTGTGGTACCTGGTCCCTGACGGTGTCGTGCAGTACATACGCAAGTACGGGCTCTATCGTATGGCCTTGCGGCCGGCGTCGGCGACGTCGATGACGGCGAGAGTGGCCCGCGAGCAGTCCCTGAGGAAGGAGAACGACGGTGAGCACTGAGCAGACCGGCGTCAATGCCCCCACGTCCGAGGAGCCGACGCCAGATGAGCACGCTCCACGCGGTAGTCGTCGTGCAATCCGGCAGGCGGAGCGCGCCGCGGAGCGCGAGGCGATCCTGACCGGTCAGCAGCCGCTCCTGACCCGGCGTGAGATGCGGCGTCTGCGCGAGGAGGCCAAGGCGCTCAGGGCTGCCGTCGAGGCGGGCGAGATCACCCCTGAGCAGGCGCAGGCGCTCCAGGATCCTCTTGCCGATCCCTCGTCGGTCACCTCCCGTTCCTCCGCCACCTCCGGTGACGAGGCCGAGTCCGGGCCGGGGGAGCCGGCCGAGCCCACCGCCCTGGACGGGGGTGACTATCTCGAGCAGGGCGGGCAGAACCCGCCCCTGAGCATGTCCGTCCCCGAGGGGTCGGCCGCCTCTGCTCCGAGCTGGCGCTCGCTGTCGGCGGCCGAGGCCGTGGCGATCTCCGAGATCGAGACGGGCCTGATGGAGGCCGTCGACCTGCCGGTGGCCACCCTCGACTACGACGCTCACTGGGCCGCGAACGCCAGCTCCGAGCCGGCGCCGGTCCCCACCCGCTTCTCACTCAAGGACCGTCTTGAAGGTGGCTCCGTCTCCGAGGCGGACGAACCGGAGAGCCCACAGGACAATGAGTCTCAGGGCCCCGTCGAGGTGAGCGGTGACGCTGAGACCGAGGAGCCCGCCACCAGCCCCTACGACTACCGGGAGGGTCTCGAGCCGCTGGCCCAGGACGACGGGGGCGCCTCCTCACAGTCCTCCTCGGCGGTCGAGGCCGTGAGCGCCGCCTCCGCTGTTCCCGCCGTCTCCGCAACCGCCCCCGGCGCTGCCGACGTCGCCGCCTACGGGCAGGCTGGTGCCACGCGGAGCGCCGAGCCCTCCCGCAGCGGGGTCAGCGCCGGCTCGGCGTCCTCCGCCGGCTCGGTGCGCCGACCCATCGTGCGGATTCCGGCTGCTGCTCAGGGTGTGCGCACCGTGAACGCCTCCACGGGAGAGCTCAGCTCGGTCCAGCCCGTGGACAGCTCGCCGTCCGCCCAGGAGGCCGCCGACGTGCAGGATGTCTACGGCGCTCCCTCCATCGAGGAGCCGATGGTGCAGGACGACGCCGAGGTCGAGGTCGACATTGAGGCGCAGACCATGGTGGTGTCGACGTCGGCACCCTCGACTCAGGGGGCACAGGACTCCGAGTTCGGTGCGCCCGGGGCCCCGCAGTGGAGGTCGCTGCATCAGCCCCCGCAGGCAGGTAGCTTCCAGGAGGCGATCGTCGACGGGACGGCAGAGACCGCAGCCGTCTCCGGCGAGGCCGTCAGCCCGTACGCCTTCTACAGCGACGAGGTCGAGAACGGCAATGGTCCGATGGGGGCCTCCGAGTGGGACTCCGTGGCGGCCCCGGCTGCCGAGGTCCCTGAGGAGCCTTACCTGGCTCCCGTCAACGAGGTGACCGGAAGGGTTCCCACCCCGGATCACGTCCTGCCGATGGAGCAGCCCGGCGCCTCCTCGCGCACCGGCAAGATCCTCATGGCAGCGCTCATCATCGTCCTGCTGCTGATTATCATCGCTGTTGTCCTGGCACTGCTGATCTCCAACGGCAAGCTCGGCGGTGGTACGAGCGCCATGGCAGCCGGCGTCGGTGCGGGGGAGTGGATCCGTCAGCTCGTTTGACGGAGGTGGGCACGGTACAGTCGCCGCTGCCGCATGATGTCCGACTGACCCTCCCGAAGGAGATCCGTGTCCGCCACTGAACACGCCACCGGCCTGGCGATCGCTGCCGCTCGCGCGGCGGCCGATAAGAAGGCTGAGCACCTCGCCGCCATCGACGTCTCCGAGCGACTGGGACTCACCGACGTCTTCCTGCTGGCCTCCGGGGCGAACGACCGCCACGTCCACGCCATCGTCGATGCAGTCGATGAGGCCATGCACCGAGCCGGGGCCAAGCGCCGTACCCGGGAGGGCTTCGCCGACGCCCACTGGGTCCTGGTGGACTACGGCGACGTCGTCGTTCACGTCCTGCAGAACGAGGACCGGGAGTTCTACTCGCTCGAACGCCTGTGGAAGGACTGCCCCGCCATCGAGCTGCCGGCGGACCTGGCGCATGAGGGCAGCCAGGACGGTGATTCCCTCGGCGGTCGGGAGACCACCGCGTCATGACGGATCTCATTCTGTGGCGCCACGGTCAGACCGACTACAACAGTCAAGGGCGTATTCAGGGCCAGGTTGACGTCCCTCTTAATGAGACCGGTCGTGACCAGGCTCGGCGTGCCGCCGAGGACATCGCGGCCCTGGGGCCCACTCGCATCGTCTCCTCCCCGCTGATTCGGGCGCGGGACACGGCCGAGGCGCTGGCGTCGCTGACCGGACTGAGCGTCGAGATCGATGAGGGTCTGGCGGAGAAGTCCTTCGGGGACTGGGAGGGCCTCAAGGCCGCTGACATCAAGAAGCAGTGGCCGGAGCACTACGCCACCTGGCGGGCCGGGGGAGACCTCCCTCAGTTCCGGATCGAGGGGCGCCGTCAAACCGCCGAGAGAGTGGGGGAGGCGCTCAAGGCCATCGTCGCAGGTTCCCAGAAGGACGACATCATCGTGGCCGTCTCCCACGGAGCGGCTACCAACCTGGGGGCCACCTACCTGCTGGGGATGGACGCCCAGCAGTGGTTCGGCCTGCGTGGCATAAGCAACTGCTGCTACGCACTCCTGCGGACCAACAAACGGCCTCCGGGCTGGGCGGTGGTGACGTGGAATGCCGGACCACCGGTGGACTCCAGTCCGCTGGGCAGAATCCTGGGCTGAGCAGGTGAGGTAGCGCACGTGGTGCGGATTTGCCCTGACGGGTCCGAACTTCATACAGTTATCCGCGTCGCCGCACGCGAGCGACGCCCGAACGGGGCTATGGCGCAGTTGGTAGCGCGCTTCCATGGCATGGAAGAGGTCGGGGGTTCGAATCCCCCTAGCTCCACGATCCCCTCGGAGTGAACGCCGGGTGGGACACCCGTCACGGGGCTATGGCGCAGTTGGTAGCGCGCTTCCATGGCATGGAAGAGGTCGGGGGTTCGAATCCCCCTAGCTCCACCACACCAGCAATATGGGGCCCCGCCATGAGGCGAGGGCCATTTTGTTTCTTTGTCCGCCATCGCCGCGTGCGGCACAATGTGGAGATGGCTACTGCTGTGCTTATCAAGGCGCTAGGCGCCTTCTTCGCAATCATGAACCCCTTTGTCAACCTGCCCCTGTTCCTGAGCCTCACCCAGGAACAGGATGCTGCGACCCAGCGGCGCACAGCAGTTCGTACCACGATCTCCTCCACCGTCATGTGCGCCGTCGTCCTGCTCCTGGGGGCAACGATCCTGAGATTCTTCGGCATCGGCGTCGACGATTTCCGGATTGCGGGCGGAATCGTCCTGCTCATCATCTCCTTGTCCATGCTCAATGGCGGCGGCTCCAGTGCTCACGAGGGCAGTACGCAGGAGAAGGCGCAGCACAACGTCGTTGCCGGTGGTGGGAACGATGTCGCCTTCTATCCCATGACCTTCCCCATCCTCGTGGGGCCGGGAACGATCGCAACCATCATCGTCATCCAGTCCCAGGCCCGGGGGCTGGGTGGACATGCGGCGGTCGCAGCTGCCCTGGTGGCTGTCCTTGCGGCGCTCGGGATCGTTCTCTACTTCTCAGCCAGCATCGGTGCTCGCCTGTCCATGACGATGCGCACCATCATGACCCGACTCATGGGCATGATCCTGGCCTCGATCGCGGTGCAGATGATCGTCGTCGGGATCCAGCACCTCTTCCCCGGGCTGGCTCGCTGAGACACGCTCCACGTGCGGGTTTCAGCAAGGAACTGGCCCATCGGGCACTCTGAGGGTAGCCTCACCTTCAGATGTTGCCCGGAGCACCCGCCCCCACGTGCGGCAACACGGTAGGAAGGTAAGCGTGTGACGTCCGTTCAGGTTCCCGACATCATGCAGCGTGCCCGGCGCACGGCCCGGCGTCTTCTGGCCGGCAGTGGGAGCGCGGCGGTAACGGCCTACCGCATCGACCCCTCCGCGCCGGCCGCCTTCGTCGCTCATGCCTTGCGTGCCGATGGCCGAATCCTCGTTGCCGCATGTCCTCCCCAGGGCACCCCGTTGGCCATCGCGCCCGACGACGTCGCCGTCGACATCCGACTCGATGTCACTCTCGACGCCGCCGAGCCCGGTGTGCGCATCACGGCTGCCACCGCTCACCTGCTGGGGAGCCTGACCTGGGTCGAGGGCGAGGACCGCGCCCTGCTGCTGGCCTCCTCTCGGGCTTCCGCCTGCCACTGCGCCATCGTCGGGGAGGATCCGCTCGAGCGGGTCCGGGAGATCGCCGCGGGTCCCGGCGGCCGGCTGGGCGTCATCACCTGTGAACGGGTCATGCTTCACTGCGTCTCCGGGGTCTCCAGCCACGACATCGAGGAGATCCTCGACATCGACTCGGCCGATGCCGCTGCGGCGCCCTCGGCCTCCTGGAGCCCCCAGGAGATCATGGACGCCCACGAGGCGGTCAGCGCCGTCGGTCAGCTCGGTCTGCGGGCTGTGTGCGAGGCCGTGCGCGAGGGACAGATGCCCGGATGGATCTGCTCCTCCCGCCCCGCCGTCGGGGTGTGCCCGACGCTGTGGGACAGGACCCTGTGCGTCGACGTCGATGCTCACGGGGTGACCCTCATGTCCATCACCGGTGAGGAGGTCACCACACTCGTGGTCTCCTTCGGGCAGGCACTGGCCGACGCCGGCGAGGTGGGGCCGGCCCTGGAGAAGCTGGCCTCTCACGCTCTGCCGCAGCGCCTGACCCGGCCCTGAGGCTGTCAGCTCAGCCGCGGCTACGACCAGCTGGCCGCGAATACCGAAACGGGGGATACCACCATGTGGTGGCATCCCCCGTTGGCCCCCAGCCGCTCGAGCTGGAGAGCCTTCCGGTCAGCGGACCTCGTAGGTCGTGCAGGCGGCGGTGTCGCCCCCGACGGTCACGGCCTCAGCCGTGCACATGAGGTCCTTGTTGTGGACGCACTCGAGACGCTGGCAGGCACCCACGTGGCCCTCTGCCACCGGCAGGCCGCCGCGGGCGTCGAGGCTGATGAAGGTGTCGCAGGCCGGTGCGCCGTTGTCGCCACCGACGGTGATGGCGAAGGCGGTGCAGCCGCCGTTGTTGAAGGCGCAGGAGGTGGTGGTGCAGGAGGAGATCTTGGTGACGGACATGATGCTTTTCCTTTCGAGCGGATGTGCGCTGCGGACATGAATAACGTAAATCCGCATCTGCTCCCCGGCAACGAAGGACAGCCTGCCCTGCCTCCCAGCATGTCAAAGAACGTTGAAATGACGCCGTTTTAGCGGCCAAGGTGAAGGTGTTCAGGTCTGTTTGCGGCCCTCGGGGAAAGTCGGGGTTGTGTGCCGTCGACTTTCGTTATTCCTCGCAGGTAAGGCAGTCCTGCGCGAGTGTGGTCGAGGACTTTCCGCTGTGTGGAGGGCACTGATGTCAAGGGCGGGGCGAGCTGTGCCCGCCCCGCCTCAGGGGAGTCGCTGTTGCCCGGGTCGCCCGGACAGGCCGGCAAGCCCGAAGGCCGTGCGCCGATCAGCTGTGCGCGGCGGCCACGGCCAGGCGCAGGGAGTCTGTGAAACGTGTCTCGCGCTCGGTGGCGCTCATGTCGCTGGAGTGGTCCAGCAGGTGGTCGGAGACGGTCAGGATCGCCAGCGCCTGCTTGTCGTACTCGGCGGCGACCCCGTAGAGGGCGGCGGCCTCCATCTCCACTCCCAGGACCCCGTAGCTCGCCAGCGCCTCGGTCTGTCCCTGGGGGGTGAAGTAGAAGTGGTCCCGCGACATGACGGTGCCCAGGTGGATTGCTCCTCCAGCCTGAGCCCCCTCGGGCTGCGCGGCCTGGTACGCGGCCGCGGCCAGCCGGAAGTCCGCCACGGCGCTGAAGTTGACGCCCGGGATGCGCAGCTGGTTCATGGAGGAGTCCGTGTGGGCGCCGGTGGCCACGATGACGTCGCCGACCTTGACCTTCGGGGACAGGGCGCCGGCAGTGCCCACCCGAATGATCCGCTTCACCCCGAACTGGCTGAACAGCTCGGTGGCGTAGATGGTGAAGGAGGGCTGCCCCATCCCTGAGCCCATGACGCTCAGTGGCCTGCCGTTCACGGTCCCGGTGAAGCCCAGCATCCCGCGCACGTCAGTGACGAGACGAGCGTCATCCATGAGGAGCTCGGCGATGCGCTGGGCCCGTTTGGGGTCGCCGGGCATGAGGACGGCGGGGGCGAAGTCTCCGGGCTCTGCAGCGATGTGAGGGGTGGCCATGGGGGTCCTCTCGGGGTGGTGAGTCAGGTGTGAACAGTAGTGTTCAGTGTGGCATGGATCGCGTGAGAAAAGACAAGCGACCACCCTGACAACTGTCCGTATCGTGGACGTCAGACGACATATCGTGGTCGCTCGACTAGCGTCCAACGACAAAAGGGCCTGCGACCAGTCCGCAGGAAGAGGTGGCCCCTGGGCCGCCTGCATTCGTCATATCACGGAAGGTACTCATGTCCTCCAAGACAGGGGAGAGCGAGTCTCTTCAGGCTCCCCCGCGCGAGCAGTGGAGCGGGCAGCTCGGCTTCCTCATCGCCGCCATCGGCTCGGCGATCGGCCTGGGAAACATCTGGCGTTTCCCAGGGGTGGCCTACACCAACGGCGGCGGCGCCTTCATCGTCCCCTACGTCATCGCGCTGCTGGCGGCCGGGCTGCCGATCCTCTTCCTCGACTATGCCCTGGGGCACCGCTTCCGGGGCTCGCCACCGGCGGCCTTCAGGCGCCTGTCCGCCAGGCTCGAGTGGCTGGGATGGTTCCAGGTCTTCATCTGCTTCGTCATCATGACCTACTACGCGGTGGTCGTGGCCTGGTCCCTGCGCTACATGTTCTTCTCGGTCAACATCGCCTGGGGCGACGACGCGGCGGGCTTCTTCCAGCATTACATCGGGATGGACCGGCTCGGCTCCGAGGTCGCCTACTCGCCGTCAGTCGTCATGGGCGTGGCCCTGCCGCTGCTGTTCGTATGGGGCTTCGGCCTGGTGGTGACCGCCCTGGGCGTGAGTGGAGGTGTGGAGAAGGCCAACAAGATCTTCCTGCCGCTGCTGGTCATCATGTTTGCCGGCCTCGTGGTGCGCGCCCTCCTGCTCCCGGGCGCGGGGGAGGGGCTCAATGCCCTGTTCACGCCCAAGTGGTCCGCCCTGCTGGACTACCAGGTGTGGATGGCGGCCTTCGGGCAGATCTTCTTCTCCCTGTCCGTGGGCTTCGGCATCATGCTCACCTACGCCTCCTACCTCCAGCGGCGCCGCTCCAACCTGGTGGGAACCGGTCTCGTGGCGGGCTTCGCCAACTCCTCCTTCGAGCTGTTCGCAGGGATCGGCGTCTTCGCGACCCTCGGCTTCATGGCGCACACGCAGCACGTCGGGATCAGCGAGATGAAGATCACCGGACCCTCCCTGTCCTTCATCACCTTCCCCACCGTCATCGCTCAGATGCCCGGAGGCGCGCTCTTCGGGGTGCTTTTCTTCGCCTCCTTCTCCATGGCGGGGCTGACCTCCTTCATCTCCATCATCCAGGTGGTCGCCGCCGGTGTGGGGGAGAAGCTCGACCTGACTCCGAAGGCGGCCTCCCTCGTCGTCGGCGTCCCGGCCGCCATCCTGTCCTTCGTCCTGTTCGCCACCAGCTCTGGCCTGCCGGACCTCGACGTCGTGGACGCCTTCATCAACAACATCGGCGTGGTCGCCTCGGCCATCATCATGTGCGTGGTGGTCGCCTGGCTGCTGCGGCGCACGAAGCTGCTTCAGGACCACCTCAACGCCGTCTCCGAGTCCCGGATGATCGGCCTGTGGTGGAGGCTCCTCGTCGGCGCCGTCGTCCCCGTCCTGCTGGGGTACATGTTCATCCAGACCCTGTGGACGTACCTGTCCGAGGGATATGAGTCGGAGGCCTACTCCAGCGGCTTCGTCATGGTCTTCGGATGGGGGATGCTGCTGGTGGTTGCCCTGGGCACCGCCGTCATGAGCCTCATCCCCTGGAGGACCCCTGTGGACGAGTTCGAGGCCCTCACGCTGGAGGCCGCTTCCCAGGAGGAGGACTGAGATGACCGGAATCGCCGTGCTCATCATGCTGCTCGCCATCGTCATCATCTGGGGCGGTCTGGCGGTCTCCATCACCGCGCTCATCTCGCGCGGACGCCGCGAGGACCGCGACGCCCGGGCCGAGGCCTCGGCCCTGGCCCGCGAGCACATGCTCCACCCCGAGCAGACCGACTGACCGGTGCGGTCCGCTGAGAAACGCGGACGTGACCGCTTGAGAAGAGAGACTGACTCCACCACCCGTCTGGGGCCCGGTTCGGCCGGTTTCCAGGCGGGTGGGACACAATACGCCTATGACTCAGACTGATGTGAGCCCCCGGGCGCTGCCCCGCCTGGTGGCCTTCGACCTCGACGACACGCTGGCGCCCTCCAAGTCGGCCATGCCACCGGCCATGGCCACAGCGCTCAGGCGGCTGCTCGACGTCGTCCCCGTCTGCATCATCTCCGGTGGGCAGGTGGGGCAGTTCCGCGACCAGGTCCTGGCCCACCTCGACGCCGACGCCGATGAGCTCTCCCGGCTTCACCTCATGCCCACCTGCGGAACGCGCTACTACACCTACGACCCCTCCCGTGCCCAGAGCGATGAGGACGCCTGGACGCTGGTCTACGCCAACGACCTCACCCCTGAGCAGATCCGCACCGGTTTTGAGATCGTCGAGGCCCAGGCGCGACGCCTCGGTCTGTGGGAGGAGCAGACCTGGGGGGCGATCCTGGAGGACCGCGGTAGCCAGATCACCTTCTCCGCACTGGGGCAGGAGGCCCCCCTGGACGCCAAACGCGCGTGGGATCCCACGGGTGAGAAGAAGGCCGCCCTGCGTGACGCCGTCGCCCCGCTCCTTCCGGACCTGGAGGTTCGCTCAGGCGGTTCCACAAGTGTCGACATCACCCTCAAGGGGGTGGACAAGGCCTACGGCATGAAGCGCTTGGCGGAGATGACCGGCATCGCGTTGGAGGAGATGATCTTCGTCGGCGACCGCCTGGACCCGGAGGGCAACGACTACCCCGTCAAGGCCTTGGGCGTTCCCTGCCAGGCCGTGAGCGGCTGGCAGGACACCGTTGCCTACGTCACCTCCCTGGCGAGTCTGATCGCCTCTGACGTGCACGGCGGTGAGGACCCGGCCGCCCAGGTCTCGCTGGGTGCTCGGCTCTGAGGCGAGCGGTGGTACAGACATCTTCAGGCCCTGACACCGGAGCCGACGCCGATACCGGCACCGCCGAGCGAGCAGGAGACCTGTGGGACGGTCTGCTGACGGCCGTGCGACGCTGCTGCGCCCTGGTCGCCACGGTGCTGCTGTCGCCGCGCCTGTGGTGGCGTCGTCGTCGCCCCGGCACCCGCACGGTGATCGGAACAGCGGCCATGATCCTGGCCTCCAGCCTCGTCTCCCTCCTGCTGGGGTTGTCCACGGCGACGGCCTCGTCACCGGTCGGCCCGCATGAGGCGACCTGGTCGACGACCCTGGACTCCACTGTCACGCTGGACCTCGGGCCGCTGGGAACGGCCTCGCTGGAGTCCCCGGCAGGAATGCTCGGCGTCAAGGTGGTTCTGGGGGAGATCCCGGGCGATCCGACACCCGATACGGCCAATGCCGCCAGCGTGGGCCAGTCCCTGTCCTCCGACGCGACCTCCTACCTCTCACTGGTCTCCCACCCCGACCTGACGATCCGGCAGGGCCTCTACGCACTGGCCGGCGACGCCCTGCGCCGGGCCGGGGTCGTTGAGGCGATCTTCCTGTGCTGTGTGGCCGCCTGGCGCCTGGCGCCGACCAAGCCCTGGCGCGAGACCGTCCGAGCCGGCGCCTCACACCGCTGGGCCACCACCGTGGCGGCCTGTGCGACCGTGGCCACCGCGGCCTCCCTCCTGGTGCCGGCCATGCGCACGGCCACCTCGCCCGGCTCCACCCTGTCCGTCCTCGAGGGGACGCCGTTGGCCCAGGCCCGTTTCTCGGGACGCATCGCCGACGTCGTCACCGCATACGGGCCCAAGGCGCGAACCTTCGTGGAGACGAACAAGGGCTTCTACGCCAAGGCGGACACCAACCTGCGGGCCGCATGGAAGGCCGCCGAGCAGACTGAGGGCCTGGTGGACGTCACCGCCGTCGACGGCAAGGTGGACACCGAGAGCCTTCAGAGCCGGGTCAGGGCCTCCTCCGCGAAGACCCTGGTGAATGCCGGCCCCGACCCGGAGCCCGGCACCGCCCCGCAGCCCTCTGAGAGCCCACGGGCCACCGCGACGCCCTCGATCTCGGTGACCGGGGCCCGATCAGTGCCCGAGCGGGGACGCAAGACCGCCGTGCTCACCACGGACCTGCACTGCAACCTCGATGTCATCGCCTTCTCCGGAGTCCTCGACCAGCTCTCGGGCGCCGACATCCACATGGACGACGGCGACCTGACCATGACCGGCTCGGACCCGGAGCGGGTGTGCGTCGACGCGCTGACCCAGGCGGTCCCGAGCTCGACGAAGAAGGTCGCCACGATCGGCAACCACGACTCCGACGCCACGGCCGCCCGCCTGCGTTCCCAGGGGTGGACCGTCACCAACGGCTCGGTCCAGACGGTCGCCGGGATCACCTTCCTGGGGCACGACGACGCCGAGCGCACAACAGCTGCGGGCACCAAGCCCCGCAACGGGGAGACCACCGAGAAGATCGCCTCCCGCCTGGCCACGACCAGTTGCGGGAGCACGCAGGTCGACGTCGTCCTCATTCATCAGCCCGCCACTTTCGACACGCTCACCAAGGAGGGCTGCGCGCCGCTGCTCCTGGCCGGGCACGTCCACGCCGAACGGGGGATGACCACGACGATCAGCCCCCGAACCGGTCTGCCCGTCACCGGGATCATCTCGGGCGCAGGCAAGGGCGGCACGTCCCTGGGGTCGGTCACTGAGGACGCCTTCCTCCACGTCATGTCCTTCGACTCCGCCGGCGCGCTGGTGGCCTGGCGCGCCGTCATCCTCCACTCCGACGCCTCGGTGACGGTGGGGGCCTGGCGGTCCGTGCCGGGTCTCGCCGCGGGACAGACGACGGCCACGATGGCTTCAACCCCGAGCCCGACGGCGTCGGCCACCCCGGTGCCGACACCGACCGGAGCCCCGCAGAGCACGAGGCCCGAGGAAGCCACGCAGCCAGAGGAGGGCGAGCCCCAGGGGGAGAGCGATTCCTCGGACGGGTAGGACAGAGGTGACCGTATGTGGCATACGCTCTCGTCCTGATAACCCTACGAGGCCCAGAAGAACTGCTGACGCACCACCGGTGAGGAGACTGACGATGTCGCGCATGCCCACAGATGCCGAGATCGATGAGATGAGCGAGGAAGAGCTCGAGGCCTACCTGGGCTCCGGCCCCGCTCAAGAGCTCGACCGGCGCGCTCGTCGTGATACCGGCGAGGGCTCGTCCGCGCGCCCAGCTTGGCTGCGGCGCTCCGGGGCCGAGCGGGGATTCGGCTGGCTGCTCACCGTGTGCGCACTGATCGGGATCCTCGCCTGCTGGGAGCTCATCACCGCCCAGCTCAACCTGCTGCGCAACCCGTACGCGGAGCTCGTCTGCGACGTCAGCCCCCTGGTGTCCTGCGGCGACTCCCTCAATGTGTGGCAGGGAAACCTGCTGGGGGTGCCCAACTCCTTCGTCGGGGCCATCACCTTCGGGGCCCTGGCCGCGATCGGCCTGGTACTGCTCAGCGGTGCGCGCCTGCCGCGCTGGATGTGGTGGGGGCTCAGCGCCGGCAGCCTCGGCGGGATCGCCTTCGTCATCTGGTTCCTGTCCGTATCCATCATGACCTTCGGCAAGCTCTGCCCCTTCTGCATGGTCATCTGGTCCGTCACCATCCCGGTGGCTGCTCACTCCTGGGCCTGGGCCGCGGCCGGCGGGCACCTGGGGCTGCGTGACAACCTGGCGCTGGACGTGCTCAAGGCCCGCTGGTGGATCACGGCGGCGATGTACCTGGCGGTGGTTCTCACCATCGTCATCGCTTTCGGCGGCCAGCTGGCGAGGCTGTTCGGGTGACTGCGCCCAGGGAGCGGAGGGCTCCAAGCGGGTCTGGTGGGAAGTCCTCGGTGGCGGGGGACTCGACCGTCACGCAGGACTATCTCAAGATCGTGTGGGCCGCGTGCGAGTGGGGCGGCGCGGGCGCCTCCGTCACCGGTCTGGCCAAACGCATGGAGGTGGCCCCCTCGACCGCCTCGGAGAACGTGGCTCGCCTCGTGGAGGAGGGGCTGCTCGTCCACGAGCCCTACAAGGCCGTCACCCTCTCCGAGGAGGGGCGACGTCGGGCCATGGGCATGATCCGCCGTCACCGCATCCTGGAGACCTACCTGGTCACTCGGCTTGGCTTCGGCTGGGACGAGGTGCATGCTGAGGCCGAGGAGCTCGAGCACGCCGTCTCTGAGCGGCTGCTGGAGAGGCTCGACGCGGTCCTGGGGCACCCCACCCGTGATCCGCATGGGGACCCGATCCCCACGGCCGACGGCCGCCTCATCGTGCCCGACCTGGTGGGCCTGGAGACGCTTCCGGTGGGCTCTGACGGCGTCGTCGGACGGATTCAGGACGACACCGAGACGCTGCGCCGCCTGGAGCGGGCCGGCATCGGGCTGGACAGCCGGGTGCGGATCCGCGATCGGGGCACCGTGGCGCCGGCCGTGGAGGGCGGCGGCCGCAGGCGGGCGACCGTCATCGCCCTGCTGGATGACGACGCCTCACGCGGCGCAGTGCCCGCGGGCGCCCCGGAGGCCGTCATCCCCGACGGCTCCCTGTGGCTGCTGGCCTGACCAGGGGCGGGGCCTGGACGGATCCGGGCGTGGCTGGGGGACAATGGGGCCATGAGCACGATTTTCACCAAGATCATCGCCGGCGAGATCCCCGGCCGTTTCGTGTGGGCGGACGAGGTCTGCGTCGCCTTCGCCACCATTGAGCCGCACACCGACGGGCACGTCCTCGTGGTCCCGCGGCTCGAGGTCGACTCCTACGTGGACGCGCCCGATGACGTGGTGGCGCACCTGGCCGTGGTCGCCAAGCGCATTGGAGCTGCACAGGTGCGCGTCTTCGAGGCGCCCCGCGCCGGGCTCGTCGTGGCCGGCTACGGCGTCGACCACCTGCACCTGCACGTGCTGCCGATCCGCTGCGAGGAGGACCTGTCCTTCTCCTCGGCCCGCCACCCCGAGGCCCCCGAACTCGACGCCGCCATGGAGCGTCTGCGGGCCGGCCTCGTCGAGGACGGCTGGGGCGAGTTCGTGCCCGCGCAGATGGACAGCGCGGCGCTCGCGTAGCCCCCGAGGCTACTCGCTTCGTCCTCGTCAGAAGGGTGGGGCTTGGTCGATGAGGGGCGCTAGTCCCAGGGTGTGGGCGGCCCTTGGATGAGGGGTGGTCTCGTAGTCTCCCGCCTTTTCGCCGGGTAGGGGGCCTCGGGTCATGAGGCGGGCACTGCCGCTGCTGGGCTGGGTGCGGTCGAGGGCGGTGTTGAGCCGGTCGATGAGCTCGGGGCCGATCTGCTGGCTCAGGTCGGCCGGGACGACGGTGCTGGGAACAAGGTGCTGGTGGGGGCCGACCTTGTGGGGCAGGCGGTCGATGGTGCCGTCTGGGTGGCGCCGATAGACGGTCTTGTCCGGGGTGTGCCAAGACAAGACCCCGCTGTCACGGTCCCTGGTGAGTGCCCATCCGGGAGTGTGCTTGAGTCGGTGATGGGCCTGACAGAGCACCACGAGGTTGTCCAGGCTGGTGGTCCCGCCCTGGCTCCAGGCGGTGAGGTGGTCGATGTCGCAGCGGGAGGCCGGAGTCTGGCAGGTGGGGAAAACACATGTTTTGTCGCGGGCTCGCACGAGGTCCGCAAGTCCCACCGAGGGCCGGTACCTGGTGCGGCCGACGTCCAGGACGGTGCCGCTGGCGGGGTCGGTCACCAGGCGCCTCCAGGTCCCGCCGGCGGCCAGGGCCCAGGCAGTCATGGCCGGTACCGCTGCGCTGCGCGCCCCGATCCTCACCTCAGCGACCTCTACTGGTGTGGCGGAAAACGGGGAGATGACCTGGGCAGTGGGCTGGATGGTGGGAGCAACCGGGGCGAGTTCAGGCAGACTCCTCCCTCTAGGCCCGGGCAGACTTCTCCCACCGGGGGTGGGCAGATTTCTCCCGCCGCTTGGGGAGTCTGCGCTGTTGAGAGGCTCGAGCATGGCGGTGGAGCTCTCGCCAGGGCCGGCTCCACCTGGATCAAGACAGCGGGGGTCGTCGGGGCTCTCGCTGTCCCCAGGACCACAGCCCCCAGAAATGCCGTCCCGGAGCCGGTTGTCTTCGGATGAGGTGCCGGGGCCGCCGCCTCCGGGATCGACGCCGCCGGTGGGGCCCTCTTCCGGCAGAGCCAGACCAACCAGGCTGCTCAGAGGAACGGTGACGTTGACGTTGATACGGATGCCTTCTGGCAGAGGAAGGTGACCGGTGGCTGAAGGGGTCCACCACGGGCTGTTCGATCCCACCAGGCCGCTCAAAGCGCCCAGGAGCCCTTCCAGAGGTACCCCGTCAGGCAGCAGCCGCCCCGGGGAAGGGGGCTCAAGAGGAACCGAGGACGAGAGCACTGAACCCGGCTCACTCAAACCACCACCACCACCACAGATACCGTCATCACCGCTGGCACCGATGCCGCTGCCGCAGATGCCGCCGCCGAGGCTGTACCCTCCGTGATTGTCGTTGTCGGTGCCGTCGTCGCCACCGCTGCTGCCGTCGTGATTTGTGTTTGCGGGGGTGGTGGGGTCTTGCGCGGGCATATGGTAGGCGGCCTGCTGGCTGGTGCGCAGTGTTGAGAGGGTCATCGCGGTGATGGCATCGGCTCGCAGCTGACCCAGGGTGCGTTTCTCGCCGCAGGCCCGCGCCGAAGTGGCGATTGCGTCCAGGGTGGCATCCAGTAGCAGGGCGTCCATGGTTGGCAGCAGAAGCCGGACTTGGCAGAGGCCCTCTCCCGCAGGCCGGGGGCGCGACACGCACCGCTGCTCGGTATTGTTCTGGCTCCGCTCAGCGTGGCCGTCAGGGTCGATCTCCGTCAGGGCCCGCTCCAGATCCCTCCCCACCTGCGACACGCTCCGCCTAGGCGCCTGAGGCAGAACCTTGTCCTGGACTGCAAGCGCCACCGGAGTGGGTACGTCTTCCAGGCGGCGGGTCACCAGGAACGCCTTCGCCGAGTCCAGGACCCCGCAGCGTTCCATGGCCTCGACTGGGGCGAAGCCCATGCTCATGAGGGCCTGGCCGTGATTCACCATCTGACCGGCCCGAGTCCGAGAGACGCCCAGGCGGGTGGAGAGCAGACAGGTGGCATTGAACCGCCGCTCCTCATAACCCACCACCGGAGAGACCTCACCATGCGGGCCCCACTGGCCCGGGTGACTGGACAGCTCAGGGCACCCGGTCAGGCAGGCCGCCGCCAGGGCCTCGCCCCAGGTGGCCCAGGCCGCCAGGCGGTGGCAGGCCGCGGCCAGTTCCCCCAAACCCGAGGCCCCCAGGCCGATCAGTCCCGAAGTGCCGACCTCCTCCACGCCCATCGTCCGGCGCTGTTCGGAGGCGGCCACCAGCGCTACGTCAGTACCCGGCTCCTTGGTGAAGAGGGGCGGCGCTGCATCCCCATCAGCGGTGGAGCCCTCATCGTCGGAGTCCTGGGCAGTCACCAGCAGGTGGGACAGCAGCCCCTCCACCACACCGGCCAGCGCCTGGCCCGCACCCAGGGAGGCCAACAGGCCTGCCGTCTCCTCTGCCGAGACCTGCGGTATCGACGTGGGCGCCCCGCCAGGCGCACCCAGCATCCCGACCGCATCACCGGCCGGGACGCGAGGAAGCGCACCACCGTCGAACATATGTACAGTATAGCAAGTGGTGCCCGTGCCCCGCACGCTGAAGCAGGCTCCAGAATCACTGGAACAGCAACGATTAGCCGCATATCTGGCGCCTTTATCGACGGCGCCTTCTCCTCTCGGGGCCGGCGTGACGTCCCGCCGAGACCGCTCGAACCTTGCTGGGCTCCACCGACGTGACCGGTCTCGCCCGCCCGTGGGGTGGACGCCGCCGGGTGCCACTGCTGGCGGGCGATAGGCTGTGCCCCAGCACCAGGAAGCACGAGTAGGAAAAGAGCGCTGCCGCGATGTCAGAGAGAACCGCACCGGTCGAGTCCGACACCCCCTTCCGCTACACGGCGGAGCTGGCGGACTCCATCGAGACCGCCTGGCAGGACCGCTGGGAGGCCGAGGGCACCTTCAACGCCGACAACCCCGTCGGCGCTCTGGCCGGCCCCGGGGCGGACAAGGAGAAGTTCTTCCTGCTGGACATGTTCCCCTACCCCTCCGGCAAGGGACTGCACGTGGGCCACCCGCTGGGCTACATCGCCACCGACGTCGTCGCCCGTTTCACCCGGATGACCGGCAGGAACGTCCTGTACACGATGGGCTACGACGCCTTCGGCCTTCCCGCCGAGCAGTACGCCGTCACCACTGGCCAGCACCCGCGCATCTCCACCGAGGCCAACATCGCCAACATGCGCCGCCAGCTGCGCCGCCTGGGCCTGTCCCACGACCCGCGCCGCTCCCTGGCCACGATCGACGTCGACTACGTGCGCTGGACCCAGTGGATCTTCCTGCAGGTCTTCAACTCCTGGTTCGACCCCGAGGCCCCGCGCCGCGACGGCCGCGGCAAGGGTGCGGCCCGGCCGGTGACCGAGCTGCGCGACAAGCTCGCCTCCGGCCAGGTCCCCGTCCCCGACGGCCGCGACTGGGACGCCCTGAGCGCCGCCGAGCAGGCCGAGGTCATCGACTCCTTCCGCCTGGCCTACGTCTCCAGCGCCCCTGTCAACTGGTGCCCCGGCCTGGGCACGGTGCTGGCCAACGAGGAGGTCACCTCCGAGGGCCGCTCCGAGCGGGGCAACTACCCGGTCTTCAAGCGCAACCTGCGCCAGTGGATGATGCGCATCACCGCCTACGGCGACCGCCTCGCCGAGGACCTGGACACCGTGGACTGGCCCGAGAAGGTCAAGCTCATGCAGCGCAACTGGATCGGACGCTCCGAGGGCGCCGAGGTGACCTTCACCGTGCCCGGGGCCGGTCAGGGCGCCCAGCAGGACGCGTCGCTGAGCGTCTACACCACCCGCCCTGACACCCTCTTCGGCGCCACCTTCATGGTGGTGGCCCCCGAGCACCCCATGCTGGGTGGCCTGCAGGCCTCCGGCTCGGTGCGCACCGAGGCTCAGATCGCCGACGACGCCGCGGCCCTGACCGTCCCGGCCGCCTGGCCCGAGGGTACCAAGGAGGCCTGGACCGGCGGTTACGCGACCCCCGCCGAGGCCGTGGCCGCCTACCGCGCCCAGGCCGCGGCGACGTCGGACGCCGACCGCACCGATGAGGGCCGGGTCAAGACCGGCGTCTTCACCGGCTTCTTCGGAATCAACCCCGTCAACGGGGCGAAGGTGCCGGTCTTCGTGGCCGACTACGTCCTCATGGGCTACGGGACCGGCGCCATCATGGCCGTGCCCGCCCACGACGAGCGCGACTACGCCTTCGCCACCAAGTACGACATCGACATCGTCCAGACCATCGGCCCGGCCGACGACCCCCACGGCGTCGACCTGAGTTCCCAGGCCTACACCGGTGACGGTGTGGTCGTGAACTCCGCCCAGGGCGACCTGGACATCAACGGCATGGGCAAGGACGAGGCCAAGGCCACTATGATCGGCTGGCTGGAGGCCAAGGGCGCCGGCCGCGGCGCGGTCACCTACCGCCTGCGCGACTGGCTCTTCTCCCGCCAGCGCTACTGGGGTGAGCCCTTCCCGATCGTGTGGGACGAGGACGGCGGCGTCCACGCCCTGCCCGAGTCGATGCTGCCGGTCGAGCTGCCCGAGGTCACCGACTACTCGCCGCGCTCCTACGACCCCGACGACGCCGACTCCTCCCCGGAGCCGCCGCTGGGCAAGGCCACCGAGTGGGTCGAGGTCGAGCTCGACCTGGGCGACGGCCCCCGGACCTACTACCGCGAGACCAATACGATGCCGCAGTGGGCCGGCTCGTGCTGGTACGAGATGCGCTACATCGACCCCACCGATGACAAGGCGCTCGTCGACCCGGCCAACGAGGCCTACTGGATGGGGCCGCGCCCGCAGGCCGGCAACATCTCCGGCGGCACCGACCTGTACGTCGGCGGCGTCGAGCACGCCGTCCTGCACCTGCTTTACGCGCGCTTCTGGCACAAGGTCCTGTTCGACCTGGGCCACGTCTCCTCCTCCGAGCCCTACCACCGCCTCTTCAACCAGGGCTACGTCCAGGCCTACGCCTACACCGACTCCCGCGGCCAGTACGTGCCCGCTGACGAGGTCGAGGAGGTCACCGCTGAGGACGGCTCCACCAGCTACCTGTGGCAGGGGCAGCCGGTGCGCCGCGAGTACGGCAAGATGGGCAAGTCCCTGAAGAACATCGTCACCCCCGACGACATGTACGAGGCCTACGGCGCCGATACCTTCCGCGTCTACGAGATGAGCATGGGGCCGCTGGACGCCGACCGCCCGTGGGACACCCGTGCCGTCGCCGGCAGCCAGCGCTTCCTGCAGCGCCTGTGGCGCAACGTCATCGACGAGACCACCGGCGAGCTGACGGTGACCGAGGAGAGCGCCGACGAGGAGACCCGCCGGCTCGTGGCCAAGACGATCGTGGGCGTGCGTGAGGACTACGAGGGGATGCGCCTGAACACGGCCATCGCCAAGCTCATCGTCCTCAACAACCACCTCACCGGGCTCGGGGCGGTCCCGCGCGAGGCCGTCGAGGCCCTCGTCCTCATGACGGCGCCCGTGGCCCCGCACATCGCCGAGGAGATCTGGAAGCGCCTGGGCCACGAGCACTCCCTGGCCCACGAGGACTTCCCGGTCGTGACCGACGAGTCCCTGCTGGCCGCCGAGAAGGTCACCTGCGTCATCCAGGTCAAGGGCAAGGTCCGCGACCGCCTCGAAGTCGACCCCGACATCTCCGAGGCCGAGCTCGAGAAACTGGCCCTGGAGGCCCCCGGCGTCATCCGCACCCTGGACGGGCGCGGCGTGCGCAAGGTGATCGTGCGCGCCCCCAAGCTGGTGAGCATCGTCCCCGAGTAACCGCGGCGGGCTCCCCGACGGCGCCGCTCACGGCCGCGCCGCGGTAGCCCAGCAGTAGCACGAGGGGCTGCACCAATCCGAGATGGTTGGTGCAGCCCCTTCGTCTTGCTTGAGCTGGTTCTCAGCGGCGCCTGAGGGTGCCGAAGATGGAGCGCGTGATCTCGCGGGTGATCTGGCGGCCCACCGAGCCGATGGTCTTCTCGACCTCCCGTTTGCGCCGCTCGGCGGCCCTCTCCGCCTCGCGCTGGCGGCGCTGGGCCTCCTTGACGGCCTCGCGCTCCAGGCGCTCGGCCTCCTTCTGACGCTGAGCCGCCTGGCGGGCGGCCTCCTTCTCCAGGGCCTTCTGCGCGGCGGCGTCGGCCTTGGCCTGCTCCTTGGCGGCCTGCTCGGCGGCGCGAGCGGCCTCGGCGGCCTCGGCGTCGGCCTGGACCCGCTGGGCCAGCAGCTCGTAGGCGGACTCATTGTCCACACTTGTGGCGTACTTGGGTTTCAGCGGCGAGGAGGCCAGTACCTGGCTGACGGTGCCGTCCTGGGCCGGCCCCATGACGGCGGCGGGCACGTTGATGATCACCGGGGCCACCGGTGCCGGGCGCCCCTTCTCGTCCAGCACGCTGACGACGGCCTGGCCGGTGCCCAGCGACGTGAGCACCCGGCTGAGGTCCACCGGGCTGACCGGGAAGGTGGAGACCGCCTTCTTGAGGTTGGCGGCGTCGGCCGGGGTGTGGGCGCGCAGCGCGTGCTGCACCCGGCTTCCGAGCTGGGTCAGGACCTCGTCGGGGACGTCCGTGGGGGACTGGGTGATGAAGACGATGCCCACGCCCTTGGAGCGGATGAGCCGCACCGTGCGCACCACGGCCTCCAGGAAGGCCTTCGAGGCACCGGAGAACAGCAGGTGCGCCTCGTCGAAGAAGAACACCATGGTGGGCTTGTCCGGGTCGCCGACCTCCGGCAGGGTCTCGAAGAGCTCGGCGAGCAGCCACATGAGGAAGGTGGAGAACAGCGTGCCCTGGGACTGGATGTCGGCCAGCTCCAGGGCGGAGATGATGCCGCGCCCATCGGGGGAGACCCGCATGAGGTCACGCACGTCGAGCGCCGGCTCACCGAAGAAGGCCTCGCCGCCGGCCGCCTCCAGGGCGGCGATCTCCCGCAGGATGACCCCGGCCGTGGCCGCGGAGACCCCACCGATGGTCTTGAGCTCCTCCTTACCGGCCTCCGTGTTCGTCAGGTAGTCGACGACGGCGCGCAGGTCCTTCAGGTCCAGCAGGGCCAGCCCCTGGCTGTCCGCCCAGTGGAAGACCAGCTGGAGGGCGGAGGCCTGCGTGTCGTTCAGGCCCAGGACCCGCGAGAGCAGGATCGGCCCGAACTCGGTGACCGTCGTGCGGATCGGGGTGCCGCTGATGCCGGCGCCGGAGTCCGACCCGCCGAGGTTGAACAGCTCGATGGGGAAGGACTGGCCCGTCCAGTCCTGGCCGGTGGAGGCGATGCGGGAGGCGATCTTGTCGTTGGGGGCTCCGGCCTCGGCCAGTCCGGTCAGGTCCCCCTTGACGTCGGCCAGGAACACCGGGACGCCGGCGGCGGACAGCCCCTCGGCCAGGAGCTGGAGCGTGCGGGTCTTACCGGTTCCGGTCGCCCCGGCCACCAGCGCGTGCCGGTTGAGCAGTCCCAGCGGGATGCCCACCGACAGGCCCTTGACCGCCGCGGGCTCACCGCCCGAGAGCGTGTCGAGGTAGGTGCCCACCGGCAGAGTGGGGGAGGAGAAGCTGTAGCCGGAACGCACCTGGGCTGTGTAGCCGGTCTCCTCGGCCTCCTGACTGCCCGATACCTGATCGGCTGCAGCGGCGGTCTCGGCCTGCGCGGGTGTCGGATCCTGAACTGGCTCCTGCACCGGGTGCTGGGGCTGTTCGGCGGTCGCAGCCGGCTCGGCGGAGGGGGTGGCATCGGCTGCCTGAGCGGGGGGCTCGCCCGATGCGTCAGTAGTGCGGGGCTCGCCGGCCTGCTCCACGGCTGAGGCCGGGGTGGAGGCGATGGCGGCGTCAAGGGCCGCCTGGGCGGCGGCGGCCTTGGCTGCGGCGGCTTCGGCGGCGGCCTGGGCGGCCTCGGCCTTGAGGCGTGCGATCTCAGCGGAATCGGTCATGGCGCCATCGTAAACGCCGAACCTGCCAGTGCGCTGACCCGGGCGTGCCGTTGGAGCCGGCGCCGTTTCTGACCGCGAGAGAGGCAGGAGCCCGGCGAACAAGGTACCCTCGGGCCTCAATGGCGTTGAGATAGTACGTCTGATCCCGCACCTGCCCGCCCCAGTGCCGCGAGGTTTACACCCCCATGCTGCCCCCTGTGTCGTCGTTTCCGAAAGAACCGCCCCTGACGGGCCTGCTGCTGGTGCACCCGAACCACAGGAACAAGTGAACGCTGTGCGGATCGCCTTCTTCATTGACGACTACCTGCCCTCCGTCCACGGCGTCGCCACCTCCACAGCCACCTTCCGTGCCGCCCTGGAGCGCATGGGACACGAGGTCTACGTGGTGGCCCCCAAGGCCGAGGGCCATGAGGAGACCGACGATCACGTCATCCGCCTGTCCTCCTCGCGCTACTACGTCTTCGACAGCCGCGAGGTCGCCACCATCTATCCGGGCCTGGCCCGGCGCTTCGACGCTTACGACTTCGACATCGTCCACAGCCAGACCCAGTTCAGCCTGGGGGTCCTGGCGCACTGGGTGGCCAAGCGCCAGAACATCCCCCACGTCACCACCATCCACACCCTCTACACCGAGCTCATCGACGACTACCCGCTGGCCGTGCTCTCGGGCCTGCTGGCCCTGTCCGTCGCCTTCCCCGTGGCGCTCAAGTCGCAGCCTGTCCTGCCGCGCGTTCACCGGGAGACCATCAAGCACCTCAACAAGCGCGACATGAAGACGGCCCTGTCCCGTCAGGGGTGGCGCCTGACGGCGGCCTTCGCCAACAAGTGCGACGCCTGCCTGTCGCCCTCCCAGCACCTGGCCCGGATCCTCATCGACGACGGCGGACTGACCACCCCCTGCATGGTGCTGCCCAACGGGCTGGACTCCACCCGCTACCGCAGTGCCCGCGCCGCCGACTCACCGATCCCCAAGGCCCCCGGCGAGAAGATCATCATCTGCGTGGCCCGCCTCAGCCCGGAGAAGCGGCAGATGACGCTCGTTGAGGCCATGCCCCACCTATCGGGCCTGCCGGTCAAGCTGGTGCTCGTGGGCCCGGGCCCCTCCCAGGAGGAGCTGGGGCGGCGCGCCGAGGAGCTCGGGGTGGCGGACCGGGTGATCCTGACCGGCACGTGCTCGCCGGAGGAGGTCGCTGTCCTGCTCAAGCAGGCCGACGTCTTCTCCCTGGCCTCCTACCACTTCGACAACCAGCCCATGGTGTTCCTGGAGGCCGCCGCCTGCGGGCTGCCGATCGTCTACTGCGACGAGCGGATGACCGAGTGCCTCACCGAGCGCAACGCGATTCTCACCGGCGGCATCGAGGGGGAGGACTTCGCCCGGGTCTTCGCCTCCCTGCTGTCCGACGACGCCCGGCTCGCCGCGCTGTCCGAGGGGGCCCTGGAGGTGGCTGAGCAGTTCGACTCCGAGACGATGACCAGGCGGCTCATCAACCTCTACGAGGACCTCCTGGTCTCGTATCGCTGATGGCCGGCCCTGGAGAGCGGCCGTGGCGCCTTGCCGATGAGCGCGCGGCTTGCCGATAAGGTATGCCGCATGTCGCTCGCCGTCGTCACCGACTCCGCCGCCTGCCTGACGGAGCCCCTGCTGCGTGAGCGCGCGATCGAGGTGGTGCCGCTGCACGCCATCCCCGCCGACAACGTTGAGGCCGCCACCACCTCACGGCCCAGTGTCCAGGAGCTGGTGGACGCCTACCGGCGCGCGGCCAGCAGGGCCGAAGAGGTCCTGGCCATCCACATCTCCTCGGCCCTGTCCGGCACCATGGACAACGCCCGCATCGCCGCCGCCCAGCTCGAGGCCGAGTACCGGGACCAGCCCAACGGCCCGGGCCCGAGCGCGGGGCGCCGACGCCCGCAGTGGCTGCGCGTGGTCGACTCCGGCACCAGCTCCGGCGCCCTGGGGCTCGCGGTGCTGGCAGCCTCCGGCGCCCACGACGCCCGTCGCGGTGCCGCCCTGGCTCAGGCCAGCACCGCCCGGTCCTGCCAGCTCTTCGTCGTCGACGACCTGGGGCGCCTGGCCCGCTCGGGAAGGATCGACCGCACCACGGCCCGCCTGGACGGTGTCCTGGGAATCCGCCCGGTCCTGGCCCTGACCCGCGACGGAATCCGGACGCTGGAGACTGTGCGCGGGGCGGCTCGCGCCAGGCGCCACCTCATCGCGCAGGCCGTCCGCGTCGCCGGCGGGACCGCCCTGTCCGGCCCCAGGCGCCCCGCAGACCCGGTGCGCCTGGTCATTCAAGGCGACGACGCCGACAAGCTGGCGCTGCTCGAGACCGATCTGCGCCAGGCGATGGAGGAGGCAGGAGCCAAGGTCTCCGAGGTCCTCACCCTCCCGGTCGACGAGGCGACGAGCACCCACGTGGGTCCCGGCGCCCTCGGCATCGCCGTCGCCCCGGACCTGAAGACCCATTGAGCCAGGCCTGACGACGCGGCCCGGTTGCCACAGGCCGCCAGGCGCCACTGCTCTCCACAGGGCAGACAGCCTCACCATGCGCCCCATGGGTCAAGTCCCTACCGTCGAGGACATGGGAGCCAGACGGAGCGACGCGCACAGGTCCCTGGACGACCTTGTGCGTCTGGCCTGCTCAACCGATCCCGAGGAGCCGGTGCGCCGGCCACGTCGCCTCGCGATCGCGCCCCGGGCGGCGATCATCGCCGGCTCCGCCCTCCTCATCCTGGCTCTGGCCCTGGCCCTGAGAGCCGTACTGGTCTCCACCGGCGCCGGCGGCCACGCGGCTCCGGCCGCAGCGGCAGGGGCATCGGCTCCAATGCGGCCCCCACCCACAGGGGCGGCCGCGAGTCCAGCCATGAAACCGGCCATGGTGCCGACCACGGGACCGGCAGCAGTACCAGGCGGCTTGAGCACGACATCGGGCAGCGTCGTCGTCCACGTCACCGGGGCGGTGAGCAGGCCGGGGGTGGTGACCCTGCCCCCGGGAAGCCGCGTCACCGACGCCATCAACGCCGTCGGAGGAGCCAGCGCGGAGGCAGACACCCAGCAGCTCAACCTCGCCCGGGTCCTGACCGACGGCGAGCAGATCCGGGTCCCGCGCATCGGCGAGGTCCTGCCCGAGCCCGCACCCCAAACCGGTGGGGACGCCGCCTCCGGTGCGCGAACCGCCCCGGGAAAGTCCGGCGGTGGCGGCGCATCCGGGATGGTCAATATCAACACGGCCTCGGCCTCCGAGCTGGAGAAGCTGCCCGGAATCGGCCCGGCCCTGGCCCAACGGATCGTTGAGTACCGCGACTCCCACGGGCCCTTCGCCAGCGTTGACGCCCTCACCGACGTCCCCGGCATCGGCAAGGCCAAGCTCGAGGGCCTGCGAGAACAGGCCACCGTATGAACGAGGACCACGAAGGCAATGGTGGGGGCAGTCCCAGGGCACCGTGGGACGACCCCGCGCTGTATGCGCGCCTACGCCAGGAGCAGGAGCGCAACCGGTACCGAGACGGAGGTCAGCACGCCACCTCCCCCAAGGCCCCCGAGGCCCTCGACCTGCGCCTGCTCGCCCCGGCGCTGGCCTGCTGGGCCGGCGCCGGGTGGGCCGTTGGACGTGAGGCGGCAGACGCCTGGAGGCAGGTCCTACTCCTGGCCTCCGGGTGCACCGCCCTGGCTGCGCTGCTCGTGGTGGCTGTCCTGCGCTTCCGGCCACCGCGACACCGGGCCGACCCGCGTCCCGGCGCCCCCGAGTACGACCCCGGGGCGATGGGAACCCTCAGCGCCAGCCTGCTCGTGTGCGCCCTGTGCGCCGCGACGGTCCTGACCATCAGTGCCGCCCACCTGTGGGCCCGCCAGCGCGACCCGCTGACCGCGGCAGTGGCCACTGGGCAGCCGGTCACCCTCATCGGCACCGTCTCCCAGCAGCCGCGAGTCTCAGCCACCAGCCGCTCCACCCTGGTCATCACCACCCTCGACGTCGAACAGGTGGACACGCGGGCCTCCACCCTGAGTGCCACCGTCCTGGGCGACACGCAGTGGCTGAGCCTGCCCATGGGGACCCGCGTCCGCGTGCGCACGCGCCTGCGTCCCACCGACCCCGGCCGCGCCGAAGCTGCCATCATCCCCAAGCGCGCCGGTCTGACCGTCCTTGGCCCACCGAGCGGGATACTCGGGGCCGTCACCTCCGTCCGCGCCGGTCTCGCCCAGGCCGTCGGCGCCCCGGGCATCGGGGCCCCGGTCGCCGCAGGAGCGGGGGAGGAGACAGGTCTGTGGCCGCCGGGAGCCCGCAGCCTCGTACCCGGTGTCGCCCTGGGCGACGACCACGCCCTGCCGGCCCCGTTGCGCGAGGACATGCGCACCGTCTCCATGACGCACCTGACCGCCGTCTCCGGGCAGCACGTCGCCATCATCCTGGGACTGGGCCTGGAAGCCCTCGGGGCGCTGCCCCGGCGGTGGCGGGCACTGCTCGGCGCAGTCATGCTCACCCTCCTCGTCATCCTGGTGCGTCCCTCAGGCTCCGTGCTGCGCGCCGCCACCATGGGGGCCGTCATGCTGCTGGGCGTCGTCGCCGGCAGACGCGCCGCCTCCGTGCCCGCCCTGTGCGCCGGAGCCATCGTCCTGCTGCTCATCGACCCCTGGCAGTCCCGCGACTACGGCTTCGCACTGTCCGTGGTGGCCACCGCCGGGATCGTCATCGGCTCCAAGCCAGTCACAGCCCACCTCTCACGCCGCCTGCCCAGGTGGCTGGCCGCCGCCGTGGCCCTGCCGCTGGTGGCCCAGGCCGCCTGCGGGCCGATCCTCATCCTCCTTCAGCCCTCGGTGGGGGCCTGGTCGGTGCCCGCCAACCTGCTCAGTGAGCCGGCCGCCGTCATCGCCACCATCAGCGGGCTCCTGGCGGCGCTGATCGCACCGGCCTGGCCCGCGGCCGCCACCGTCATCGCCTGGCCGGCGCTCGCGGCCTGCTCCTGGATGGTGCTCGTCGCCGGCTTCTTCGCCCACCTGCCCGGCGCCGCCCTGCCCTGGCCAGGCGGCCTCACGGGCGCCCTGGCACTGGGGGCCTGCGAGATCGGGGTCCTGCTCGCGGCGGCTCCTCGCGCCCGCCGCGCCCTGCTGGAGGAAGCCGGGCGGTTGACGCGGCCCGCTCGTGGCAGGCTTGCCCCATGGCAGCGACCCGCACCCCCCGCTCCCGGGGCCCGCGCAAGGCACCGGCTGGACTGCGCTGGGACCAGGCCCAGCTGGCGCCGATCGTCCTCATCCGCGCCGGCGAGGAGGTCCTCGCCGACCGAGCTGTGAGGAGCCTCCTGGCGCAGGCCAAGGCCAAGGACCCCACCACCGAGATCACGCGCCTGGAGGCCGCCACCTACGAGCCCCACCAGCTCGACACCCTCGTGTCGCCCTCCCTGTTCGGCGAGCCCCGACTCGTCTACGTCCCCGCGCTGGAGCAGATGACTGACGCCCTGCTGAGCGACCTCATCGCTTACGTGGGCGCCGCCGACCCCGAGGTCAGCGTCATCCTGCGCCACAACGGGGGCCAGCGGGGCAAACGCCTGCTGGACGCCATCAAGGCCTCGCCCTACCCGACCATCCAGTGCGAGGCCGTCAAGAGCGCCAAGGACAAGTCCTCCCTGGTCGTGGCCGACGTGCGCCGCGCCGGACGAAGTATCGCCCCCGAGGCCGTCGGTGCCCTCGTCGACGCCCTGGGCAGCGACCTGCGCGAGCTGTGCTCCGCCGTCGACCAGCTCCTCGCCGACACCCAGGGCACCATCAGCGTCGACCACGTGCGCACCTACTACGCCGGGCGCATCGAGGCCACCGGCTTCACCGTGGCCGACGCCGCCGCGGCCGGCAACACCCCGGCCGCCATCACGGCCCTGCGCCACGCCGTGGCCACCGGCACCGACCCGGTGGCCATCGTTGCGGCCCTGGCCATGAAGGTGCGCCAGCTCGCCCGGGTCGCGGCCGCCGGGGGCAGGCGCATGAGCCCCGCCGAGCTGGGCATGGCCCCCTGGCAGGTGGACCGGGCCCGCCGCGAACTCCAGGGCTGGTCCGACGACGCCCTGGCCACCTCGATCCTGGCCGTGGCCCGGGCCGACGCCGAGGCCAAGGGGGCCAGCCGCGACCCCGTCTACGCCGTCGAGCGGGCGGTCCTGACGATCTGCAACGCCCGCCGCACCGGCAGTCGCCGGCGCTGAGCAGCTCTCAGCCCCGCATGGCGGCCAGCGTGAGCGCCGTGGACATCGCCGCGCACGCCGCCTCGTAGCCCTTGTCCTCCTCCGCGCCCGGCCCGCCGCAGCGGGCCAGCGCCTGGGCCTCGTCGTCGCAGGTGAGCACGCCGAAGCCCACCGGCACCCCGGTGTCCAGCGCCACCCGGCTCAGCCCGTCGGTCGCGGCCCGGCACACGTAGTCGAAGTGCGGGGTGCCGCCGCGGATGACGACGCCCAGCGCGACGACCGCCTCGGCACCGCCTCGCGCGGCGGCCGTGGCGAGGACCGGAAGCTCGAAGGAGCCCACCGCCCTGACGACGCTCGCCTGGGCTCCGGCCTCCTCGACGGCGCGCAGCGCCCCGGCGACCAGGCCCCCCATGATGCGTTCGTGCCACTGGGCGGCCACGACTGTCACCCTCATGCCCCGTGCGTGAGGTGCGCTCTGCTCAGGTGCCCCGGATCCGCTCATCGTTCCTCTCCTTCGTTCTCGTTGCTCGTGTGCCAGGTGTCGTCGTCGGCCCTCGTCTCGCCGGGCGGTGAGTCCGCGTCGGCCCCGGTGGGGTCGAGCCCGGTGAGCAGATGGCCCATGCGGTCGCGCTTGGTGCGCAGGTAGTCGAGGTTCTCCCCGTTGGCGAAGGTCGGTGTCGGCGTCATGGAGCGGACACTGACGCCGTAGCGCTCCAGGCCGGCCACCTTGTCCGGGTTGTTCGTCATGAGCTCGACTGAGCGCACGCCCAGATGCCGCAGCACCTGGGCGGCGGTGGCGTAGCTGCGGGCGTCGGCCGGAAGCCCCAGCGCGACGTTGGCGTCGAGGGTGTCCATACCCTCCTCCTGCAGCGCGTAGGCGCGGAGCTTGTCGATGAGCCCGATGCCGCGCCCCTCATGGTCGGAGGCATAGACGAGGACCCCGCGGCCGCGGGCACTGATCGCCTCCATGGCGGCGCGCAGCTGCGGCCCGCAGTCACAGCGGAGGGAGGACAGGACGTCGCCGGTCAGGCAGGCGGAGTGGACTCGGGCCAGGACGTCCTCACCGTCAGCGATGCTGCCGCACACCAGTGCGAGGTACTCGGTGCCGTCGACCCTGCTGCGCAGGGCGTGGGCGGTGAACTCCCCGTGCGCGGTTGGCAGGTGCGCCGAGACGACCTCCTCGACGAGTTCCTCGTGCAGCCACCGGTAGCGCTCCAGGTCACTGATCGAGATCATGGGCATGGCGTGGGCGTCGGCGAGCTCACGCAGCTGGTGCCGCCGCGCCATGGTTCCGTCGTCGTTGATGACCTCCACCAGGACCCCCACGGGCCGGTTGCCCGACAGGCGCATGAGGTCGACGGCGGCCTCCGTGTGACCGCGGCGCGTGAGGATCCCGCCCTCGCGCGCCCGCAGGGGGAAGACGTGGCCGGGGCGGACGAGGTCGTCGGGAGCTGAGCCCGGGTCCGCCAGGACGCGGACGGTGCGAGCCCGGTCGGCGGCGCTCACACCTGTGGTGATGCCGGTGCGGGCGTCGGCGCTCAGGGTGAAGGCCGTCCTCTTGGGATCGGTGTTGTGCTCGGTCATCATGGGGATGCCCAGGCGGTTGAGCTCCTGGCCCGCCATGGGGGCGCAGATGATGCCGGTCGAGTGCCGGATCGCGAAGGCCAGCTGCTCGGTCGTGGCACTCTGCGCGGGCAGGATGAGGTCACCCTCGTTCTCCCGGCTCTCATCGTCGACGACGATGACCGTCCGGCCCTCGCGCAGGGCGGCGAGAGCGTCCTCGACGCGGTCCATGCGCGTGCCCGGGGATGCGCTCCTGGTGCTCAGCATGCCTGCTGCCCCTCCTGGCTCGGGCGGGCGCCCAGAAGACGCTCGGCGTACTTGGCCAGGACGTCGACCTCGAGGTTGACCCGTTCTCCGGGTCGCCTCGAGCCCAGGGTCGTGCGTCGCAGCGTCTCGGGAATGAGCCCGACGCTGAGCGACGCCCCCGCCCCCGGCACAGGGGCGACGTCGGAGGCGTCGGCAACGTCGACGACCGTTAGCGACACCCCGTCGAGGGCGACCGATCCCTTGACGGCCACGTAACGGGCGATCGCCTGCGGCAGGCCGATGCGTAGGAGGTCCCAGTGCTCACCGCGGTGGTGGTCGAGGACCTCGGCGGTGGCATCGACGTGCCCTTGGACGATGTGCCCGCCGAGCCGGTCGCTGGCGCGCAGGGCGCGCTCGAGGTTGACCGGGTCTCCCGGCGCCTGGGAGCCCAGGGTGGTGCGCGTGAGAGTCTCGGCCATGAGGTCGGCGGTGAAGGTGCTTCCGTGCAAGGCGGTGACCGTCAGGCAGCACCCGTTGACGCTGACGGAGTCGCCCGGGCTCACGTCCTGGGTGACGGTGGGCGCCTCGACTGTCAGCCGGGCGCTGTCCTCGACGGTCTCGAGCCGGACGACGCGTCCGAGCTCCTCGACGATTCCGGTGAACATCAGTGACTCTCCTCGGTGTGGAAGTGGGCAGTGGGAACGTCGTTGGCCTCCAGGTCACCGCAGAGGCGGACGGCGAGCTCGTCACCTGCGCCGAGGACCTCGACGCGGGGGTGACTCAGCCTCAGGGCATCGCTGATCGTCGCCGCCCCGAAGTCGGTGAGAGCGGCCGCTCCCGCGCCCAGAAGCGCGGGGGCCATGTAGGCGACGACCTGATCGACGAGGCCGGCGCGCAGGAATGCGGTCGCGAGGGTCGGGCCTCCTTCGAGCAGGACATGGCGGATCTCGTGCTCGGCGAGCACGGCCAGGACGGCGCGCGGGTCGTGATCGGGCAGGAGGAGGTAGTGGTCGTCGGCGAGCACCCGGGAGGTGGCAGGCAGGCTCCTGGAGCCGACGACGACGCGCAGCGGCTGGAGGTGGGCCGGCGCGGGCTGACCCGCCTCATCGCGGACGGTGAGGGCGGGGTCGTCGGCGAGGGCGGTGCCGGTGCCCACCATGATGGCGTCGCACTGGCGGCGCAGGCGGTGGGCGTCGTGGCGGGCCGCCACCGGGGTGATCCACTGGCTGGTGCCGTCAGCAGCGGCGATACGGCCGTCGAGGGTGGCGGCGAGCTTCCACGTCACCATGGGGCGCCCGCGGGTCACGGCCAGGAGCCACGGGCGGTTGAGACGCGCGGCCTCCTGGGCGCACAGCCCGCGCCGTACCCGCACGCCGGCGGCCTCCAGCGCCGCCGCGCCGCCCCCGGCCTGCTCGGTCGGGTCGTCCTGGGCGTAGATGACCTCGGCCACGCCGGCGTCGAGGAGCGCCTTGACGCACGGGCCGGTGCGGCCCTGGTGGTTGCACGGCTCGAGGGTGAGCAGGACGGTCGCTCCTCGGGCGGAGGCGCCCGTCGCGGCGAGGTTCGCCAGTGCGTCGACCTCGGCGTGGGCGCTGCCGGCGCCACGGTGATGGCCCTCGGCGAGGATGCCGCCGTCGGGGGAGAGGATGACGCAGCCGACCCGGGGGTTGGGGCCGGGCGGGGCGTCGGGGCAGGCCGCGGCCCGTAGGGCGCGCTGCATCGCGGCCGTCTGCACGGTGGTGAACGAGGTCATCCGGTCCTCTCCCTCGGGTGCGCTGGGGAGAGACACCGCCATGATCGACCGCCGGGTGCACGGCACCGGGCGAGGCATGGTGTGTCCCGTGTGCGCTTCCCATCCGGACTCTCACCGTCGGTCCAGGAGTTCCACCTGGTCAGCCGATCGCTGGATGCGACCGGTTCGCGGACTGTCACCGCCGGTTCGGACTTTCACCGACCCCAGAGCACACGAGCTCATCTCGTTGAGGAGAATGTACCGCGCGCGAGTGCGTTCAGTCACCTCTGCGCACCTATGTGACCATCCACACCTCGGCAGGGTGTCCGGGTGCGGGCGCACCGCAGGAGGGTGGCCCGCACCGGGCCTCACTTCTTGCGGTACAGGGACTTGGTGGCGTAGACGGGCTCGTTGGTGACCTGGACTCCCAGGGCGCGGAAGATGCCCTCGTCCACCGAGCCCAGGATCGTGGAGGTGTGGACCTCGCAGCCCCGCAGCGTCTCGAGCTGGTCGAGAGCCTTGCGGGCGTTGTCGTCCCCGTTGGCGGACACGGCCAGGGCGATGAGCACCTCGTCGGTGTGCAGGCGCGGGTTGCGGCTTCCCAGCCTCTGGGTCTTGAGCTTCTGGATGGGTTCGATGGAGGCCGGGGCCAGCAGGTTGACGTCATCATCGATCCCGGCCAGGAGCTTGAGAGCGTTGAGCAGCATCGCCGAGGAGCACCCCAGCAGGGCGGAGGTCTTGCCCGTCACGATGCGCCCGTCGGGCAGCTCGATCGCCGAGGCCGGCTCGCCGGTGGCCTCAGCCACCTCCAGCGCGGGCGGCACGACGGGGCGGTCCTCCTTGCTCACCCCCACCTTGGCCATGAGCAGCGCGATCCGCTGGGACTGGACGGGGGCGATGACCTCGCGCTTCTCGGTCACCAGGGCCCGGTAGTAGCGGCGGATGATCTCCTGACAGGCGGCCTGCCGGCAGACCTCGTCGTCGCTGATGCAGTTGCCGGCCATGTTGACGCCCATGTCCGTGGGGGAGGCGTAGGGCGAGGAGCCCAGGATCTCTTCGAACAGGCGGCTCAGGACCGGGAAGACCTCGACGTCGCGGTTGTAGTTGACGGTCTGGACGCCGTGGGCAGCCAGGTGGAAGGGGTCGATCATGTTGACGTCGTCGAGGTCGGCGGTGGCGGCCTCGTAGGCGATGTTGACCGGGTGGTCCAGCGGCAGGTTCCAGATCGGGAAGGTCTCGAACTTCGCGTAGCCCGAGGAGATGCCCCGCTGGTGGTCGTGGTAGATCTGGGACAGGCAGGTGGCCATCTTGCCGCTGCCCGGGCCGGGGGCGGTGACGACCACCAGGTCCCGCCTGGTCTCGATGTACTCGTTGCGCCCGTAGCCCTCCGCCGAGACGATGCGGGCGACGTCACCGGGGTAACCGGGGATGGGGAAGTGGCGGTAGACCGTGATGCCCAGCGCCTCGAGCTTGCGCTTGAAGTCCTGGGCCTGGCGGTTGTCATCAGTCCACTGGGTCACGACGACGCTGCCCACATAGAGCCCGTAGCTGCGGAAGGCGTCGATGTGGCGCAGCAGGTCGTCCTCGTAGGGGATGCCCAGGTCCGCGCGGACCTTGTTGCGGGCGAGGTGCTTGGCGTTGACCGCCATGACGATCTCGACCTCGTCGGCCAGCTCGGCGAGCATGACGATCTTGTTGTCCGGGGTGAAGCCCGGCAGCACGCGCGAGGCGTGCATGTCGTCAATGAGCTTGCCGCCGAACTCCAGATAGAGCTTGCCGCCGAACTGGGCGCGGCGCTCCGCGATGTGGCTGGACTGCATCCGCAGGTACTTGTCGCGGTCGAATCCGATGCGCAATGGGCTCTCCTTGAAGCGGTCTGATGAATGGGTGAAGGTGATGGAAAAAAGGGGAGGGCGCCTCCCCGGTGGGAGGCGCCCTTCAGATGCTCACTGCTGCGGTGGCCTCAGAGGGAGGCGACGCGCTTGGCGAGCTTGGACTTGCGGTTGGCGGCCTGGTTCTTGTGGATGACGCCCTTGGAGACGGCCTTGTCCAGCTTGCGGGAGGCGGCCTTGAGGTGCTCGAGCGCGGCGTCCTTGTCACCGGCCTCGACGGCCTCGCGCACGCGACGCACGTAGGTCTTGAGCTCGGACTTGACGGACTTGTTGCGCAGGCGGGCCTTCTCGTTGGTCTTGATGCGCTTGATCTGGGACTTGATGTTCGCCACGGTGAAACTTTCTCGCGTCTGATTGGTCAATGGCCGGAGAGAGGGTTCGCGCCACGGGTTGACATGAGGTGGTGGGGCACCTGGCTGACCCGGTCGCCGGACCCCGCAGCCGGCCAGGCCAGAGGTCCAAGGGGTGACTCTATCAGTCCAAATTCTCAATGGCTTCGTGCTCATGGAGGCTGTGCACGTGAACTTGCTCGCCTGTGCTGAGCTCTACCTGGTTCTCCGCACGCTCGATAAGCCTTGGGTCATGGGTGATCACGAGGATCGCGGCAGAGGTCCGAGCCCACGCGTCCATGGCGCCGATGACCACCGTGGCCAGCTCCTCATCCGCACCGGCGGTGGGCTCATCGAGGATGACCAGGCGGGGGTGCTCCATGAGCAGTGTTCGCGCCAGGGCCACTCGCATCCGCTCTCCGCCGCTGAGCAGGCCCGTGCGAGTTCGGGACAGGGTGGTGAGCCGGGCCGCGCCCAGGGCATCGGCGATCCGCGCCGCGCGCTGGCGCCGGGGGAGCCCGAGTGCCCAAGCGGCGTGGCGCAGTGTGGCGATGGGGGTCCAGGAGTCCTCCAGAAGAAGGTCCTGGGGCTGGAGGGCGATCGTGGTGCGGTGCACCAGGCGAATGTCACGCGGGCTCATCCTGCTGGAGGGCCGGCCATCGATGGTCACGGTTCCGGTGAAATCGAGATCGTGCAGGCCCAGGCACCATGCCGTGGTGGTCTTGCCGGAGCCGTTGGGGCCGGTCAGTGCCGTGACAGTCCCCTCCTTCAGGGACAGATCCAGCCCGTCGACGAGCAGGCGCCCGCCTCTGGAGATGGTCAGGTCTGTAGCGGTGAGTGTGTCAGCCATGGCGGGCCTGCCTCCTGCGGCGGGGGTGGGTGGGCCGGGCAGTGGCGTGGCGTGCTCCCACGACAGCAGCCACGGTGAGGGTGAGTGCGCACGCCACCTGAGTAAGGACCAGCTCGGCACTGGGCTGGGTCAGGAGCGGCCAGGCGAGGATGAGTACCGGGATGGTGATGAGGACCGCGGTCAGGAGGCGCTCGGCCAGCATGCGATGCCCCAGCAGGCGCTCGATCTCACGCCTGCGACTTCTGGCCTGTGCCCAGGTGCGTGCCGCGAGCCCGGCGCTGGCCGCGGCTCCGGTGGCTGTGGTCAGCAGGATGAGGGCGTGGAGGACTGCCATGTGCGTGGTTTGCTCCCTGAGGGCCGTGTTGCCGGTGCCGACGGCGTCGAAGCGCGCCACGAGATCCTCCACGTGGTGCTCGCGCAGCCGCTCCCGCAGGGAGACGAGGTTCTGGCCGGTGAGGACTGCGGCCCCCTGGGTGATGGCGGACAGGTAGTCGTCTGGGGCGAAGTAGCCGTCGGGGACCACGGCGATGAGGCAGTCGCTGGTGCGGGTGCCCTCGCTACTGAGGAAGAAGCTGACGGCGGGGAGCCTCTCCGGTAGGAGCGAGCTGACCTCCTCAAGGTCGTGGGAGGTGACGGTGACGGCGTTCGCGCTCGCCCCGTGCATGGTGTTGAAACGCGCCTGCTCGACGAGCTCCTGGGTCAAGGCCTCGTCCTGGCCGGCCAGCGACCGGGGCCGGTAGAGGGTCACCTGCTGCGCGGTAACCTTGGGCAGGCCGTAGTGGGCGGCGGCCGTGTTGTTGAGATACAGGATGGGCGGCCCGTCGCCGTCCCCGGTGGAGCCGTTGGGGATCGCCCAGGCCAGAACGAGGCTCCCCTCCTGCTGGGCCTGGGTGATGAAGGAGGCTATCTGGGGTGTCTTGGCACCGAAGGTGGGCTCGCTGACGGACCAGATGCTCAGAGCGGTGGCCGGGGGAAGGGACTGCTGGGCCTGAGCCTGGTTGCGAAGTGCCTGCGCCTGGAGGACATCGATGATGAGGCTGGAGCTCGCGGTGGAGAAGGACCAGGTCATGGCCAGGACGAGCGCATAGGTCAGCAGGGCGATCCCGTGGCGCGGACGCTCTGCTGTCCCGGGTCGCTGCCTGCTTCCAACCGCGAGCACCACCCATCCTGCGAGCGTGCCGGTCAGGGTTGCGGCCAGGGACAGGAGCGCGCAGCAGGCGATGAGCTCGGCGCTCAGACGGTGGACGCTCAGCACGGCGGAGCCGTAGATGTCGTAGGCCACCAGCAGGGCGAGTAGCGCCAGAGGGAGCAGGAGCCACCGGCATGCTGTCAGGAGGCTGTTCTTGAGGAGGTGGAGGGCCAGACGGGTGTGGGAGCGGCCCTGCAACCGGGCGCTCCTGTAGGAGGAGGACTGGGAGACGGTGGCAAGGGCCAGGACGAGCGCCAGAACCGTCTGGGCCAGGAGCAGGCTCACGCCGATCTCGGAGCTGATGGCGGTGGACAGGGCAAGGCCCGGTGTCAGAATCCCCGACTCACTGATGCGATCGCACCACCGGTCTGTGACCTGGCTGAGGAACTGGGTGGTATTTTGCCGCGAGCCGATCGCATACCACCCGCCCAGGGCATCGTCTTGGACGGTGCTGGCGCTGTAGGCGATGGGCTCCGGCAGGAGCAGGGGAGTCAATGGCGGGCGAATGTAGTCATCAGCCTCGTAGCCGAGGAGCTCGACGCTGGTTGTCGAGTATGACTCGTCGGTGGTATCGGCGAAGTCTGTGATGTGGCGTACCTGGGCAACCTCGACGCCGGCCTGCTTGCCGATCTGATGAAGCTCATCCGGGTCGACGCCGGTTTCACTGATAATGACATAGCCGTTCGTCTCGGCTGGGAACAAGAAAAGGAGCGACTGTGGGATAAGCAGGATAGTCGCCAAGCACAGCGTGAGGTTGAGGGCCCAGGTGGCTCTGAGAAGAATCTTCATGAGGGTGGTGCGGTAGGTGGGGCTCCATCAGCGGGGCCGCCGCCTACCGCAAGACACTAATGGCTCTCAGCAGAACCAGTAGAAGGCTTCGTTTGTGTCAGTGGAGCGTTGGACCTGAGCGTAAGACCACTTCCCTGCGGCAGTTTTGGGACTTCGTGCGGTGATGAGCCCATTGTAGGTTCGGGCTGAGGAGCCATGGCATCGAGAAGGGTGATGAAAGTTCGAGTAGACAACTTTCGAGTTCGTGCCGTAGCTCCAGGTCCCGCCGGCGACTGTTGGGAGTGCCATGATCGCTCCGATCACTTCATAGGGATAGGTGGGCTGGCCAGTGAGTCAAGTTTATGCGTGAAGGAAGGATAGGCAATACTTCAATCTTGTTTTGTAGAAACCTCCGATGCAGGTGCTTTCCAGCGTGTCCGGGCCTAGCGGATGACATCCGTATCCTGTGCGATCTGTCGAAATCTGGAGGCGATCAGGAGTGGTGGTGGCGCAGGGCGGCCACGACGCCGTCGAAGACCTCGCGCTTCATCGTGGCTCCCTCGCGGCGCACCGAGGCCGGCTCCACCAGGAGCAGACGGTCCAGACGCACCTCACTGGGGCGACCCTGCCGGTCCCAGTCACCGGTGCCGACGTCGTGCCAGAAGCGGCCCCAGCGCGCCTCCTGGGCGGCGTCGCGGTCGTGGTCCTTGCTCGTCATCTGGGCCACGACCAGACGGGTCTCATGGCGAGCCAGGACCAGGACGGGCCGGTCCTTACCCTGGGCGGGATCCTCTTCGAAGGGAACCCAGGCCCACACCACCTCGCCGGGGTCGGCCTCGCCATCGGGGTCGGGGGAGTAAGCGAAGTCGGGCAGCCCCAGGGCGGAGACGTCGTAGACGCTGACGCCTCGCGCCAAGGGGGCCGTCGCACCCACCGCAGCGCCGCTGTCGTGGGCGCGGGGCCGGGTCGGTGACGGCTTCGCCGCCGACGACTTGGGGGCGCGGGACTGCGCGGTCTCAGCTGAACCTGGTGACCTGCTCTCCGACGTGCCCGACGGCGTCGAGGACTTCTGGGAAAGGGCGTCGCTGACGGCGTCGGAGGCGGCGCGTCCGAGCAGGGTGAGGATCCGGTTGAGAAGGCTGGCCATGGGCGCCACCCTACCGCCGGGCGGGAAGGGGCGGCTGCTGCAGGCTCACGACGGCGACCAGCGCCACCGGTGGACCTGCCTCGAAGCAGGGGGACCACCGGTGGCGCCGGCGAATGGGGTGACGGTGCGGTGCGCCCGGAGAATCGCGTCGGAGAGGTACTAGTTCCCGGAGCGCGTCACAGGGGTGCAGATTGTCTGGCTCCCCGCTTCGGTGCCGCCGTAGCTGCCGGCGACGTCGATCTGCATGGTCAGCCCCCGGGAGGGGTCCTGGGGGTCGCAGGTGCCCAGGGACTTCCAGGTCTCCGCGGTGACCGCCTCGGCGTTGACCTGGTAGGTGCTGGTGAAGGTCATCGTGGTTGACGAGTGGGCGTTCAGGGAGTCACCGGTGCGCAAGGACAAGGAGCCGTCGTCCTGAAGGGCATAGCTGTCCGGGCCGACCCACCACGGGGTGCCGGTACCTGTCACGCTCTTGAGGGTGAAGCCGGCCGGAATCCCGGGCCGCAGGACGATATCGGAGCTGGATCCGTTGGCGTCGGTGGTGTTGGTGAAGGTGACGGTGTAGCCGACCTCGACCTCGTAGGTGCCGGTGGGCTCGGCCTCGACCAGGAGATCCGTGGGATGAGTCTCCACCTCAATCACCGGCCGGTGGTTGACGTAGTCGCTGGAGAAGGTCTGGTTGCCGGTGGTCAGTGAGGCCTTGACCCGGTTGCGTCCCACGACGCCGGTCAGGTCCACCTGGCAGGTGACGTCCTTGCCCTGGGGGACCTTCGCCGTTCCGCTGGAGACGCTGAGACTCTCAGCCGGTCCGGTGGCCGAGACGACCTTGCCTCCGAAGGCGGTCAGGTCGCAGGTCAGGGCGCCCACCTGTGCCTGCCCCTTGGACCTGCCGGCGGAGATGGTGAAGTGAGACAGCGGGGTGGTGGAGTCGTTCCGTGCCGTCATGGTGAAGCGGGAGGCGTCCTTGGCGGCGCCGTCGACCCTGACGTCCTGGGTGGACACGGTGGCGTGAGCCTCGCTGGCAGCGGGCTTGTTCGCCGTGACGGTGGGCTGAAGAATCGCGTTGCGCGTGGAGACCTCGACGGTAGGGGTGAAACGGTAGCTGCGCGCGTCCGCACCGGGAGCCGCCACCGTGGTCCCCAGATCCAGGTCGAGGTAGCTGCTCTTGTCCCATTGGAGGTAGAAGTTGATCTCATAGGTCAGCTTCAGGTGCTCAGGAGTGCAGGAAACGGCTTTGACCGAGCCGATGGGCTCACCCAGCAGGGGGTTGTACAGCTCAGAGATGGAGCTCAGCTCGGAGTCCACGATCAAGGCCGGGGGCTCACCGTCGCCATTGTCGATGTAGAAGGAGCTCGTCCCGGCCACTTCGTCACCGTTCTGGGAGGGGCAGGTCCAGGTCCACTGGCCCGGCACGGAGTCGGCCTCAATGGTGACGTCCGTGGCGCTCTTCGGGGCGATGGCTGATGGGATGCGGACCTTCCAGCTCAGGCAGCCCTCGGCATTGTCGGAGCCATGGCAGCCTGCACCGGCTGTGTGATACAGCCCCTCCACGGTGATGTCGGTATCAGCGGACGCCGGGGCGGCGACGGCTGCGGCGGCGAGCAGGGGAAGAGCCAGGGCGATGCGCAGGAGGCGCCGCCAGGGAAGAGAGGGTGGGGAGGATGGGAAGTGCATGAGCGCGCCTTTCAGTGAGGTGAAGTGAGGTGAATGGAGTAAGGAACGAATTGCGTCTTCAACGGACTGCTTCTTACTGAATGGGATTTCCGTTGCGGGAGACAGCCATATGAAGGTCGGATAGGTGAAATACTCACCTATCCGACCTTCAACCAGCCGGGCTGATCGACCTGAGCTCGTGCTCAGTTCTTCGTGCGCGTCACGACGGTGCAGGCCGAGTAGGTGCCGGGCTCAACCCCGTCGCTGCCGACGACGTCGATCTGGGTGGTCAGTCCCTTGGAGGGGTCCTTGGGGTCGCAGGTGCCCAGGGACTTCCACGTGTCCTCGGTGACCGCCTCGGCCTTGACCTCGTAGAAGGCGGTGAAGGTCATCGTGGTCGAGGAGTGGGCGTACAGGGTGTCGCTCGTGGACAGGGGTATGGAGCCATCGGGCTGGAGCGCGTAGTCGTCCATACTGATCCACCATGGGACGCCACTGTCCAACACGTACATGAAGCTGAAGCCGGCCGGGATCGGGGGGTGCAGGACGATATTGGAGGTGTGGCCGTCGGCGTCGGTAGTGTTGGTGAAGGTGACGGAGTAGCCGACCTCGACCTCGTAGGTGCCGGTGGGGGCGGCCTCAACTCCGCGATCAGTGGGCTCGACCTTCACCTCGCTGATGGGGCGATCCTTGGTGAAGTCACTGGAGAAGGTCTGCTTGCCGGTGGTCAGTGCGGCCTTGACCGTGTTGCGTCCCGTGACGCCGGTCAGGTCGACCTGGCAGGTGATCTCCTTGCCCTGAGGGACCTTCGCCGCTCCGCTGGAGACCGTGAGGTTCTCGGCCGGTCCGGTGGCGGAGACGACCTTGCCTCCGAAGGAGGTCAGGTCGCAGGTCAGGGTGCCCACCTGTGCCTGTCCTCTGGATCTGCCGGCGGAGATGGTGAAGTTGGACAGGGGTGTGGTGGAGTCGTTCCGCGCCGTCATGGTGAAGCGGGAGGTGTCCTTGGCGGCGCCGTCGACCGCGACCTCCTGGGTGGACACGGTGGCGTGAGCCTCGCTGGCAGCCGGCTTCTTGGCTGTCGCGGTGGGCGTGAGAACCAGGCTGCCCGTGGAGGTCGTGATCTTCGGGCTGAAGGTGTAGCTGCGCGCGTCCGCGCCGGGAGCCACGACTGTGGTCCCCAGGTCCAGGTCGAGATAGGAGCTCTGGTCCCGGGCGGTGTCGAAGTCGACCTCGTAGGTCAGGCTCAGGTGCTCAGGAGTGCAGGAAGCGGCTGTGACCGAGCCGGCGCTGTCCCCGTGATGGTTGTAGTACAGGTGGTCGAAGAAACCCAGGCCGGAGTCGGCCAGCTTCGATACGGGCTCGTCCTTGCCTCTGTCAATGTAGAAGGCACTGGTCCCGGCCACCCTGTCGCCGTCCGGAGAGGGGCAGGACCAGGTCCACTGACCCGGCACGGAGTCGGCCTCAATGGTGACGGTGGTCGATGAGTTCGGGGCGACGGTCGAGGGGACTCGGACACCCCAGCTCAGGCAGCCCTCGGCACTGTCGGAGCCGTGGCAGCCGGCGCCGGCGGGATGATAGTGCCCCTCCACGGTGATTCCTGGGCTCGGGGTGGCGGTTGGGACGGCTGCGCTCACCGGAGAGGCGACGGCGCCGATGGTGAGCAGGGGAAGAGCCGTGGCGACACCCAGGAGACGCCGCCACGGACGAGTGGATGGGAGAGATGGGACGTGCATGAGCATGCCTTTCACTGAAATGAATCGGAAGGGACGCCGACCGGTCCTTTAATATATCTCTGAACACAGTGCTATGGAA
Organism: Actinomyces sp. SKVG-SVH-4(1); assembly: GCF_048514265.1. Lineage (NCBI taxonomy): Bacteria > Bacillati > Actinomycetota > Actinomycetes > Actinomycetales > Actinomycetaceae > Actinomyces > Actinomyces sp. SKVG-SVH-4(1). Next base: position 68,759 of record NZ_JBGEVE010000004.1, on the reverse strand, counting down.
ATGGCGAAGTGCTTCTTCTGCCGCACTTTCCCTGCCTTCACGAAAGGAATAGACAAAGGTCGGTTGCGCCCAGCTTTCGGCGCAACCGACCTTTGTCGTGGCTCTTCGCGGTTCGTCTGCCAGACTTCGCCCGTCAGTGCGGGCGCGTGGCCTCCTTCATCGTGGCGGTGAAGGTGACCAGGTCACTGCGCAGCGCTCCGAGCGCGTAGTGACGACGCTCCTCGTTACCGCCTGCGCCGTTGTTGCCGCTGGCGGCCGCCATGATCTCGGGGGCGTAGCGCTCCACGATCTTGACCGTGGCCGATCCACTGATGGCGCCGTCGGCACCGGCTGCGATGGCCTCGGCGACCTGCTCGGGCGTGGAGATGCCGAAGCCCAGCATCACTGGTGCGGCGGCGTCGGCGCGTAGGCGCTCCACCGACTCGGCCAGCCCCACGGTGGAGGAGGCCCGCTCGGTGCCGGTCACCCCCACCCGGGAGACGGCGTAGACGTAACCGCGTGAGGCCGCCGCCACTGCGTCCAGAGTCTCGGCCGCGGCCGACGGCGGGGCGATGTAGACGGCGTCGACACCGGCCTCCTCGGCGGCCCGGCTGAAGGGGGCCGACTCGCGGATCGGGACGTCGGGCAGCAGCACCGAGTCGATGCCGGCCTGCGCGCACTCGGAGTAGAAGCGCTCCAGGCCCATGGCGAAGGGCACGTTGCCGTAGATGAGCATGCCGATGGGCAGCCGCGGGTGGCGCCGGCGCACCCGCCGAACCACCTCCAGGCAGTCCTGGAAACCCACACCCGCGGCCAGGGCCCGCACATGGGCCTTCTGGATCGTGGGGCCGTCGGCGACCGGGTCGGTGAAGGGCACGCCGAGCTCGAGGGCGTCGGCCCCACCGGCGATGAGCGCCTCGATGACGGCCTCGCTGGTGTCCGGGTCGGGGTCGCCGACCATGACGAAGGGGACGAAAGCGCCCTCGCCGCGCTCCTTGAGGGCGGCGAACATCGCGGGATAACGACTCATCTCAGAACTCCTCATCCGGGCCGGCGTCCGGGCTGGTGCCCCTGGCGGCGTTCAGACCCGCGTACTCGGTGCGCTTGCCCATCTGCTCCACCATGCGCGAGGCCCTGGCCACGGCGCCGTCAGTGGAGAAGGAGCCGCCCAGCCTCGCCTGCACCTGGTCGAGATCCTTGTCCCCACGGCCCGACAGGCACACCAGTAGGATCGGGGGCTCCTCGCCGTCGGGCGCCTGGCGGGCCATGGCCAGGGCCTGAGCCAGCGCGTGGGCCGACTCCACCGCGGGGATGATCCCCTCGTGGCGCGACAGCAGGCGGAATGCCTCGATCGCCTCGTCGTCACTGATGCCCACGTAGCGGGCCCGGCCGGTGTCCGACAGCCAGGCGTGCTCGGGCCCCACGCCCGGGTAGTCCAGGCCCGCCGAGACCGAGAAGGACTCCTCGACCTGCCCCTCCGAGGTGCGCATGAGGTAGCTGCGCGCCCCGTGGAGGATCCCCACCAGCCCCTTGTTGATGGGGGCGCCGTGGCGGGAGGTGTCCAGGCCCTCACCGGCCGGCTCAACCCCGATGAGCTCGACCCCGGGGTCATCGATGAACTCGGCGAACATGCCGATCGCGTTCGAGCCGCCGCCCACGCAGGCGATGACCGAGTCCGGCAGCCGCCCCGTCAGGCCCAGGACCTGGGCGCGGGCCTCCCGGGAGATGACCCGGTGGTACTCACGCACGATCGTGGGGAAGGGGTGAGGCCCGGCCGCCGTGCCCAGCAGGTAGTGGGTGTCGGCGAAGGAGGCCGTCCAGTCGCGCAGCGCCTCGTTGACGGCGTCCTTGAGCGTGCCCGCACCACTGTCCACCGGGACCACCGTGGCGCCCATGAGCTCCATGCGCTCGACATTGGGCGCCTGACGCACGACGTCGGTGGCCCCCATGTAGATGGTGCAGTCCAGGCCCAGCAGAGCGCAGACCATGGCGGTGGCCGTCCCGTGCTGGCCCGCGCCGGTCTCGGCGATGATGCGCCGCTTACCCATCCGCTTGGCCAGGAGGGCCTGCCCCAGAACCTGGTTGCCCTTGTGGGCGCCACCATGGACCAGGTCCTCGCGCTTGAGCAGGATGCGGGCGTTGCCCTCCAGTGGCAGGTTGCGCAGCTCGGTGACCGCCGTGGGACGCCCCAGGTAACGGGTCATGAGCGTCTCCAGCTCGGCGGCGAAGGCCGGATCGGCCTGGGCGTCGATGAAGGCGTCCTCGAGCTGGTCCAGCGCCGGGATGAGCAGCTCGGGCACGAACTGGCCCCCGTAGGGTCCGAAGAAGGCCGGCAGGCGCGGGTGGTGCCCCGTCTCCTGGCCGTCCCGGTCCAGGGCCGACGACGACGCGCCCTCACCCTGAGGCAGCGGTACCGCGGTGGCCAGCTGACGAGCGGCCTCGGCCGGATCCGGGGCCCCGGACAGGGACGAGCCCACCAGGAGGGCGTCCACCAGGCCCGACAGGCGCCGCACGTCCTCGGCAGCACCGACCCCCGACTCACCCACAAGCACCACCCCGGCCGGGGCCAGGGGAGCCATCTCCTCGGTGCGCGCCAGATCCGTCTCCAAGGTGCGCAGGTCACGGTTGTTGATGCCGATGACCTCCGCCCCCAGGGCCGAGGCACGATGCATCTCCTGAGGCGTGGAGACCTCCGTGAGCACCTCCATGCCCAGGCTGTGGGCCAGCTCGGCCAGCTCGCGGTAGACGTCGTCGGGCACCACCGAGAGCATGAGCAGGACCGCGTCCGCCCCCAGGCTGCGAGCCGCCAGCACCTGGACCTCATCGACGATGAAGTCCTTGCACAGGACGGGCACATCCACCACCTCGCGCACAGCCGCCAGGTCGTCGAAGGAGCCGTTGAAACGATCGGGCTCGGTGAGCACCGAGACCGCGGCCGCGTAGGGCGCGTACTGGGCGGCCAGCGAAGCCGGGTCGTAGTCGGAGCGGATGGTGCCGCGCGAGGGCGAGGCCGCCTTGCACTCCATGATGAGAGCAGGCTGCGGGCTACGGCCCTGGCCGCTACGGGTGCGCAGGGCGGCCGCGAAGGAGCGCTGCGAGCGCTCCAGGTCCTCAGCTCTCAGGTGCCCGAAACGGGCGCGCAGCTCATCAATGCGCTCGCGGCGCGCCTGGACGATGGAGTCCAGGACGGTGCCCGTGGCGATGAGGCGCGCCTCGACCGGCTCACGGTGGGTGCGCTCGCCAGGGCCTGCGCCATCGGGTGACGCGGCGGGGACGGGGGCGGTGTCGGGGGTGGTCACGGCTTCTCCTCAGGCCGTCTCAGTGGCGAGGTCACTGGCTTTGGTCATGGACTCCAGGTGGCGGGCCACGCCACCGGAAAGGATCTGCTCCAGGGCCGCCGCAGAGCCGTCGGCGAGGCTGTCGGCCCGGCCGGTGAGGTACAGCAGGGCACCGGCATTGACAGCGATCGCGTCGCGGTGGGCGGGCCGTCCCTCACCCGAGACGGCCTCGCGCAGCAGGCGGGCGTTGTCGGCCGGCTCCCCGCCCAGCAGGTCGGCCAGCTCGTAGGCGGGCACCCCCAGATCCGCAGGCGTGACCTCGTAGGCCCGCACCCCGTCGGGCGTCGCCTCACGCACGAGGGTCGGCCCGTGGACGGCGATCTCGTCCAGGCCCGAGCCGTGGACCACGAGCGCGCGCTCGCGCCCCAGCTGGACCATGGCCTCAGCGATCATGTCCAGCATGCCCGGGTCCCACACGCCCATGAGCTGGAAGGTCAGGTGGGCCGGGTTCACCAACGGCCCCAGGACATTGAAGATCGTGGGCGTGGCCAGCGCCTTGCGCACCGGGGCCACGTGCCGCATCGCCGGGTGGTAGGCCTGGGCGAACAGGAAGGTGAAGTGGTCACGGGCCAACAGCTCGACCGCCGTGGCCGGCTCCACGTCCAGCGGCAGCCCCAGCTCGGCGATGACATCGGCCGCCCCCGTCCTGGAGGACACGGCCCGGTTGCCGTGCTTGGCCACTGCGACCCCCATTGAGGCGGCCACCAGGCCCGCCCCCGTGGAGATGTTGATCGTGCCCACGCCGTCGCCCCCGGTGCCCACGACGTCCACCAGCGGAAAGGACACCGACGGGAAGTCCCGGGCCACCTGGCGGAAGGCGCTCGCGGCCCCGGCGACCTCCTGGGGCTCCTCACCGCGGGCGTGCAGCGCCGCCAGCAGCGCCGCCGTCTCCACCTCGGACAGCTCGCCGGCACCCAGGGCCGCGAAGACCGCGGAGGCCTGCTCGCGGCTCAGGCGCCGTCCCTGCACCACCTCTCGCAGCAGCTCGTGCGCCTCCTGCGCCGTGGCGGCAGGCGCGGCCTGCGCAGCGGCCGGGGCCGCGCTGTTGGTCTGACTCATCGGTCTGTAGCTCCTTCGCAGGTGGTTGAGGCTGGTCGAGCGCCCGGGGGTGATTCTGCCCGAACGGCGGCTCCGACGTCGGTATGTGCGGGCCGACGGGGCGCAGGTGTGGCTCAGGGGGTTCGGGCCAGGCCGGCGGTGACGGCCTTGAGCAGGGCCGGGCCCTGCGGGGTGAGGATCGACTCGGGGTGGAACTGCAGCCCGACCGCGGGCAGCGACCGGTGCCTGGCCGCCATGACGATGCCACCGCTTGGGTCCTCGTCCGTCTGGGTAGTCCGGGCAAGGCTGACAAGTGCCTCAGGAAGTGTGCGCGTGCCCAGGGAGTGGTAGCGGGCCACATCCAGCGGACCGCCGTCGAGGACCGCGAAGGCCTCGTCCGCGCGTCCCGCCTCAGTGACCTCGAGGCGGTCGGAGCGGCCGTGGACCGGGCCGACCGGGGCGACCCGCCCGCCGCAGGCCTCGACCAGGGCCTGGAACCCCAGGCAGATGCCCAGCGTGGGGATCGCCTCGTCCAGGGCGGTGGCGATGAGCTCCATGAGGCAGCCCGACGTCGCCGGGTAGCCCGGCCCGGGGGACAGGCACAGGACCGGGCGCCGCCCTGCCTGGCGCTCGGCCTCGGTGGGCTCCAGGGCGGCGAGCACCCGGGAGGCCGGCACGTTGTTGCGGTAGACCTCGATCTGGGAGCCGAGGGTCGCGAACTGGTCGACGAGGTTGTAGACGAAGGAGTCGCGGTTGTCGAGCAGAACCACTCGAGCCGGTGCCGGTGCCTCGGCACGACTCCCGGCGGCCTGTGCGGTGCTCTGGCTGCTGGTGAAGGGCATGGGTCAGGCATCCTCTCCGGTCTGGTTGCCAGCCTGGTTGCCGGTTTGGTCGATGACGAGGGCGGCGCCCTGCGCGGCGGCGACCGCCTCCAGGACGGCGCGGGCCTTGTGGACGGTCTCGGCTGCCTCGGCGGCCGGGGAGGAGGCCGCCACGACACCGGCCCCGGCCTGGACCAGGGCGGTGCCGGCGGACACGAAGCCGGAGCGGATGACGATGCAGGTGTCCAGCTCCCCGTCACCGCGGATGTACCCCACCGAGCCGCCGTAAGAGCCGCGACGCACTCCTTCGGCCTGGCGGATGAGCTCGGCGGCCCGCAGCTTGGGGGCCCCGGTGAGGGTGCCCATCGTCATGGAGGCGCGGAAGGCGTCCAGGGCGTCGAGGTCCTCGGCCAGCTCGCCGGAGACCTCCGAGACCAGGTGCATCACTCGGCTGTAGCGGTCCACGCGCAGCAGGTCCTGCACACTGCGGGTGCCCGGACGGCTGACCCGGGCGACGTCGTTACGAGCCAGGTCCACGAGCATGACGTGCTCGGCGACCTCCTTGGCATCGGTGCGCAGCTCCAGCTCCAGGCGGGTGTCTCGCTCGTGATCCACCGAGCCGTCGGGGTGCAGCCCGCGCGGCCGGGTCCCGGCGATGGGGCGGATGGCGACCCGGCCGCTGCGCACCGAGTACAGCAGTGCCGACTCCGGGGAGGCGCCGAAGAGCTCGAAGTCCGGGGTGGCCAGGTAGAACATGTAGGGGCTGGGGTTGGCGTGGCGCAGCACGTGGTAGGCGGCCAGCGCATCGGGGCAGTCAATGGTGAAGCCGCGCGAGGGCACCACCTGGTAGACGTCGCCGTCGGCGATGTATCCGCGCATCTCCTCCACGACCGCCTCGAAGTCGGCGTCGGAGACGGTGGGCACCGCGTGCAGGACGGGGGAGTCGGGGCCACCGGCCGGTGCCTCAATGGCTGTGTCGGCAGCTGCGTCGGCGCTGGCGGCTGGGTCGTCGATCCCGTCGATGGCGGTGGCCAACGCCTCCATGCGCCGCTCCAGGTCGGCGGCGTCGACCGAGGCCCCCACGAGGGTCGCCTCCTGGGTGGGGTGGTCGACGACCAGGATGATGCGGGCGTCGTAGAAGAGGTAGTCGGGGCAGGTGTTGGCGCCCTGGTCCACCTCGGGCAGGGACTCGAAGGTGGACAGGTAGTCGAAGGCGAAGGCCCCCGCCTCCAGTGGCAGGTGGGGGTGGTCGACCTCTGCCCGGGCCAGGAGGCGCAGCGGCTCGATCGTGGACAGGGCGGTGAGCCGCTCGCGCTCCTCGACGGTCGGGTCGTCGTCGCAGATCGTGGGCAGGCTCAGAGCCAGCCGGCCGGGGCGGCGGTCGGTGACGTGCTCGGCCAGCCCCTCCTCAAGACGAGCCAGAGCCGCCAGACCATCGGCCCCGGGGCCCCCTCCGTCGACGGCGTCCAGCGCCTCAGCCATCACGGTCCCGCCCCAGCACGTCAGCCTGGCCGAGGCCTCCAGGACGGCGACCGTGGTACGGGAGGCCTTGGTGGTGATGTCGGCGCTCTCCAGCAGAACGCAGTCCACTGGCCGCACGGGGCCGCCCTGCGCGGCCGGGCCCGTAGTGGTGCGCAGCAGACCGGAGCAAGTCAGCTGCTCCAGCAGGGCGCCGCCGTCGGCGTGGTAGCGCACTGAGCGCGTCAGCACAGTGGGTGAGACGGTGGGCGAGGCGGCTGACGGTGCGGCCTCGGGGGCAGTGTCTGGCACGGAGTCGGGCACGGTGGGTGACATGGGGCCTCTTTCCTGAGATCGGGGTTCAGGCGGGCCTCTCACTCATGCGTCGGGCGGGCCCGCGGTGAGCGAGCCGGAAGGTCCTAACGCGTCAGGATGATGGCGGCTCGCCTCGAGGGGAGCCACCACCACTGGCGGTCACGGAACGCTGTCATGGCACCGAGGGTAGAACGATGTGATGACGTGACCAAATCGTCGGCCGGAGATGAGACGCCTGCCCGCACCGGTCGTGTGGCGTGCACAGGCATCGGTGCGGCTCAGGTGCTCGTCCGCGTCAGTTGCCCAGGCGGAGGGTTCTTCTACCGGAGGTGGCACTGGGCTTGGCGCTGGGCTTGCTGCTGGGTTTGGCGCTCTTGCTGCCCGCCTCGGCGACGGCGGAGGCTGCGTTGACGATGCCGGCGCCGCAGGACTTTCGGTCGCACTTGGCCATGGGGGTGGCCGTGTTCTGCAGGATGCTGACGACCTCCGCGGTCTTCAGATCGGGGTTGGCGGCCAGCATCAGCGCGATGGTCCCGGAGACGTGGGGAGCCGCCTGACTGGTGCCTATCATGAAGGAGTAAGCGGGGGCCTGTGGGGCTGTCGGCGACTCGTCGGTCGTGGACAGGATCTCGGGGCTGGTCTTGCTGGCCTCTCCACCGGGGGCGGAGATCTCGACGGTGTCACCGTAGTTCGAGAAGGACGAGCGGGTCCCGGTGCTCGTGGTGGCACCGACGGTGATGACGTTCTCGCAGCTGGCAGGATTGACGTTACCGGCGTCCTCATCACTGTTGCCGGCGGCGGCGACGATGATGGAGCCGCGTGCGACAGCGGAATCGATTGTCTTCTGCAGGAAGCGTGTGCACGCGCCAGGGCCGCCCAGGCTCATATTGATGACCTGGGCACGGTTCTTGTTGACCGGTACGCCGTTGACCTTGCCACCGGAGGCCCAGGTGATGGCGTCGACGAGGTTGGCGCCGTCGGAGCCGCAGCGGCCCAGGAAGCGGATGGGCACGATCTTGGCGTCCGGGGCGACACCCGCGACACCATCGCCGTTGTTCGTGCGCGCGGCGATGGTGCCGGCTACATGGGAACCGTGCCAGGTCGACTGCTGGCCCTTGTCCCGGTGCTTGCTGCCGCCGTCATAGGCGGGGCACTCACCCGGTTCGGACCAGTCCCCCTCGTCGGAGGGATCGGCGTCGTAGCCGTCGTTGTCACGGGCGCTCTCGGCGTCGGAGATGAAGTCGTAGCCCGGCAGGAGCTGGCCCTTGAGGTCTGGGTGGTCGGTCAGGATGCCGGAGTCGATGACGGCGACCGTGACGCCCTTGCCGGTGGACTGCGACCAGGCGTTGGTGGCGTTGATTCCGTAGGAGCCCGAGGTCATGTCCCACTGTTTGGAGAAGTAGGGGTCGTTGGGGACATTGCGGTCCTGGGCGGAGGTGTCGCCCAGGGCGGTGACGTGAATATCGGGTTCGACGGCCTCGATGCCGTCAGCGGCCTCGAGCGTGGAGATGAACTCCTTGACCTGATCCACGGTGAGCTTACCACTCAGCTTCACGGCCGCTGTGCTCATGGCGTGAGCGGTCACGCTCTCCAGCTTGACCGAGAACTTTCCCGCGGCGGCGGTCAGCGCCTCCTTGTCCTTGGCGGGCAGGGAGTTGAGGACGTTCTCGCCGTAGGCCTTCGCGGAGGCGATGACCTTGCCCGCCGCCGAGTTCTCGGCGTAAGAGATGATGAAGCGGTCACTGGGCTCGGTGACCTTCGCCGCGTTGCCGTGGGCCGAGGCCGATGCCGCGGCGGTGGCCTTGTGTCCGCCGAGGACTCCGGCGCGAACCAGGCCGACGGCGATGAGACAGACTGTCGCGACGGAGGCGACGACGATGAGCAGGACGCGTTTTCTGCTGAGGGTCATGGTGGGGAGGCTTTCGGTAAGGACGTCTCGGGACAGGGAGTGCACAGGAACCCCGAATGCGACGATTCTGGCATGAGACTGCGGAACAGGCTCACCCGTGAGTGTGGGGAGGCCTCCCCAGCGGGCTGTGCGGACAGAGATGCCAGAGCTGCCCGGGTCAGACGCGCTCGCGGCGCGGGCCGCCCCGGCCTGCTCGCATGACCCGACTGCGGCGAATGACCACGACAAGCGCCAGGGCCGTGAGCATCAGGAGGCAGATGAGACGCCCCGTCGGTCCGGTCAGCCAGGCCGTCAGGATCGCCATGCCGATGGTCGTGTAGACGGCGGCCCAGGCGATCGCCCCGGCGGCCGTGGCCGCCACGTAGCGGCGCAGCGGCATGCGGGCCACTCCCGCGGAGAGCTGGATGACGCTCTGGATGCCGACGGTCAGGAAGGACGCCGGCACTGCCAGCACGCCCCAGCGCGCCGACCACGCCTGGGCGCGGGCGTACACGGGGGACTCGAGCAACGAGACCCACCGGGTGCGCGCGGTCCCCGCCGTGATACCCCGGCCGATCCAGTACATGGTGTGCGAACGCATCATGGCCAGGCACCAGAAGAACAGGAAGACCCAGGGATAGGGCAGGGAGTGGATCCGTTCCAGCATGCGAGGAAGGCTAACCTAAGTCAACTGGTGCCCGGTGGCGGGCTCGCCTGTGCCCGTGCTGACGCCTGCGCCCGCGGGAGGCGTGGGGAACCGGCGCGTGGCCGCACCTCACACTGTGGGTTGGCCCGGCGGGCTGGGGCGGCGGGCCGCCGTCGTGGGAGACTTGGGCCAGACCCATGCCGGATATGAGGAAGAGCCAGGAACCGATCTCCGTGTCACCGATCCCCACACCAGAGCAGATGACCAGCGTCCAGCCCGCCGCCACCGAGCAGGCCCGGCTGCGCAACTTCTGCATCATCGCGCACATCGACCACGGCAAGTCCACCCTGGCCGACCGCATGCTCCAGGCCACCGGCGTCGTCCAGCCCCGCGACATGCGGGCCCAGTACCTGGACCGCATGGACATCGAGCGCGAGCGCGGCATCACCATCAAGTCCCAGGCCGTGCGCATGCCCTGGGCCATTGAGGGCGACGACGGCGTCACGCGCGCCTACGCCCTCAACATGATCGACACCCCCGGGCACGTCGACTTCTCCTACGAGGTCAACCGCTCCCTGGCGGCCTGCGAGGGCGCGGTCCTCCTGGTCGACGCCGCCCAGGGCATCCAGGCCCAGACCCTGGCCAACCTCTACATGGCCATCGAGGGGGACCTGACCATCATCCCGGTCCTCAACAAGATCGACCTGCCCGCCGCCGAGCCGGAGAAGCACGCCGAGGAGATCGCCTCCCTCATCGGCTGCGACGTCGACGACGTCCTCAAGGTCTCAGGCAAGACCGGCCAGGGCGTGCCCGAGCTGCTCGACCGGATCGTCGAGACCGTCCCACCCCCGCACGGCGACCCCGAGGCCCCGGCCCGCGCCATGATCTTCGACTCCGTCTACGACACCTACCGCGGCGTGGTCACCTACGTGCGCGTCGTCGACGGCGCCCTCAAGCCCCGCGAGCGCATCGAGATGCTCTCCACCAAGGCCGTCCACGACCTGCTGGAGATCGGCGTCATCAGCCCCGAGCCCACGCCGTCGGCCGGCCTGGGGGCAGGCGAGGTCGGCTACCTCATCACCGGGGTCAAGGACGTGCGCCAGTCCAAGGTCGGTGACACGGTCACCTCCGCGGCGGCCCCGGCCGACGAGCCCCTGTCGGGCTACCAGGACCCCAAGCCCATGGTCTTCTCCGGCCTGTTCCCGGTGGACGGCTCGGACTTCCCGGCTCTGCGCGACGCCCTGGACAAGCTCAAGCTCAACGACGCCGCCCTGACCTACGAGCCGGAGACCTCCGTGGCCCTGGGCTTCGGCTTCCGCTGCGGCTACCTGGGCCTGCTTCACCTGGAGATCATCCGCGAGCGTCTGGAGCGCGAGTTCAACCTGGACATCATCTCCACCGCCCCCTCCGTGGTCTACGAGGTGACGATGGAGGACCGCAGCACGCACACGGTGACCAACCCCAGCGAGTTCCCCGAGGGCAAGGTCTCCTCCGTCTCCGAGCCGGTGGTGCGGGCCACGATCCTGACCCCCAGCGAGTTCGTGGGCACGGTCATGGAGCTGTGCCAGTCGCGCCGCGGCACCATGCAGGGCATGGACTACCTTTCCGAGTCCCGCGTGGAGATGCACTACGTGCTGCCGCTGGCGGAGATCGTTTTCGACTTCTTCGACGCCCTGAAGTCGCGCACCCGCGGCTACGCCTCCCTGGACTACGAGGCGGACGGCTCCCAGGACGCCAACCTGGTCAAGGTCGACATCCTGCTCAACGGGGACAAGGTGGACGCCTTCAGCGCCATCGTCCACCGCGACTCGGCCTACTCCTACGGCGTCATGATGACCAAGCGTCTCAAGGACCTCATCCCGCGTCAGCAGTTCGAGGTCCCCGTGCAGGCGGCCATCGGCACCCGCGTCATCGCCCGCGAGACCATCCGGGCGCTGCGCAAGGACATGCTCGCCAAGTGCTACGGCGGTGACATCACCCGTAAGCGCAAGCTGCTGGAGAAGCAGAAGGAGGGCAAGAAGCGTATGAAGGCCATCGGCCGGGTCGAGGTGCCTCAGGAGGCCTTCATCGCGGCCCTCGGCGCGGACACTCCCACCGGCGCCAAGCCGGGCAAGTAGCGCAGCCGGCGGGCACGAGCAGGATCGAGCAGGGCTGAGTAGGACCGAGTAGTACCAGGACGGCGCCGGCGGACGACGGAAGGACGGCTGCGGACATGAGTGACACGAGCAGGCAGACCACGGTTGATGCTGCCCTGAGCGACGACGGCTCCGGCCTGGTCCTGACCCGGGAGCTGGCCCGGGTCCTGGGTGAGCCCCACGCCGGTGCGGACGGGCGCCACCAGGACGAGCCCTCACCGTTCCACGACGGCGACCTGGTGGGAACCGTCGGCGCGGTATGCACCGTCAAGGGGCTGCGGCCCGACGCCGGAGCGGCAGGTGTCTCGGCGATCCACAAGGGCGCCGTCGACGGGCCGGTTGAGGTGAGCCGGACCGGGATCGTCACCGACAGGCACGGGGACCGCGCCCACCACGGTGGCACTGACAAGGCCCTCTACGTCATGAGCGCCGCCGAGCAGCGTCACTGGTCCGAGGTCCTGGGCGGTATTGAGCCGGGGCGGCTGGGGGAGAACCTCCTCATCGAGGGCGACATCGACGACGTGGAGATCGGCGCGATCCTGTCCATCGGCGACCCGAGCAACGCAGGACTGCGGGTCAGGGTGACCGGCGTGCGCAACCCGTGCGCCACCTTCGCCCGCGGTGTGGGCCGTGCGGACTGGGTGGAGGTCTTCTCGGCGCGCAACCGGGTGGGCGTCTACCTGGCGGTGCTCACCGAGGGGACGGTGCAGGCCGGCGACGAGGTGCGCGTGGTCTCCTCCCCGGGGCACCGGGTCACCTGCAGGCGCTGGTTCGCCCACCACGACCCGCGCGACGCCCAGGGACTGCTCAACTCCGAGATCTTCGGCAACTGCGTCATCGCCGACTTCACCAAGAAGTACGTGCGGGCCGCCGCCCACGAGCAGGTCGGCTGATGGCGCCGCTGGGTGCCCGACGACCCCGGGCAGACGGTTTCGAGACCTCACAGAAGTAAAGGACGCAAGGCTCCGCATGGCTCAGCACCACCCGCCCCGCTCCCACGCCATCCACTCCAGGGTGCGCTCCTTCTCGCGCGCCGGCGGCAGGCTGCGCCCCGTCCAGGCCGAGGCCCTGGCCCAGCTCGGCCCCCGCTACGTGGTCGACGTGCCTCGGGCCGACGCCGTGCGCACCGTGTCCCCGAGCTTCCGCCTCGATCCGGAGAAGGTCTTCGGGCACATGGGTCAGGTGCGGCCGCTGATCGTCGAGGTCGGCTCGGGCAGCGGGGAGGCGCTCCTGGCACATGCCGCCGCCCACCCGGGGGTGGACTACCTGGCGGTGGAGGTCTGGGAGACCGCCATCGCCCGCCTGGTGACCTCGATCCACCGTCAGGGCCTGCACAACGTGCGCGTCGTCCCCGCCGACGCCTCCCAGCTGCTGGCCACGGCCCTGCCGGTGTCCTGCGCCAGCGAGGTGTGGGTGTTCTTCCCCGACCCCTGGCGCAAGCCCCGCCACCGCAAGCGCCGCCTGGTGACCACGGCCTTCGCCGACTCGGTGGCCCGGGTGCTGCGTCCGGGCGGGGTGTGGCGCCTGGCCACCGACTGGGCGGACTACGCCTGGCAGATGCGCGACGTCATCGAGGCCGTGGCGGCGCTGCCCACGGGCCTGCGCCCGGACATCACTCTGCCCTACTTCCGGCATGACGACGCCGGTGCCCGCCCCGACCTGGGGGCCGAGACTGCCGAGGAGGGCAGCCTGGGCAACGGTCTGGACCCGGGATCCCCGGCGGGTGTGCGCGGCGGGTGGTCGCCCCGTTACGAGGGGCGGGTCATGACCCGCTTCGAGCAGCGGGGCCTGGATGCCGGGCGCACGATCCGCGACCTGACCGCAGTGCGCACCGAAGCGGGCTGGATCCCCGAGCGCGGCGCCTCCATGTTGGATCACCTCGAGGCCGAGGGACAGGCCTGGAACCACCTGGAGTCCCAGCCCTGGCGCCTGCGTGAGGGACGCGGCGACGGCCTGCTGCACCCGGCGGACCGGTCGTGAGTGCAGCTGCCAGGCTGCCCCGCCGCGCCTGGCTCATGGTCATCGTCGCCGGCTTCCTCGGGTTCTGCGCGGTCCTGCGGGCACCGGTCGGCGTCATCCCGCCCCTGCTGACGCGCCTGGGGCAGGACCTGGGGATGGGGGAGGTGGCGCGCGGCGCACTGACCTCCGTGCCGATCCTGTGCTTCGGGCTGCTCACCCCGCTGGCCTCGATGGTGGTGCGCCGCGTCGGCATCAACACCGCGGGCCTGCTCACCCTGGTCATGGCTCTGGCCGGGGCGCTGCTGCGCTCGGCCGGCACCACCTGGGCGGCCTTCGCCGGAACCGTCATCATCGGTGCGGGGCTGACGGTGGGCAACCTGGTGGCGCCCATGGTCATCGGCCGCGACTTCTGGCACCGCACCTCACTCATGACGGGCCTGTACTCCTCGACCTGCAACGTTATCGTCACTGCTGCCACCGCCCTGGCCGTGCCGCTGGCCCTCGTCATCGGCTGGCAGGGCTCGGCCGCCGCCTGGACCGCCATCCCGGTACTGCTGGCCGGTGCCATGTGGCTGTGGGTCTTCCCGCCCGGCAGCCAGGCGCCCCGGCAGAGCCTGCGGGAGCGATCGGGCATGACCTCCTGGGTGACGGAGCGCTCCCTGGCCCGTCCGACGTCGTCGACCGGTACCGCCGTCTGGAAACGCCCCCTGACCTGGGTGATGGCGGTGGCCTTCGCGGCCCAGACCTTCTCCTACTACGCGATCTCGGGGTGGCTGCCCACGGCCCTGGTCGACGAGCTCTCCATGAGCGAGTCCGGTGCGGGTGTCGCCGCCTCCGTGTTCTCCCTGCTGGGAATCGTGGGACCCCTGCTGGTCCCGGTCATGTTCGAGGCGCTGGGGTGGCCTGCCAGCAGGGTCCTGGGCGTCATCTGCGCCTGCTGGCTCATGCTGCCGGTCTGCCTGACGGTGGCCCCCGCCTACTGGCTGGTGCCCTGCATGTTCTCCGGCATTGCGCACGGCGCCTTCTTCGCCGCCCTGTTCACCCTGGTCATCCGTCGCTCGGAGTCGGTTGACGAGAACCGCCGGACCACCGCCGTCATCCAGACGACCGGCTACTGCCTGGCCGCCACGGGGCCGGTGGTCATGGGCTGGGTCCATGAGCACAGTGGCGGCTGGGTGGCCCCTTTCGCCATGGTCGTGGGGGTGCTGGTGCTCATGACCGTGTGCGCCCAGATCGCGGCCCGCGCCGGCGACTCCGGCAGGCCCGAGCCGGCCATTCCCGCCGGCGTCCTGTCCGGCGAGGATGAGCAGGCCGAGCAAGGCGGCGACCAGTGAGCCCGGCCCAGCCAGTGGGGGAGCCACTGCCGGGGTTGGGGGAGCTGCCGGTGCAGGTGGCCGCGTCCGCACCGGACGGCAGCGAGCGCCCGTTCTCGGTGTATCTGCACGTGCCCTACTGCCGGGTGCGTTGCGGCTACTGCGACTTCAACACCTACACGAACCTGGCCATGGGGCAGGGCGCCTCGGCCGAGGACTTCGTGGGAACCCTCGCCGGCGAGCTGCGCGCCGCCCGCCGCGCCATGGACGAGGCGGGCCTGCCGGTGCGCGCTGCGCAGACCGTTTTCGTGGGCGGAGGAACCCCCACCATGCTGCCCGCCGCCGATCTGGTGAGCATGCTGGATCTGGTGCGCGAGTGCTTCGGGCTCGCAGCAGACGCGGAGGTGACCACGGAGGCCAACCCGGACTCCGTGGACGAGGCCGGCCTGGCGGCCCTGGCCGAAGGCGGCTTCACCCGCGTCTCCTTCGGGATGCAGTCGGCCGTGCCCCACGTGCTGAAGGTCCTGGAGCGCACCCATGAGCCTGCCCGGGTGCCCCGCGTGGTGGAGTGGGCACGGCGGGCGGGCCTCAGCACCTCCTTGGACCTCATCTACGGGGCGCCGGGGGAGTCCCTGGAGGACTGGCAGCGCTCCCTGGAGGCGGTGACCCGCATCGGCCCGGACCACGTGAGCGCCTACGCCTTGGTCATCGAGGAGGGCACTCGCATGTGGGGGCAGGTGCGCCGCGGGGAGCTGCCGATGCCCGAGGACGACGACGAGGCCATCAAGTACGAGATGGCCGACGCCGCCCTGGGGCGGGCCGGCTACGAGTGCTACGAGATCTCCAACTGGGCTCGGCCCGGCTCCGAGTGCCGTCACAACCAGGCCTACTGGCTGGACTGGGACTGGTGGGGAGCCGGGCCCGGAGCTCACTCCCACCTGGGGGACGTGCGCCTGTGGAACACCAAGCACCCGGTCGCCTGGGCCGGGCAGATCGCCACCGGTCACCTGCCTGTGGCCGGGCACGAGGTCATTGATGCCGACTCCCGCGAGCTGGAGCGGATCATGCTGGGTATCCGGCTGCGCGAGGGCATCGAGCTGGCGAGCCTCGGGAACCGGCCGGACTGCCCCTCAGCAGACCGGCCTGACGTGGCTGGAGCCACCCCGCCGCACCTGGTACCCGTCGTGGCCGGACTTGTGGCCGACGGGCTGCTCGATGCCGGCGCGGCCATGCGGGGCCGGGCGGTCCTCACCCTGCGCGGTCGTCTCATGGCCGACACCGTCACCCGCGCCCTGACTCGATGATCCCAACCAAGGTACTGCTGAATCGAGTTACTTCACAATCTGAAGTTTTGGCCTGACAGCCGGGTCCTTCTCGCTGTCCAGATCTTCGATGCTGAATTCCGTGCCCGGAGCCGGGGCTGCGTGAAGTGCTTGGCCGAGCATAAAACCAGTAACATCTTCAGGGCGTTGACCGATTGTCCTGGCCCAGTCCGAGACTGAGAGTCCCCGAGACCTGAGATGATCATTGACTGTGCTGAAGACTCGTGATTTCTCGTAGGGGAGTGTGCTGCCCGGCTCCCCTTGATGGAAGCCTCGTGTGGTGAGCGCAGCGAGCATCTGACGGTATCCCCAGTCCGACAGCACTCCTGCGTCGTAGATCGAACGCGCCGTTGCGATGGCCGACGTTCCGTAGGTGCTCTTGATCTTCATCAGAGTATCGAGTGACGGAGGACTTGACAGCTTGGCACGCAAGGCCTCTGTGGGAAGCAGGAACTCGGCGGCAAAGATATTCGCTTCATGCTCGATCTGGCGGTCTGTCGACTCTTCGGTTCTGGTGACATCTGAGTGGAGTACCAAGTGGCCGATCTCGTGTGCCAGATCGAAACGTGAACGCTCCGCTGTCTTGACTCGGGACAGGAAGATGAAGGGGCGTCCCTCCGCTGACCAGAAACTGAATGCATCCACTTTGACGTCCTCCAATGGAATTCCGAGGACCCTGATGCCGTGAGCCTCAGCCATCTGCACCAGATTTGGAGCAGGCCCCAGGCCCATTCCCCATGCCAGACGCAGAGCCATAGCTGCCTCTTGAGGTGAGTTGCGAAACTCGGTGTCGATCAGGCTGAGGGCGGGTGTCCTAAAATGTTTGGAGACGGATCTGTAGAACTCGACGCCAAGTGCTCCGAAGGCTGTTGAACGACGCAGTAAGGCGGATGGAGAACGTCGTCGTGCCCGGAAGAACACCTGTTTCTCTTCCAGTAGGTCAATCTCCTTGGTCGAGAAGAACTCAGGCGGCATCCCTGTGATGGTGGCGATCTGATGCAACCTCGATGAGGGGGGGCCCGTAGACTCCCATGTTGTTACTGTGCGAGGTGTCGTCCCGGCTTTGTGGGCCAGCGCTGACTTGGACAGTCCTGCCCTCTGTCTGGCCAGGGTGACTCGCGATGCCTCGAGTGTCATGAGATAGCGGTGATCTCGAAGTCCACGTCCTGTGTGGCTGAATAGGACTGCATGTCGTCTCCGGAAGACAATTCAGTATATCCTGAGAGGTCTTGTGTGGGAAGAATGATTCGCGTCTCCCACTGGGTAACGAAGCCTTTGTCGCATTCTATCGGCAGTGACAGCTCCAGGCGTAACTCATTGCTGGCTCGGTCCCAGAAATAGAGTAGGACCCAGGTTTGCAGGTTGGCGAAAACTGTATCCTCATCTCCAGGTCCGAGGTTGAGTCGACACTGCGTGTATCTTGGAGCGCTACTCTTTGCCGCGTTGTTTTCGATCTCATTGGCGAATTTGGGTCCTTTGAGGTGCACATTGCGCGGGTTGCCGTTCGCGTGAGCAGTCTGTGAGTCGCCGCCAACTGCTGCGATTGCCATGGTTCCGTCTGGGCTGACCGATCGGGGAGCGTTGGCGATGTCATGGTGCTTCCAGTTCTCGTCGTTGAGCTGTTTGCGCAGCGCTCCCACGATTTTCGACCAGATGGAGATTCCGAAGGCGATCGCCGGCTCGAAATGTGAGTAGCCGGCGACTGCGCTCTGCAGCCCCTCAACGCAGGGCTGAGTGAGTTTGGAGGGGGTCAGGCCCATCGTGCGGAGTTCCTGCTCGGCCGCCGTTCCGGTGATGACTCGTGTGTGCGGTAGCTGTGTGATGGGCTGAGTCATGAGGGCCTCCCGGAGCCTCGAACGAGTGGACGGAACCAGAAGTTACCACAGGTGAGCGCACAGAACCGGAAGTGGCAGGGGGGCTGTTGTGGTGTGTCAAGCGGCTACGGGTGGCTGTGTTGATGAATGGGGGTCGTAGAGAATGTCGTTGCGGATCATGGCGTGGAGGATCAGGATGTGGCGGTGGGCCTGGGCGATGACGGCAGCGTCCTTGGTGTCGGTGTCCTTGCCGTCGGTCTTGGTGCTGCCCGGTGTCAGGTTAGCGATTCGTCTCATGGACAGTCCGGGCAGGTAGCCCACGGTGATGCCCATGTCCTGAGCCACCGCCACGGTCAGGGCCCCGATGGTGGCGGGCTGATCGACCACCACCAGCAGGTTCCCATGATCAGCCAGCTTCTTGTAGAGAGCACGCAGGCGCTCCTCGTCGTCGGGCAGGGCCCTGTTGAAGACCTTCCAGCCCTGGGCCGTGGCCCAGTGCTCGCTCCTTGACGACGCCCAGTGCCGATGAAGACCTCGATTCCTCGATATTCATCTTCGTGCCGCCTCTCGCTGCATGGGTGCAGAGCCAGACGGTGGACGACCGGTCCCGCACCCACGGCTGCGAAAGACTTCACGCTCGATGGGTCGTTCCCCTTATCAGCGGTCACCAGCGCCCTGACCCAGTGAGCCCGCAAGGCGGTGACTGCTGGAGGCAGGGAGGCGAGAGCGTCCTGTGCTGCTGGCCGCAGAGAGGTCTACCTCGCGAAGCGACTCTTTGCGAGAGGATCCGTGTGTTGAGGGGCGGTTCTACCCATCGTGCTTCGCGGGCGAAACAGTAGGCTGACGGCAGGTCAATAGCTGGGCGGAATCGAAGGGGGACGGTTATGACGATGACACCTGAGGCGCAGATCCTTCTCAGAGTGCCGGCGAACCATCTCGACCGTCCCGCTTCTGCGTTGGAGCGGTTCATCTCGCTGCCCGCCATTCTCACTGGTGCGCGGGGGCGTGTGGCTCGTGGAGGGCATCTGCTGGTCACCACCACGGGGCTCGTCTTCGAGCCGCACTCCATGAATCTCAACAGTGAGCGAAGTCGGCTGCGTATCCCCATCGCTGACATCCTTGCTGTGCGCCCCAGGGTCGTCATCCTTCACGTCACCGTAGTTATCTCGACCGCACGGGGAGGCGATCTGGAGTTTGTGACGTGGAATAGGAAGAAGGTCCTTGCGGCGATCCAGCAGGCGCGGGCCGCTCACGGTCTACCTCTTCTGATGCAGTGATATTTTCAGTGTAGTGTCAGGGAGTTGTGGCAATCTGATGGGATGACTACTCCATAGTATCCAGGTTACCCAGACGACGGTTCCCAGGCTGGTGGCATCCCTCAGGGAACAGGTACCCCCGGCTACGGGCCGCAACCAGGCTACGATCCCCGGGCCGGGAGCGTTCCGGACTACGGGGCGCAGCCCGGCTACGGAGCCGGCCCCGACCCTCAACAGCAACCCGGATATGGACCCCAATCCGCGGCCGCTCCGGGCTACGGTCCCCAGCCGGGTGAGGTGCCGGGCTACGGCCCTCAGCCCGGTATGGGTGCCAGCGGAGGGATGCCTCCGTATCCTCCAGGCGTGATGGGGGGCGCGCCGATGAGTGTCGGTGACGGCATGTCCTGGGCGTGGTCCAAGTTCAAGGAGAATGCGCTCATTCTCGTTGTGGGGATGGGCCTGTGGACTGTTCTTTCCAGCTTCACTGTAGAGGCCCACTACACTGTCAACGGAGAGGAGCACGGCTTCAGCCTGGGAGTTCCCTACGGAAACTACATCGCCTTCGCTATTGGTCTCTTCGCTAGTATCGTGACCACTCACATGGCGATCAAGGTGGCCACCGGGAGACCCTTGGCCTGGGGTGACCTGTTCACTTTCCCGAACTTCGGTGCGAGCCTTCTCGCAGCTTTTCTCACGTGGCTCGCCACGTCCGTGGGCTCCCTCCTGTGTGTTGTTCCGGGCATTATCGCGGCCTTCCTCTTCCACTACTCGGTGTACTTCACTGTGGACAAGGGGATGGACGGCATTGCCGGAATGAAGGCGTCCTGGGCCACCCTGTCCAGTCATGTGGGAGAGCTCTTCCCCTTCGCCCTGACCGGAGCCGGCCTCTACCTTGTTGTGGCGTACTGACAGTGTTCGGCTGGCTCGTGACGGTCCCGCTGGTGATGCTCCTGTCCGCCTACTCCTACGTGCGCATCCAGGGCTACGACGTCGTCCGCTGAATCTCTTCAGGCCCCCTCAGCGCCCCGCTCGTCTCAGCCGGCGGGGCGCGGACTCGTTGCGAGCCGGAGGGCGTGCCCGCTCGGCTAGAGTGAGGCCGACGTCGCTCAACACCGTCGTCGTCGAGAACGATCCTGCCCCTCCCAAGGACCTCCGTGCCCCTGAGCCCCACCGCCTCCGACCCTCGTGGCGCGGACGAGCGTCCCGCCCTCATCCTGGCCAACCTCGGCACGCCGTCGGCCCCCACGGCCAGGGCTGTCCGGCCCTTCCTGCGGGAGTTCCTCTCCGACCGCCGGATCGTTGAGATGCACCCCCTCCTGTGGCGGCCCGTCCTGGAGGGCATCATCCTGCGGGTGCGCCCTCGCGCGTCGGCGGCGAAGTACGCCACCATCTGGCGCCCCGGGGAGGAGGCCAGCCGCTCGGGCTCCCCGCTCATGCACTACAGCGAGCGCCAGGGCGAGCTGCTTCAGGAAGAGCTCGGCGAATCGGTCCAGGTGCGTATCGCCATGCGCTACGGGCAGCCAGCCCTGCGCCGCGTCATGGGTGAGCTCATGGAGGCCGGCTGCCGCAGGATCGCCCTCATCCCGCTCTACCCGCAGTACGCCGCCTCCTCGGCCGGCACCGTCGTCGATGAGGCCGCCCGCTTCATCCTGGCCTCCCGCAACCAGCCCGAGCTGCGCACCATCCGCTCCTTCGAGATGGCGCCCGCCTACATCGAGGCCCTCGCCACCGCACTGGAGCAGCACTGGCAGGTCCACGGCCGCCCCGACCCGGCTGCCGGCGAGCGCCTCCTGCTGTCCTTCCACTCCATCCCCCAGGCCATGCACGACGCCGGAGACCCCTACCGCTCCGAGTGCGAGCGCACCGCCCAGCTCCTCTCCCGGCGACTCGACCTGCCCGATGGCCTCGCCCAGCTCACCTTCCAGTCCGTCTTCGGGCCCGCCGCCTGGATCGGACCGGCCACCATTGACACGGTCGACGATCTCGGCCGCGCCGGATGCCCCCGCCTCGATGTCATCTGCCCCGGCTTCGTCTCCGACTGCCTGGAGACTCTCGAGGAGATCAACCAGCTCAACCGCGAGACCTTCACCACTGCCGGGGGCGGCAGCTTCCACTACATCCCCTGGGGCAACGACTCCGACGGCGCCATCGCCACCCTGGCTCAGCAGGCCAGAAAGGTACTGGCCGGCTGGATCTGAGGCCGGCGCGCCCCGTGGCCGCAGCAAGCCGGAAAGTTGGTCTCAGCACGAGAGACGACAGGCCCTCACCGGGGAAACTGATGCCCGGGACGGTATGGTGACGCGAACAGTCCCGATTCTGTGAGGAAGTTGCCGTGCATCTTGAGTGGTGGTCCGTCCTGCCCTTCGCGGGCATGCTCGCCTGCATCGCCGTCCTGCCGCTGATCCCGGCCACGGCCCACTGGTGGGAGAAGCACTCCAGCCAGCTGATCGTCGCCGTGGGCCTGGGGGTGCCGGTGGCCGCCTGGATGTGGGTCGCCCTGGGCTGGACGTCCGTCTTCGCCGCCGTGGTGGAGTACGTCCAGTTCATCTGCCTCCTGCTGGCCCTGTTCGTCGTCTCCGGAGGCATCTTCCTCAAGGGCGACATCCGGGCCACGCCCCGCAACAACACGATCTTCCTGGCCATCGGCGGAGTCATCGCCTCCTTCGTGGGCACCACCGGCGCCGCCATGCTCCTCATCCGGCCCCTGCTGGCCACCAACAAGGAGCGCCACTACCGGGTGCATACGGTGCTGTACACGATCTTCATCGTGGCCAACTGCGGCGGCCTCCTCACGCCCCTGGGCGACCCGCCCCTGTTCCTGGGCTTCCTGCGCGGAGTGCCCTTCACCTGGACCTTCAACCTCCTGCGCGAGTACCTCTTCGTCAACATCATGCTGCTGGTGAGCTACTACGCCCTGGACTCCTACTACTACTCCCAGGAGCCCGCCAAAGCCGTGCACGACGACGACACCGAGATCGAGCCCCTGGGCCTCAAGGGCTCGCTCAACTTCGTCTTCTTCGCCGTCATCATCGCCGCCGTCGCCTTCGCCCCCTCCGTCGACGCTCACGCCATCGAGGAGGGGCACGCCGCCCTGGGCGACTGGATCCCCGTGCGCGAGTTCATCATGCTCGCCTCCGCTGCCGGCTCCTACTTCCTGGGCAGCCGGGAGGTCCGCTTCAAGGACAACCAGTTCACTTGGGGGCCCATCGCCGAGGTCGGCATCCTGTTCATCGGCATCTTCCTCACCATGATCCCGGCCCTGCACTACCTCGACGAGGTCGCCGGCTCGCTGCCGCTCAACGAGGTCACCTTCTTCATCTTCACCGGCGGGCTCTCCTCCGTCCTGGACAACGCCCCCACCTACGCGACCTTCTTCGAGATGGCCGGCAAGGTCCCCCACCCCGGGAGCGTTCCTGTGGCCGGGACCGGGGTTCCCGAGCTGTACCTCGTGTCCATCTCGCTGGGCGCCGTCCTGTGCGGAGCCATCACCTACATCGGCAACGGCCCGAACTTCATGGTCAAGTCCGTCGCCGAGTCCGACGGCGTCGAGATGCCCAGCTTCGGCGGCTACGTGTGGCGAGCCATGAAGCACCTGGTGCCGATCATCGCCGCCATGGTCCTGCTCTTCATCGCCCCGGGCCTCCTGTGGAAGGCCCTGGGCGGGGTGCTCACCGTGGGGCTCCTGGGCCGCGACGCCCTTCTGCTGGCCCAGTCCCGCCGCCTGGCCCTGGCCGACCAGGCCGAGGGTGCGGACAACTGAGCCGGCTGTCGGACTCTGTTGGTCCACCAGCTGCATCTGCTCTCGCAAGGGCGGGTTCCCTCCCGAATTGCGTATGCGTAGCCTGAGCACGTGCAGCTGGGACACGTCATCTACAAGGTCAAGGACCTCTCTCGGGCAGTGGCCGACTTCGAGACCAGGGGCTTCGCCGTCGAGTACGGCACAGTGAAGCGTCCCTACAACGCGCTCATCTACTTCTCTTCCGGCCCCTACCTGGAGCTCCTGGCCCGCACAGGCATGCCGCCGCTCCTGGGGCGCCTGCTCGCGCTCGGCCCGCGCAGAGGCGCGGCTCGCCGCTTCCTCTCCTGGGACCGAGACCCCGAGGGGGTGTGCGGCCTGTGCCTCGAGGGCGATGTCTCCGAGCTGGAGGAGGGGAGAACCCTGCTGAGTGGTAAGGGCCTGCGCCTCAAGCCCAAGCGCGTGGACCCCCACGGGCGGGAGCTGTGTTACGAGGTCTTCTTCCCCGACGACGTCGACCTGCCGTTTCTCATGAGCCACTTCAGCACTGACCCCGGACCCCGGGACTTCACCCACCCCAATGGGATCGGCTCGATCGCCCACGTCACCTACCCGATGCCCGAGCGCAAGTGGAACACCGTCCTCAGGCTGAGCGATGACGATCGGCTCGAGCTCGTGGAACCCTGGCAGGCCATGACGGTGACCTTCGATGACGGCAGCCTCCTGTGAGACTCTCCGTGGGGGCACTGTGTTGAGGACTGTGGCTCCTCGGTGACTCCTCAGCGCGTGCCCGGGGCGGTGACGAAGTCGATGAGCTCCTCCATCCGCCCCAACAGGCTCGGCTCGAGGTCCTTGTAGGAGCGCACCGTCGCCAGGATGCGCTGCCAGCCCCGGGCGACGTCAGCCTGGGTGGCGTGCGGCCAGCCCAGGGCCTCCAGGGTGCCGTGCTTGATGTCGGTGCCCCGCGGGATGTCCGGCCAGCGCTCCAAACCCACCCGGGCCGGCTTGACCGCCTGCCACACATCCACGTACGGGTGCCCCAGAACCAGCACGTTCTCCCCACCGGGCATCTCGGCCACCCGCTGAGCGATCCGCGACTCCTTGGAACCGGCCACCAGGTGGTCCACGAGGACGCCGGCCCGCCGCTCGGGGGCCGGACCGAAGTCGGCCATGACCTCCTCAAGGTTGTCGACGCCGTCGAGCATGAGGACGACGACGCCCTCGTGGCGCAGGTCGTCACCCCAGACCTTCTCCACCAGCTCGGCGTCGTGCTTGCCCTCCACCCAGATCCGCGAGGCGCGCGCCACCTTGGCCCGCTCACCCTCGACCGCGTAGGAGCCCGAGGCCGTCAGCCGTCTGCCGGCGGCGCTCACCGCTCCGGTGGGCTTGCGTGTGCGCGCCACGGGCGGGTCCAGGATCACCGGGCGGCCCTCGATCCAGAAACCCGGCCCCAGAGCGAAGCCGCGGCGCACACCGTGGCGGTCCTCCAGGACCACGACGTGCTGGCCGCCCGACTTCTCCACCGCCACCGCGGCCCCGACGAAGCCGGTCTGGCGGTCCTCGACCACCAGTCCCGGCGTCACCGGCACGTGCACCGACTCCGGGCGTATGGCGCCGGGCCCCGTGCGGTGCGGGTTGACCGACAGGACGTCCCCGCCGTAGCGGTCGCTCGACGAGGGCCTGCGGGCAGCGGACTTGCTCGCAGCCGCCCCACCGCGCGAGCGCGAAGCGGCCGGGGCGCCCTGTGCCTGCTGCTTCTGCTCGGCCTCGGCGCGAGCCCTCAGGGCGGCTCGGCGGGCGGCGGTCGATCCGGGAACGGGGGAGCGGTACGGGGCGGGCGTGTTCACCCTCGGCACGGTAGGGGAAACTCACGGTCCGCCGGCGGTGGACCCGCCGGACCACAGCGTAGGATGGCACTCACGTGGGGTGAGTGCTAATCGCTGGCCGCATCCCACAGGTGTGCGGGCGGCCTGCCGCCTAACACCGGCACTGATCGCGTCTCGGCACTGATGAGGGAGGAGGACCCGTGGCCAACGACCGACGTCTCAAGGTCCTGTCCGCCATCGTCACCGACTACGTGCGCACGCGTGAGCCCGTGGGGTCCAAGGCCCTCGTGGAGCGCTACCGCCTGGGCGTGTCCCCGGCGACCATCCGCAACGACATGGCGGCCCTGGAGGACGAGGGCTACATCCACCAGCCGCACACCTCGGCCGGGCGCGTGCCCACCCAGAAGGGCTACCGGCTCTTCGTCGACGAGGTCGCCCGCATCAAGCCCCTCTCAGCGCCCGAGCGTGCCGCCATCACCGCGCTCCTGTCCGGAGCGGTCGACCTGGAGCAGGTCGTGGCCCGCACCGTGCGGGCCCTGGCCCAGCTCACCGGCCAGCTCGCCGTCGTCGAGTACCCCAGCCTGCGGTACGCGGCCCTCCAGCACCTCGAGCTCGTGGCCCTGGGGCCCGAGCGCGTCCTGCTGGTCATCATCACCGACACTGGGCGTGTCGACCAGCGAACCGTGACCCTCAGGTCCCGGGGCTCCGTGAGCGCGCGCCATGACGGGGGCTTCGACATCGCCGACGTCGTCGACCCCCTCGTCCTGGAGCGCCTGCGCACCCGGCTCAACGGCGCCCTCGCAGGTCGCCGCGCCGCCGACGTCGCCCCGATCCTGTCGGCCCTGGCCGAGCAGGCGCCTGCCGACGAACGATTCCTGCTCGAGGCCGTCTGTGACGAGCTCATCGCCGCCCTGCGCCCCGATGCGGAGGAGCGGCTCGTCGTCGCCGGGACCGCGAACCTGGCCCGCGCCACCCCCGACTTCTCCTCCCTGGGGCCCCTCCTGGACGCCGTCGAGGAGCAGGTGGTGCTGCTTCGCCTGTTCACCGCCGACAACGGCGCACCGGCCGGCGAGAACCGGATGCGCGTGAGCATCGGATCGGAGAACAACGACGACGCCCTGGCCGAGGCGTCCGTCGTCACCACCACCTACGGGCCGGGAACCGGTGAGGCCGTCGCCCACCTCGGGGTCATCGGCCCCACCCGCATGGACTACCCGGCCACCATGACCGCCGTTCGGGCCGTGGCCCGCTACCTGTCCCGGTTCCTGTCCCCACCGGAGACCTGAGAACCGGCCTGTCCGGCCCGCCCCAAGTGGACCGGCCGGGCACGCCCCAGACCACCACCGCAGAAGTCGTAGCCGTAAAGGAAGAACGCAGTGAGCAACTACTACGAGGTCCTCGGCGTCAGCCGCGACGCCAGCCCCGAGGAGATCAAGAAGGCCTACCGCAAGAAGGCCCGCCAGCTGCACCCCGACGTCGCCGGCCCCGGCCACGAGGACGAGTTCAAGGAGGTCTCCTCCGCCTACGAGGTCCTCTCCGACCCCGATAAGCGCCAGATGTACGACCTGGGTGGGGAGGACGCCGTGCGAGGCGGCGGCGGCTTCGGCGGCGGCTTCGCCGGAGCCGACTTCGGCGACCTGGGCGGCATCTTCCAGTCCTTCTTCGGAGGGGGAGCGGCCAGCCGCGGACCGGCCTCCCGGGCCCGCCGCGGCCAGGACGCCCTCGTGGCCGTGGACGTGGAGCTCGCCGACGTCGCCTTCGGGGCGACCCGGTCGGTCCCCATCGACACCTACGTCACCTGCACCGCCTGCGACGGCTCCTGCTGCGCACCGGGCACCGAGCCGGTCACCTGCTCCCAGTGCAACGGGGTCGGCAACGTCCAGCGCATGACCCGTACCCTCCTGGGACAGGTGATGACCTCCTCGCCCTGCCCGGGCTGCCAGGGCTACGGCACCGTCATCGTCACCCCCTGCAAGGACTGCTCCGGCGAGGGCCGCACCCGGGTGCGCCAGGACCTGGAGGTCTCCATCCCCGCCGGGGTGTCCACCGGGACCCGTATCCGCATGTCGGGGCGCGGCGAGGCCGGCCCGGCCGGCGGCCCCAACGGCGACCTCTACCTGGAGATCCACGAGAAGCCGCACGAGTTCCTCGAGCGCGACGGCGACGACCTCTACACCGAGCTGCGCGTGCCCATGACCGCGGCCGCCCTGGGTGCCGTCTTCCCGCTGCAGACCCTCGACGGCGAGCAGAACGTCACCGTCAAGGCCGGCAGTCAGCCCGGCGACGAGGTCGTCCTCGACGGCCTGGGTGTGGGGCGCCTGCGCCGCAAGGGCCGCGGGGATCTGCACGTGTCCATCGTCGTGGAGACCCCCACGCGCCTGGATGACCGTCAGCGCGAGCTGCTGGCCGAGCTGGCCCGCTTGCGCGGGGAGGACGACGTCGAGCCCGTGCGCGACTCGAGTGTCATGGGCAAGCTCAAGGAGCGCTTCTCCGGGCGCTGAGCAGGCGACCCGCAACTAAGCGGTCTGAGGCGCCTCGGGCCAGTAGTGGGAGTCGGGGGTGACCCGGGCCCCGAAGATCGCCTGGCCCACCCGCACGCAGGTGGAGCCGCCCTCGATGGCGGCCTCGAAGTCCCCGCTCATCCCCATCGACAACAGTCCGTCGCCGACGGTGCCCGCTTCGAGCGCGTTGTCGCGCAGCCGGCGCATGACGCTGAAGCACTCGCGCACCCGTGCCTCGTCACTGGTGTTGGCGGCCAGGGTCATGAGCCCACGCACCCGCAGCGAGGAGTAAACCGGTAGCGCTGTGAGGAAGCCTGCGACGTCGTCGGGCTCCAGCCCGAACTTGCTGGGTTCGCCCGAGGAGTTGACCTGCACGTAGACGTCCAGGCCCCGCCCGGCCGCCTGGAGACGCCGGTCGAGCGCCTCGGCCAGGCGCAGGGAGTCCAGGGCCTGGAACTCGTCGGCGAAGGCGGCCACGTTCTTGGCCTTGTTCGTCTGCAGGTGGCCGATGACCGACCAGGAGATACCCAGGTCCGCCAGGTTCTCACTCTTGCGCTGGGCCTCCTGGACCTTGTTCTCACCCATCTGGGTGATGCCCGCGGCGAAGGCGGTACGCAGGCGCTCCTCGGGGACGGTCTTGGAGACCGGCAGCAGACGGATGTCGGCGGCGTCGCGGCCGGCGCGCTTCGCGGCGGCGTCAATCCGGGCGCGGATGGCGGCCAGGTTGCGGCGGAAGTCTTCCACCGTGACGGCGGTGGTGTAGGCGGGGGATGGGGACGACTGAGGGGGATGGGCGGCTGAAGGCTCGGTCATGGTCACTGACGCTAGCACCGCCGGCGGACACCGGTTGGATACGGCCCGTAGGCTGGAGCCGTGACCGCACCCGTCTTCCTCTTCACGCCCGAGACCATCGAGCCCGCCGACGCCGTCGCCTCGGCCACCTTCGGCACCGTCCTCATGCTCACCGGGCCTGAGGCCCGCCATGCCGTGACCGTTAAGCGCCTGCGTGCCCAGGAGCGTGTGGACCTCGTTGACGGCGCGGGCCTGCGCCTGGTGTGCGAGGTGACCGGGGCCGGCGTCGGCGGAGCCAAGGACCGTCTGGCCGTGCGGGTCCTGGAGCGTGTTGAGGAGCCGGAGCCCTCGCTGCGGCTGACCCTTGTTCAGGCCCTGGCCAAGGGCGGGCGCGACGAGCAGGCCGTGGAGACCGCCACCGAGGTCGGGGTGGGGCTGGTGCTGCCCTGGCAGTCTGAGCGCTGCGTGTCGGTGTGGCAGGGCGCCAAGCAGGCCAAGGGGCGCCAGCGCTGGCAGGCCACCGCCCTCCAGGCCGCCAAGCAGGCCCGGCGGGCCCGCGTCCCCGAGGTCGAGGAGGTGCGGGACACCCGCAGACTGGTCGACTGGGTGGGGCAGACGGTTCGCGGCGGGGGAGTGGTGCTGGTCCTGCATGAGGAGGCCAGCACCCCGATCAGCACCGCTATGGAGTCGGTGCGCCTGCCCGCGCCCGGAGAGGCGCCGCGGGCGCTGGCCGTCGTCGTGGGTCCGGAGGGCGGTATCAGCCCCGAGGAGACGGCGGCCCTGGAGGTGGCCGGTGCGACGACGGTGCGGCTGGGCCCCCACGTCATGCGCACCGCCTCAGCCGGCCCCGTCGCCCTGGCCGTCCTCGCCCACGCCAGCGGCCTGTGGGAGTGAGGTGGTGGTGACGATCCTTGTGGAGATCGGAGGAGCTGAGTCGGTTGGCTGACGAGCGTGGTGTCAGCGTGGACACTGCTTGCTTCAGGCTAGTGCTCTTTCGAGTGCTTCTCGCATGAACTGACTGCGAGTTTCGCCCTGCGCCTCAGCCCTACGGTCCAGTGCGTCTCGATGTGAGCGTGGCACTTTGAAAGCGATGGTGACAAGATCCTCGTCCGAGAGTCGAGGCCTGCCTGGAGAAACAATGAACTCTCCTGGAGTGCCGGGATACTCTCCTCGTTCTGCTGCCTCACCAATTCGCTCGATCTCGTCGTCAGTGAGCGTGGCTCCACTCCTCGTCTTATAGGTACTCATGTGCTCTCCCTTCTGACCTGTAGTTCCTGAGCCATCTTGTCGGTGAGTCTCATGGCGTGAAAAATCAGTAGGCTGCCATCATCGAGTTCCACTCCAACCATCTCGAGCAGCCGTCCATGAGAGTCTGCTCCGGCTGCTGCGTAGTACTCAGGTGGGTCATAGTTTCTTCGGCGGACTGCGATGGCGCTGCGCCAGGCGGACTCAACGTCTGCGACCTGTATGTCAGGGTGGCGTCGGGTGATGCGAGGATGAACGGTGATCCTGTCCAACATCCGCACAACCCCCTGTCGACGTATTTTGTCAAACAAAATTCTAACATGTCGTGTCGTGCGGCTGCTTCCCAACGGAGCGGCATGCGGGCATGCTCTGACCATGAGCGAGACGAGTGAGCGATGAGCCCGAGGGGGCGGCGGCCGGCGGGAAGCCCGGACACGCGCGAGGCCATCCTGGCGGCGGCCCGCACCGCCTTCGCCCGCAACGGCTACCAGACCTCCCTGCGCGGCATCGCGCGCGACGCCGGCGTCGACCCGGCCCTGGTCCACCACTACTTCCCGGACCGAGCCACGCTCTTCGCCAAGGCCGTCATTGAGTCGACCGCCGGGGTCGATGCCAACCTCATGCACCGGGCGGCCTCCATCACCGAGCTCGAGCCCGAGCAGCTGGGAGAGGGGATCGTGCGCGCCGTCGTTAGCCTGTGGGACGACGCGGGCGCGGACCGCTTCACGGCGGTCATCCATGCCGCACTCGGACAGGGCAGTGACGTCGAGCCCTTCCGCGACTTCATCGCCACCGGGATTCTCTCGCCGATCGTCACCCACTTCTGCCCCGACCGCCCCCAGCTGCGCGCCCAGCTCATCGCCAGCCAGATCATCGGACTCGGCTTGGCCCGCTGGGTCGCCCGCATGGACCACATCGCCGCCCTCGACGCCGAAGCCGTGGTTGCGCTCGTCGGCCCCACCATCCAGCGCTACGCCTTTGACGACCTGCCCGGCCTCGCCGATCCCGCCTGAGAACACCCGAACCCATCACTGGACACAGGCTCGCCGTCGACCTATATTCATCACATGATGAAAAGCGATGGAGGAGAAGCGCCCCGGGAGTCGGGGGCCAGCAACCAATCGCACGACTCCAGTCGAGACAACACGTCCTCCGCCTCCTCGGAGCAGCCGGCCGTCACCGCGACGGACCTGCGCGTGACTCGCGGGCGCAAGGAGATCCTCCATGGCCTGGACCTGAACCTGGTGCCCGGCACCATCACCGGCCTGCTCGGCCCCTCGGGCTGCGGCAAGACCACCCTCATGCGCACCATCGTCGGCGTCCAGCGCTACCGCGGGCAGGTCGAGGTCCTCGGGCACGCTCCCGGTGCCGCCGCAGTGCGCGGCCGGGTTGGCTACGTCACCCAGGACCAGGCCGTCTACACCGACCTGACCGCCCGCCAGAACCTGCGCTACTTCGCCTCCCTTGCCGGCAGCCGGGCCCGCGACCTGGATGAGGTCCTCGACGTCGTCGGACTGGCCGCCCTGGCGGACCGACCCGTGTCCACCTACTCCGGTGGTGAGGCCGGGCGAGTGAGCCTGGCCTGCGCGCTTGTGGCCGACCCCGACCTGCTCGTCATGGATGAGCCCACCGTCGGCCTGGACCCCGTTACCCGTGAGGAGCTG
This sequence comes from Actinomyces sp. SKVG-SVH-4(1), assembly GCF_048514265.1. Classification (NCBI taxonomy): domain Bacteria; kingdom Bacillati; phylum Actinomycetota; class Actinomycetes; order Actinomycetales; family Actinomycetaceae; genus Actinomyces; species Actinomyces sp. SKVG-SVH-4(1). The sequence goes on along the minus strand of NZ_JBGEVE010000004.1, from coordinate 37,713 downwards.
TGGACCACCTTCCACGCCCTGGCCGAGGGCGGCGCCACCCTCCTGGTCTCCAGCCACGTCATGGACGAGGCCTTCCGCTGCGACCAGGTCCTCCTCATGCGCAGCGGCCGCATCCTGGCCACCACCACGGCCAAGGACCTCCTGTCCAGCACCGGGGCGGACACGGTCGACGCCGCCTTCCTGGCCGTCATCGCCGACTCCGAGAGCCGGCCTGAGCAGAAAGGAGGGCAGCGCTGATGCACCTGCGCACCTACCTGGCCACCACCCGCCGCATCCTCACCCAGCTGCGCGCCGACCAGCGCACGGTCGGTCTCATCGCGATCGTGCCCGCCGCGCTGCTGACCCTGCTGTACTTCGTCTACCGCGACTACCCCGGCGCGGACCTGCTGTTCAACCGCATCGCCGTCTCCATGATGGCGATCCTGCCGACGACGGTCATGTTCCTGGTCACCAGCGTCGCCATGCTGCGCGAACGCGTGAGTGGGACCCTGGAGCGGTTGTGGACCACTCCGATCCACCGGGCCGACCTCCTGTTCGGCTACGCCACAGCCTTTGCGCTGACCGCTGTCATCCAGTCCCTCATCCTGTGCGCTGTGGCCGCTTGGGGCCTGGATGTGGACATCTCCGCCTCCTGGGGATGGGTGGTGCTCACCGCGCTGATCGACGCCTTCGTCGGGGTGTCCCTGGGGCTGCTGGTGTCGGCCTTCGCGCGCACCGAGTTTCAGGCCGTCCAGTTCATGCCGGTGGTCGTCGCGCCCCAGCTGTTCCTGTGCGGGCTCCTGGTTAGCCGCGACCAGTTGCCGCGTGCCCTGGAGGTGGTCGGTGACGCCCTGCCCATGAGCTGGGCGGTCGACGCCGTCACCGAGCTCACCACATCCAGTGAGCCTTCCGACGATTTCTTCCGATACCTGGCCTACCTCGTCTGCTTCGGCCTGGTGGTCCTGGGGGTGGCAGCCTCCACCGTGCCGCGCAAGACCCGCTGAGCCGGGAGGGGCCAGCAATGGCGGGTGCGAGGGAGAGGACCTTTGCGCCCGCCGTGCGGTAGTGTAGGTGGGGTTAGGGTTGCCTTATGTGGATCGTCTTCGCCTGCGGCTCAGCGCTTTTTGCCGGCATCACTGCCGTCCTGGCCAAGGAGGGGATCTGCACTACCGACTCGACCGTGGCGACGGCGCTGCGCACCATTGTGGTGCTGGCAGGCGCCTGGGGCATGGTGTTCATCGTCGGCTCGCAGGCCGAGCTGGCCCACCTCGATGCCCACAGCACTGGGCTGCTGGTGCTCTCGGGGCTCGCGACCGGGGCCTCCTGGCTGTGCTACTTCAAGGCGCTCCAGCTCGGCAGCGTCAACAAGGTCGTGCCGATCGACAAGCTGAGCACGGTGCTGACGGTGCTGCTGGCCCTCATCTTCCTGGGGGAGAGGGTGAGCCTCATCGGTGCGCTCGGAGTGGCTCTGATCGCTGTCGGGACGTTGCTGATGCTCGACGCCGATGACCTGCGCGGCCTGCCGCGGGCCGTGTACGACGGCGGGGGCTGGCTGCTCTACGCGCTCGGCTCAGCCTTCTTCGCCGCGCTCACCGCAATCCTCGGAAAGGCCGGCATCACCGGGGTGGAGTCCAACCTCGGTACCGCGATCCGTACCGGGGTGGTGCTGGTGATGGCTTGGGTGATGGTGGCCGTCACCGGCAAGCTCCGGGAGGTCCGCACTGTGCCGAAAGGTGAGCTCGGCTTCGTCCTAGCCTCCGGGGCAGCCACCTGTGCCTCCTGGCTCTGCTACTACCGGGCTCTCCAGGACGGCCCCGCCAGCGTGGTCGTCCCCATCGACAAGTTGAGCGTGCTGGTCACCGTCCTCTTCTCCGCCCTCGTCCTGCGCGAGGCCGTCAACAGGCGGTACCTTGTGGGGCTGGTGCTCCTCGTCAGTGGGACGCTTGCGATGGCGCTCTGAGCGTCGCTCATCAGAAGGCCTGGTGTCAGACCTGAGTTGCACAGGCCAACCGCGCTAGGGCCGTCATCGCCGGCGAGAAGCGTCCCAAGGGCACCAGGTTCGTCACCACCCACGCCGGTGACGCCACCCTGGATGAGGCGTCCCTGGCCCGGGCCAGGTCGCTGGTGGGGCTCAAGGGGTATGTCACCAACATTCCCGCGCATCTGATGGGCGCCGGTGAGGTGGTCTCCTCGTATCACGAGCTGTGGCACGTCGAGCAGTCTTTCCGGATGAGCAAGCACGACCTGAGAGCCCGCCCCGTGTTCCACCACCAGCGCGATGCCATCGAGGCGCACCTGACCGTGGTCATGGCCGCCCTGGCCGTCGCCCGACACCTCCAGGACACCACCGGGATCAACATCAAACGCATCATCCGTACCCTCAAGCCCCTCCAGGACGTCACCATCAACCTCAACGGCCACCACCTCACCGCTGCCGACCCTCTGACCCCCGAAGCCGAAGAAATCCTCACCGCCCTGAGCATCCCAACAGGGCACTAAAAACTGTGCAACTCAGGTCAGACGTACTTGGAGCGCCGGATAGGACCTTCGTACTTGGTGCGCCACTTGACGACTTAGTGATTTGAATGTTGACTTAGAGACTCGACGTACTGATTGGTCTGGGGGACACACATGCTTGGTGCCTCCTGGGGTGATTGAGGAGGACGTTAAGGCGTGCTTGGTACGGGTAAAAACCTTCCTTGAGTAGTGCAACGATGGTGCCGCTGGCTGCTTTACAGATCCGGATCTACTTTTTCTCTGCTGTCCTTATTGCGGTCCGATACGGTGTCAACGCCTCCGGGGAACCTCATAAGGTTCCTGGTATATTTCTTGGGACGCTCGGCGCCATCTTTGTTTCTCGTGTCTATGTTGTTTCTATGATGAGAATCACCTTTCGTTAAGCGTGCATGGATTGCGGTCGTACGACTAGTGTCATGTATCATGAAAACAGTATCCGTTGCTCAGGTAAACTAATGACCTCAGACCGATGTCGACGCAGGCTAGAATGTTTTCCACTCTGCCCCCAAAGGGAGACCATTCTTTCCTATAGGTATAGAATCCGGGAACAGAATTTCTTCCGTATTCCGTAGTTTTACGTTGAACCATACGCCTCGAAAGCTTATCCCATCGTGTTTAATTTCCGTAAAGTCCGCTCCTTTTTTGAATACTGCTCCTAATGCATTGGCTGCGACTTTAGTGTTAGATTCGAAAAACACATCTAATCCAAAACTAGTGTTGTAAGGAAACGTTGCCTCACGAAATCGAGCGTCACCTTCGAATGTGGTGCAGCGATCAAACGCGATATCTCGAAAATTGATACGCCATTCGAATGTGGCGTGAGTGAAATCGGCTGATAGGGTGCTAGTCTTGAAGAAAGGAGAACGTGGCTCTAAGTCGAAGTGTGCTGCACTGAAATCAACGACACCAAAAGTTGTGTTACTGAAATCGACTCCTGCAAACTCAACCCTTGAAAAGTCGGCGGATTTAAACTTGGCTCCACAAAAACACGCTTTACTTTTAAACTTTGCTTCCCCACTTCCATATTGATTTCCAAAGTCTGCGGAATCATTGAAAACCGCTTCCTGAAAACTTGCGTAGTCGAAGAAGTGGGCGTCATGGAAAGTTGTCTCTTTATCGAATGTGGTTACAAAGCCAGTATCTCTGTTGACGTCAAAATAAGCACGCCGCCAGAAGTGGGTGTTATCAAAATGGGTTTCACCGTGGAAATGGCTACCTCTGAAGGAGACTTTTATGCCAGTTGCGAGCATGCTGGCATCTCGGTGAAAGTGGGCATTATTGAAGGTGGCTTTGTTGTGGAAGTGCGTTCCTTTAAAACTAGTATTTAGGATTGAATCGGCGCTCTCCTGGAATTGGGCTCCGGTGAAGTTTGCGTCGTGGTAAAAGTGGACTGTGTCGAAGTGGGTGTTGCCGTCGAAGCGTGTGCCTCGGAATGTTGCCTCCAATTCAGTGCTCTTAGCGCCCTGATGGAATTGGGCTCCGGTGAAGTTTGCGTCGTGGTAAAAGTGGACTGTGTCGAAGTGGGTGTTGCCGTCGAAGCGTGT